>JAJDEV010000045.1 GCA_029259605.1 Planctomycetota bacterium | reverse complement strand
TGCGTGCGACGGCCCCGCAGGCGACCCTGATCGGGTCGTCGAGGACGACGGCGTTCGCAAAGTGCCGGGAGGGGCCGAGAGAGCAGCGCAGCTGCTCGGTTGTGGCTTCTGCAGTGCAGCCTCGTGAATAGATCGGGCTAGGAGTCTGCGTCACAGGTTGGAAGCCAACTCGCGCGTGCCAGGATTCGGACGCGAGAGCTTGGGGTAGCACACTCGATTGTGCCCATGCGCGGGGTCGTTCTTACACGCTCCGCGACCTGTGACGCAGACTCCAAGCTCGGCCGTCCGGACTGCGGCCCGACATCACTTGCGACGTATGACGTGAAGCTCCGGGCCGCCGGGCTCCAGGACCTCGTGCTCCGTCGGCGTCGAAGAACCCGCGTATCCGGAGATCACGTGAAGGCGACCGCCGAGTGCTCCGATCGCGCCCGTGGCGTGCGCGGTGGACGGGGCGGGCCCCTGCACCCAGCCGTCGGTGAACGGGTTGTACGTGAGGAGCGCGTTCGCGTACGTCCCCGGATCGGTGGCGCCGGAGATCAGGTGGATCCTGCCGGCGATGGCCGCGGCGACCGACTCGTGTTGCTTGAACGGCAACGGCCGGACGGACTCGATCGAGTCGCTCGACGGATCGTAGACGTCCACGCGAGCCAGGCTACCACCGCTGTCCAACCCGCCCATGATGTAGAGCTTGCCCCCCAGGCCCGCGCTCGCTGCGAGTCGCCGCGCCGGGGAGAGACGCGCGCGCCGCGTCGTCCATTGATCGAGCGACGGGTCGTAGGCGTGAATGGCGTCGAGGGTCGCGGATCCGTTCCAGCCACCGAGCACGAAGAGCTTCCCGCCCGCGGCTCCGCCCGCAGCCTCGGTCAGGGCCACCGGCAAGCTCGCCCTCTGGGTCCATTGATCCGCCACCGGATCGTACTCCTGCACCAACGCGAGAACTCCGCTCGGTCCGTCCACGCCACCGCACACGTACGCCTTCCCGTTCACGACGGCACACGCACCGTAGGCCTGTGCGAAGGGCATCGACGCACGCGAGGACCACGAGTCACTGGCGGGGTCGTACACGCGCGTGTCGGTGCGATAGCCTGCGAAGTAGTCGAGACCGCCGAACAGATAGAGCTTGCCCGCGAGGACCGCGGACTGCGCCCCCACGACCGAGTAAGGGATCGAACTCGCCGCTGACCACGCCGGCGGCGGGTTCACGTCCACCGTCCACGGGGTCATCACGAAACCGGGTGGTGGCGACGCACCCTCCCACAACACGAGCGCCCCGGACGGCAGCGGGCCGAGGGCGATCAGGGGCTCGAGAAGGGTGGCTCCCGTGGAGACGGGTTCCCGACCGGGGTTGGCGCGCGGCGGCGCGAGCCGGGACTGAAGGGCCGAAGCCGCGCTGGTGAACAGCGCGACCAAGACGAGCGCTCGAAGGAGAAGCTTCATGACCGGACCGGAAGCGGGTGGAAGAGGGTGGAACCGATCTCTCACCGGCAGCGCCGGTCGCCTGTCACGCGGATCGTCGAGATTCCTTTC
Source organism: Planctomycetota bacterium (assembly GCA_029259605.1). Classification (GTDB taxonomy): domain Bacteria; phylum Planctomycetota; class UBA1135; order UBA1135; genus OFTM281. The sequence goes on along the minus strand of JAJDEV010000045.1, from coordinate 19,399 downwards.
AGAACGGACTGCCTCGGTGTTGCTCGACGGCCACGCTCGACGCGCATCCCGCGCCTCGGCCTCTCGCAACTCGAGGTACGGACAGCTCCCGTGACAAGTCCCCGAACGCCCCCTCGGCCGTCCCTGCTACTCCACGGTCCGTTGCGGCTCGCAACACGCGAGCGAAGAGAGCCTGTGTGGCAGCGGCGCGCCAGCGCCGCGCGTCCATCGGGCGCCTGCGGCCCGCACGGCACGCCGCGAAGCGGCGTATGCCGTGCAGTGGCGCGAAGCGCCACGCGTCCAACGGGCGCCTGCGGCCGGGGGGACGCGAGCGAAGCGAGCCTGTCCCCCAGCGGCGCGATAGCGCCGCGCGTTAAACGGTGGTGACGTGCCCGAGTCCCCGAACCGCACGCGGTCCCCGCTGGAAGTGCCGAAGACTCTCACATGCCGTTGCGCCATCGCCCCACCCATGCGGGAGCGCGCGCGCTCAGGCGTAGCCTGGCGCGTGGCATGGGAGCGCGCCGCCATGGGAGCGAAACCCCGGCAGCACCCACGCCGGGCGAAGCCCGCGTGCGCCGAGCACCGCGCCGTACACCGGTCCGCCGGATGGCTCCGAGTCGAAAGCCCCGTGCATCCGCGCGCCGCGCTCCCGCACGACGCGCGGGCGTGCTCCCGCATGGACTGGTCGCTGGCGCAACGGCATGTGGAAGTCTCCAGCACTTCCAGCGGAAACAGCGTCCGGTTCGGGGACTCGCGCACGTCCCCACCGTTCAACGCGTGACGCGATCGCGCCACTGCACGGCATACCCCGCTTCGCGGTGTGCCGCGCGGGCCGCACGCGACCGATTCACGCGCAGGGTTTCGCCCCGCTGCACGCCATACGCACACTCCGTGCAACCAGCCGCCCGCACTCCGGTGACACGTCCCCGAACGCCCCATCGCCCGTTCCGGAAACCGTCGCGACTGCCGTGTAACCCCCTGGGCCGTTGCAAACCGCGGCACGCGAGCGAAGCGAGCCTGTGCCGCAGCAGCGCGAAGCGCTGCGCGTGAATCGATAGAGAACGTCGGCAACTCCCCGAATCGAAGGGGACACCAACACGAGCGCAGCGAGCGAAGCGAGCCTGCGAGGCGAAGAGGAGAACGTCACAAGCCCCCGTCCCGTCGTTACGCCTCGACGAGGCAGAACAAGCGAAGCGAGTCCTGCGAGGCGAAGAGGAAAACGTCACAAGCCCCCGTCCCATCGTTGCGCCCCGACAAGCAGAACGAGCGAAGCGAGTCCTGCGAGGCGAAAACGAACCCCGACATCACCCGGAACCTCAGTGCCCCCCCACCGCGAACACCCTCACATCCCGTTCAATCGCTGCACCAGCGCAATCAGCGCCGCGCGATTCTCGATGTTCGAAACGCCCCCACCGAGCATGTGCCCATACAGCGAACCGTTGTTCCCCAGCTGTCCGAGCGCGCGCGACAGGAAGATCGGATCACCCGTGAGCTCGTAGCCCCAGGCGAAACTCGACCAGTCCTGATAGCCCTCTTTGTAGGGCGACCAGCCGTTCTTGGGCATTTGCTTGAACGAGCACCAGACGGGTTTGGTCACGTCGACCGGACCGACGGCGGTCATCGACGGCGGCACGAGTTCGCCCGGGATGAAGTTCATGTCGGAGACGAAGCCGTACAGCGAGTCGCGAAGCACGTCGCGTACGAGGTCGGAGCGCGCCTGGTCGGCGCCGCGGAACACGGTCTCGCGCAAGCCCTGCAGCATGCTCTCGGTGATCGATTGCTCGATCTGTTGGCGTCCGCGATAGAGGCCGTTCAGGAGCTTCGGACTGATGTTGGCCTGGATGAAGCCGCTGCACGCCGCTTGGCCATCGCTGATGATCGACGCGAGCGTCTGGAACCAAGGCAGCACGTCGGCGCGGTAGGACGGATCGGAGAGCGCGTAGGCCGCGACGACACAGTCCGCGCCCCACGCTTCGCCGCGTCCGTAACCGAAGCCCACGCCGGGGTTGCTCCAAACGAAGACCTGGTCGGACTTCATGCCCGACCCCTGGAACCCGAACATGCTGTTCTTGTACGGGTGGTAGCCGAGGCGGTAGTTCTCCGCCTGCATGCGCAGGTCGTCCTTCGCGATCGAGTCGTTGACCAACCACGCGAGCACCTTCGCGCTGCGCGTGTAGCGCACGTAGTGCTGGTAGTCGTGCGGTTGGAACGAGCGCAGCGTCGCCTCGTAGGGCGGCGTGCGTCCCGTGCTGACGGCGTAGTTGATCTGGAACTGCGGCGCGTCGCCAAGTCCGAACGGATCGCCGGTCGACAGGTTCGGCACGTTGTAGTGCTCGAACGGCACGTACTCGCCGCCGACGAGCCAATCCTCGGGCGACGTCGGCTCGCCGTCGATGTTGTAGAGCGCAGTGGGCTGGCGATCCGTGTGCATCCGGTGCGTCGCCTTGAAGCGCTGCGTGCTGAGCCGCGACGCGATGTTCGCGGTGGTGACGCCGTCGTAGATGAAGATCTCGTTGCCCCCGGTCATTCCGCCGTAGGTCACACCCCAGGGGTGCGCCCAGCCGAGAACCCCGGCGACGATCGGGTAGCTCCCCGTGCCCGTGCCGAACACGAGGTGATTCCGGAGCGACTGGAACGCGTTGGCCTCGTTGGTCCGCAGCGAGTCGATGTTCATGTGCGCGAGGGACGGCAGCTCGTAGTTCTGCGTGCCGAAGCGCGCCGTGCCGCGGTTCCACCAGGACCAGTACTCGTGCTCGTCGTCGGGGTCCGTGCCTTCGACGCAGAAGCCCTGCCCCGCTCCGTCGCTGACGTACTTCTGAGCCGCGACGTCGAGCGAACTCGTCGCGAGCATCAGCCGCCGGTGGGTCTGCCCGAGCCAGGTCATGACGTGCTTCTTGCCCTGCGTGTTCGGCTCGACGAGCTGCAGGATGCGCTTGCCGTTCGAGATCACGTCGCCCCCGAAGAACGGGTCCTCGAAGGCGCCCTCGACGAACCAGTTGGACGGGACGATGAGCTCGATGCGATCGAAGTACACGCGATCGAGCGGATCGTCCGCGTCGCTGCCCTTGTCGTTCCCGCTGTGCGCGTTGTTGAAGCGCAGGTCGAGGCCGATCAGATCGTCGCCTCGGAACGTGCTCACGTAGCTGTGGACGCCGAAGAGGTGCGGCAGCGTGCCCTGGGTTCCGGCGACTTCGGTCTCGGGCTCCATCGTCTGGAACACGCGCAGCTCGGTCTGCACGAGCCCGTAGCGCGTCAGCTTCTTCCAGCCGGTGCCGTCGAGCGGATAGCAGACGTACTTGTGTCCGAAGACGTCGTACGCGGCGATCTCGATGGACTGCGGATCGGCGAGCATCGCCGTGACGTTCGGCGTCAGGTTCTCCGGCGCGGAGAGGTCCTCGACGCCGGGCGCGCCGGGATTAGGCGCCGCGTTGCGGGGCGCCTGGCGCACCTCGAACCGGGTGTAGGCGTCGGTCGCGATCTCCGGGTCGAGGCGAACGCGGGCGATGACCTCGACCACGTCGGCGCCGTCGGACGCATTGGCGTAGCGGCTCACGAGCTCGGTCTGCGTCTCGAGCGGCGTCCCGTCGTAGTCGTAGATCGTGAAGGGCTGGAGACCGTCCCCGCGGGGGAACGTGTTCGGCGGCACCGGGAACGTCCCGCGGAGGATGTAGGAGTCGAGGCCGGCGCTCTGGGTTTCGAGCACCGCTGCCACGGCGCCGGTCGCGATGGGCGGAGCTGGATCGCCACCGTCCTCGCCGAAGGTCGGGCCGCCGCCGCCGACGGGGCCACCGCCTCCGCCGCCGCCACCACCACCGCCGATCTCGCCCTCCTCGAACGGACCGCTGCCGCCGATCGGATTGATCTTCCCGCCGCCGGGCGCCGGCGCGCACGCGCTGACCACCAGCGCGAGCCCGAGCGCGAGCCTCACACCGCGTCCTCGGATGCCGAGACGCGACACACCGAACCGCGCGCCTCCTCCTCCGAAAGACAACACGCCGTGGCTAGGGAGGACACCCGACGCAATATCATTTGTTTCCATGTTCCCCGGTCCCCGTCGGCGCAACACGTGCGCTCGTCGCTTCCGAAGGCGATGAGGTCGGCGCTCGCTTCCGGGTGTCTGGAGCCAATGACACTTCGGGCACGACTCCTTACAGGCATCGAAACGAATTCGCGTCGCGGGCAGCGCGCGTTGCACCGCATCCGATCTTTCCTCCGCGCCCGGAACACACGCTGGCTATGATTCGCGGCACGTGACGAACGCCCCGCACCTCCCCCAGGCGAGTCCGGACGACGACGCGCAGCCCGCGGGCGGCGCGTTTCGGGCACGCTGGCTCGGGATCCTCGTCGTCCTCGTGGGCGTCGCCGGCTTGCACGCGTTCGTGATCGCGAACGAGCCGACGCCCACGCTCTTCGAGGACGAGCCGCACTACGCCGAGTACGCCTTCGCCGACGCCGCGGGGGGCGAAACGAGCCTCCTCCCCGGCCACCTGCGCTTCGACCAGCGCCCCGAGCTGATCTCGCGCCTCTGGGCGAACCTCGTCCGGACGACCGACCTGGAGCCGCTGCGCCGTGTCGAATGGCCCGCCCGCGTGTCCTTCGAGGATCGCGTGCGCGTGGTTGGGCTGCGGGACGAGGGCGCGCTGCTCCAGCGCCGCGCGCGCTGGGTGAACCTCGGCCTGTTGCTCGCCCTCGTCCTCCTGACCCATGCCCAGGCGCGCGCGATCGGGCTCGGTCGGCGCGCCGCCCTGGCCGCCGCGCTCGGCCTCGGCGTCTTCCCGTGGTTCGGTTTCTACGTCCACACGCTGTGGGCCGAGCTGCTCCACGCCGCCCTGGTCGGCGTCACGTTCCTCGGTGTGTTCGTGCACCTCTCGTCGCGCCGACGCTGGCCGCTCGTGCCGGCCGGCCTGGCGTTGGGCGTCGCGCTGCTCGCGAAGGGCACGATGAATCCCTTCCTGCCGGTGCTCGCGGGCGTCCTGTTCGGGAGCGAGTGGTTGCGCACGCGTGGCCGGCCAACGGCCGCGCGCCTCGGCCGCGCGCTGGTCGCCCCGGCCCTGCTGCTCGCGTCCATGCTGATCGTCGTCGTCCCCCAACTCCTCGCCAACCAACGCGACGGTCACGGGCTGCGCATCGCGGGCAATCGCTGGAAGAACCTCGAGATGGGCATCGTGCTCGAGCCGCGCGAACGCCAATCGGACGACGAACGCGCGGAGCGCGCGCACCTGCACCAGCTCTATATGGAGGCGGGCGAGACGTACGAGGAGCGCGAGGCCTTCGCCGAGGAACGCACGCTCGCGTTCGTGCGCGAGCGCGGCTTTGCCTCCGTGGCGGTGCAGCAGGCGCGCAAACTCGCGCTCCTGCTCTTCGACACGCCTTCGTTCTTCGAGCGTGCTCTCGACGAGCGCTGGGGAGACGCGGCACCCGGCTGGCTGCGCGCGCTACGCCTACCGGGGCGAGCCCTGTGGACCGTCCTCCTGCTCGCCGGCGGCACGGGCGCCGTGTGCTTCTTCCGCCGCTCCCCCGCGTTCCTCGTGCTCGCGCTCTTCACCGCGTACTTCGCCGCGGCGGCCCTCGTCATCCCGTACAAGCTGCGCTTCCTGATGCCGCTCGTACCCGTGCTCGCACTGCTCGCGGCCGCCGCGTGCGAGTCCGTCGCACGGCGCGCCGCGCAGCGGGGCCGAGCCCCACGCGCGAATCGGTAGCGCCCGCGGCCCGCAACACGCGAGCGCAGCGAGCCTGTGTTGCAGCGGCGCGCTTCGCGCCGCGCGTCCAACGGGCGCCTGCGGCCGGCGGGGCGCGAGCCCAGCGAGCCTGTCCCGCAGCGGCGCGATAGCGCCGCGCGTTAAACGGTGGAGACGTGCTCGAGTCCCCGAATCGAACGTCGTCCCCGTTGGAACTGCCGGAGACGAGCGCAGGCGCGTTGCGGCAGCGACCCACTCGCAAGCGAGCGCGCGCGCTCAGGCGAAGCCTGGCGCGTGGTGTGGAGGCACGCCGCCGTGGGCGCGGGAGCGCCGCGGACCGCGCCGTAGGGAGGTTCGGTGGGTTGCTCCGAGTCGAGTGCACCGTGCATCGTGCATCGCGCTCCCTGACCACGCGCGGGCGTGAGCGCCCGCGCGCACGCCCCCCTGGCGGCGCGCTCCCGCAGCACGCGCCAGGCTTCGCCTGAGCGCGCGCGCTCCCGCATGGGCTGGTCGCTGGCGCAACGGCACTTGTGCGTCTCCGGCACTTCCAACGGCGACAACGTTCGGTTCGGGGATTCGAGTACGTCACCACCGTTTAACGCGCGGCGCTGACGCGCCGCTGCGGGACAGGCTCGCTTCGCTCGCGTCCCGCCGGCCGCAGGCGCCCGGTTAACGCGCGGCGCGAGGCGCGCCGCTGCAACACAGGCTCGCTGCGCTCGCGTGTTGCGAGCCGCGGGCGCTACCGATTCACGCGCGGGGCTTCGCCCCGCTGCACGGCATGCGCCGCTTCGCGGCGCGCCGTGCGGGCACGCGCGCAACCCGTTGGCCGCACTCCCGTGACAAGTCCCCGAACCGAACTTTGTCGCCGCTGGAAGTACCGGAGACTCCCACATGCAGTTGCGGCAGAGGCCCGCTCGTACGGGAGCGCGCACGCGGGCGGACACGCCCGCGCGAAGTGCGGTCGGCACAAAGCGAGGGAGCACCCACGCCGGGGAAGCCCGGCGTGCGTCGCGGACCGCGCCGGAAGGAGGTTCGGTGGGGTGCTCCGAGTCGAGCGCACCGTGCACCGTGCTCCCAGACCACGCGCGGGCGTGAGCGCCCGCGCGCACGCTCCCATGGCGGCACGCTCCCGCACCACGCGCCAGGCTTCGCCTGAGCGCGCGCGCTCCCGCATGGGCTGGTCGATGGCGCAACGGCACTTGTGCGTCTCCGGCACTTCTACCGGCGACAACGTTCGGTTCGGGGACTCGAGTACGTCACCACCGTTTAACGCGCGGCGCTGACGCGCCGCTGCGGGACAGGCTCGCTTCGCTCGCGTCCCGCCGGCCGCAGGCGCCCGTTGGACGCGCGGCGCGAGGCGCGCCGCTGCAACACAGGCTCGCTGCGCTCGCGTGTTGCGGGCCGCGGGCGCTACCGCACCCCCCTCACCCCCGCCAAAGCCATGCGCCCTGCGACGCGATGAACCGCGCGCCGAGCGCCGCATAGATATTCAAGACCGCCGTGTTCGTCACGCTGAAGCTCGCGTAGCCCATGCGGGCTCCGCCTTCACCGAACGCGCGCAGGGCGCGGTGGTAGAGCAGCTGGCCGGAGATGCGCGCGTCCTTGGCGAGCATCGCGAGCGTCAGCTCGAGGCCGCGGTCCGTGTCGCGACCCAGGAACCAGCCCTGGACGTCGCCGTCGGAAAGGACGCGCATGCAGCGCGACGGGTGATCGGCGACGAGCCCCGCGGCCCAGCGGTCGTAGCGTTCGGCGAGGCGCGCGGACGTGACCCCCGGCAACGCGGCGAAGCGCTCGTGCTCGAACGCGGCGGATGCGCCCGGCGCGATCGTGAAGGGCGCGTCGTTCGCGAACGCGACGTCGAGGCGGTCGACACTCGGGCTCGTCTCGATACGCGCGAGGCCGATGCGGAACGGGATCTGGGTGTCGACCAGCGCGAAGCCGGCGGCGGCGGCGCGCGCGCAGACGAGCGGATCGAGCGGCGCGCGCACCTCCACCCAGGCCCATGGTGCCAGCAGCGCGTCGCGCTGGTCCGCATCGAGATCGAAGAGTGCGACGTCCGTCGCGACACCGACGTCCGCTCCCCACCACTCGCTGTTGAAGTCGTGCCGCCGGATCACGCGTCCACCTCGATCTCTTCGAACGTCTGGCGCCAGAAGTCGACGCCGTCCCACACCGGACCGAAGTGGTGCATGCGTCCGAGCGGGACGAAGCGCTTCGCACCGCAGCGCGCGACGCGCTCGAGCCATGCCGGTGAAGACGGGTCGCGCAACACGTGCCCGATCGTCTGCAGGTTGGAGGGCAGCGTCTCGAGCGTGCGCTCGATGGACGCGGCCACGATCGGCAGACCCATCGGAGCGTCGAACGGCTCGAGTTCGGGCGCACCTGTCGCGAGCACCGCGGCGTGGTCCGGACAGAGCACCGCGTCCCAACCGAGCGCGGCCGCCCACTGGCGTGCCATCACGTTGGCCGACGCGACGTTGGCCGCGGCGCGTCCCTTGCGCACTCCCTCCCAGCGCGCGAGCATGCGGTCGCGCAACGCGCGCGCGTCCGCGTCGTCGCCGCCGACGAGCACGACGCGGCGCGGCGACGTGCAGCCGGCCTGGCCGTAGATCGCGAACACCTTGATCAGTGTGTCGACCCGTTCGTCGGTGAGGAGCGCGGGCTCGATCCAAGCTTCCGAGCGCCGGTCGGTGAAGGCGAACCCCGTGCTCGCGGCGGGATGCGGCAGGGACTCGATCGCGTCCGCCGCGCCGTCCGAACCGAACACGATGCGCGAACGCGCGGTGGCCGCCCACTCGGCGTTGCGCGCGTCCTCGCGATCGAACACCTCGAAGCGCACCGAGTCCGCGAGCAAGTCGCGCAGCACGCCGGCGCGCGCGTGCTCGCGGGCGAAGTCGAGGAACGCGCCGGTGAGATCGGCGCTGCGCGATCCGCCCTTCAGCCGCAGCGCGTTGCCGGTGATCGAAAGGAGGATCAGCACGAGCGGGCCGAGCAGGCTCACGTTGTTCGGGAGCCACACGGCGACGTCGCCGGCTGGGCGCACGAGGCGCTTGGCGTCGCCCGCGCTGGTGGGAGCGCCGAACGCCTGCACGAACGCACCGCGCAGATTCGCGTCCTCGAGGAACGAGATCAGGTAGGCCCACTCGTCGCGCTGGAACGCCTCCGGCAGGTGGCGCGCCATCGGCACACGCAGCGCGGCCCAATCGGCGAGCAACGCGTCGAGTTCGAACGGCAGCGCCACCGCGACCGTGTGCGCGCCGGAACCGAACCATGCGACGTGCTCAGACATTGGCGCACCCCCGCACTTCGGCCTTCGGAACGCGACCGATCAGCTCGAAGCGCCGACTGCCGCGACCGCATGGGCACGCGCCGGGAACGATGCGCCCCAGGTCTTCGGTCAGCACGTTGTGATAGGGAGCACCGAGGGCGAGCAGGTTCATGAGCTGCAGCTGACCGGGCGCATCGACGAGCGACTCGAGCGTGTGCGCGTCGCGGACGAGCACGTCGCCCCACGCGGGCGCGTGACGGAACCCCTCTTCGCACAACGGGAAGACGACGCCGACCTGCTCGACGAGTCCGTAGTAGTCGACGACCCGCGACGCGTCCGAGAGTCCGCCGAGCAGCGCCGCGTCGAACGTCGCCCGTTCGACCTTCGCGGCCTCGAGCTTCTTCCATCCGCCGCTGTGCACGAAGTGGATGCGCTTGCCGGCGAGCGCCACGCGCACCTCGTCGGGCACCGCGCTCCCCCACGCCTGCCACAGGATCCACGTGAAGCCGTAGACGAGCAGCGCGTCGTGTGCGTCGAGCAGCGCGAGCACCTCGTCCCACTTCATGCTCGTGGGATCCGCGGCGTCGCGCAGGGCGAAGTGCATGCCGTCGGCGAAGGGTTGCAGGCTGAGCGCCGCGGCCACGCGCGCGGACACGCCGCCGCGGCGACGCAGCGACTGCACCGAGTCGAGGATCACGAGCGGGCGCTGCGCGTCGCCGACGAAGTCGGCGAGGATCGCGCGCGAGCTCTTGCCCTGGAGCGCGCTGCTCGCGGCGTCGAGCGCGATCTTGCTCGCGCCGGTTCCGCTGGTCGACGACGACTCGAGCGTGCGCTGATGCACGAGCTCGGCGTCTCGCGTGACCAGGTCCACGTGCTTGAACACGCCGACGTGAACGAAGGGCAGCTGCTCGAGCGCGCCGGGCGTCCAGCTCGGCCACATGCGCGCGTACTCGGGGCAGCCCGCGAGATGCCGTTGCGTCAGGTTCGTCAGCTCGGCCAGGAAGAGCGCGTCGTCGCGCGGCGCGTACGGCGGACTGTCGAGCAGGCGCGTCATGCGAAGCGCCGCTCGGTGAAGAAGGAGAGGTGCGCGGGGCGCACGAGCGCGCTGTTCGTGCGCGAACACGGATCGCGAAGCACGTCCATCCACGCGGCCTCGAGTACGGGCAGCACCTCGTCGTAGGCCGCGGCGTCGAACAGCTCGTCGCACGCGGCGAGCACGCGCGCGCCGTCGACGTCGTGCTCTTCCATGAGCTCGTCGAACTTGGGCGACAGCTCGCGGTTCAGCGCCATGACCGGGCGCAGAAAGAGCGACGTGAGACGCGCGTGGCCGAACGGTCGCTCGGACGCGTGCGCGGCGAGCCGGCCCTCGAGCACGTGCGCGATCCCGTGCACCAGCCCGACGCCCGCTCGCGCCTGGGCCGCGCACGCGCGCGCGCTCGGCTCGAACCACTCGGGGTCGTTCGCGATCGGGAGCGTGGTCATCGTGCGCAGGATGCTACTGAGCTCGTCGCGCAGCGCGTGGGTCGCGAGCGGCGACAAGAAGCCCTCGAGCGCGTGCGACCACGCGTCGCCGCAGGCTTCGCGCGCGCGCCAGTCGGGCAGCTCGGATGCGAGCTCGGGCCAGATGAGGCGCGCGTCGGGGAGGAGCGCCTCGTCCACGGCGATCGCCTTCTTGCCGTCCACGTTGAGCGCGACGACCTTCGACGCCTCCGCACCGCTGCCCCACAGCGTCGGAACGGCGACGAGCGTGAGCGCCGGGCGCGCATCGCGGCGCCACAGCTTGGCCCGGTCGATGCGTTCGCCTCCGCCGACGACGACGAGCAGCGTGGCGTCCGCGGGCACGTCCTCGAGCGTATCGACGAGCCGCTCGCCGAAGCGCGTACGCACCGTCGGCGCGAAGCGCGGCAGGCACCAGAAAACGGCGTGCGGCGCGAGGGCGACCGCACGGTCCAGCTCCGCGCCCGTCCAGACCGCCGGTCTACTCATCGAACGAGATACCGTTCGCCTCCAGGATCCGAATGATGTCGGCGACGCTCTGCACGCCGGTCGCCTCTTCGGGGGTGAAGTGGTAGCCGAACGTCTCGTTGACGCCCACCGCCATCGACACGATGCCGAGCGAGTCCCACGTGTCCACGTTCTCGCGCAGGAGCTCGAGCGAATACTCGGACTCGTCGAGCAAGAACGTGTCGATCAGCAGTTCCTTGAGCTTGTCGTGGTTCGACACCTAGATGCGGTTCCTCCAGTGAACCTCGCGGCCTTCGAGCGTGGCGAGCGCGGCGAGGTCCGTCTTGCCGCTGGGCAGGACGGGCAGACTCGCGGCGCTCTCGACGCGGAGCGGCCAGTGCGTGCGGGGGTGGTGAGTTCGAAAGGCCTTGAGAATGGCGCGCACGTCTTCATCGGACGGCGCAGGCGAGAGAAGGAGAACGAATCCGTCCTCGTTCATGCGATCCTTTTCGCGATAGAAAGTCGCCTGACCGGGCCACGCGGACTGCGCCGTGTCGAGCAGACGGCCCAGGGCGATCTTCTCGCCGTAGCGCTTGAAGACCTGGTTCGCGCGGCCGAGCAGGCGAAAGCGCCCGTCGGCCTGCGCCTCCGCGTGGTCGCCGGTGGGCCCCCACTCGCCGTCCCCGATCCGCCGCAACACACCGTCCTCGACGAAGGCCACGGCGCCGTAGGGGCTGCGGAAGCCGAGCTCGCCGTCGTCCCCGACGCGCAGCTCCACCCCGGGAATCGCGCGGCCGACGTCGGACGCCGCCTCGCCGTCCTCGGCCGCGCGCACGGTCAGGCGCGGCATGGCCTCGGCGCAACCGTAGTTGTTGAACACGCGTGCGTTCGGGAAGCGCGCGGCGAGCGCGGTGAGTTCGGCCTGCGGGAACGGACCGCCGGCGAAGTGCACGCGCGTCACGCCGGGAAACACCGCGTCGCCGCAGTGGGTCGTGAGGAGTGCGAGTTGGGCCGCGACCAGGCACAGCATCGCGTTCGTCGCGCCGTCGAGCGCACGGCGCAGGTCCTCGGGCTCGGCGAAGCCGCGCGTCACGACGAGGCGTCGGCCGGTGACGCGCGCCCACAGCCATTGGTTCACGAAGGCGTAGCAGTACGAGAGCGGGAGCGTGAGGATCGTCTCGTCGACGCCCTCGCTCGCCTGCGCCTCGTGCAGGACGCGCGCCAACGCCTCGGCGCGTTCGCGCGAACCGACGACGAGCTTCGGATGCCCCGTGCTGCCGGACGTGAGCAGCGCGAAGTGCGCCGTTCGGAGGTCGGCCGGCAGCGCGGCGAGCGCCGCGTCGAGCCACGCGTCGCTGACGTCCGACTTGGCCGGGACGAAGGCGAACGTGCGCGCGTCCTCCCACGCGCGGTCGAGCGCTGCGTGGTCCTCGCGGCCGCGCTCGCGAAGCAGGTACGGCGACTCACTCATCCGGATCGTCACCGATGTACCCCAGTCCCTGAAGACGGCCGCCGATCTCGTCGGCGCCGAGCGTCTCGGTCGGATCGAACGCGGCGATCAGGCGCGCGCGGTACTCGCGCAGCTCCGCGATGCAACGCGCGTGCGTCGCGTCCGCGCCGTCGAACAGGTTCCTGTCGCGGAAGCGGTCCGTCGCGAGGTCGAAGGCGAACGCGTCCATCCCGCCGTCGCCATCCGGTCGCAGCTCGAACACCATGTCACCGTCGCGCAGCCGGACCCAGACGAACTCGGGCCGCGGCTCGGGCAGCCACTCGATCGCGGTGCGATGCCGCTCGCGCTTGTAGCGGTCGAGGCGCTTCTCGCCGATCGTCGTCGTGTGCGTGAACGCGACGAGCCCCGCCTGGTCGGCGGTCGGCGCCGCGCCGCGCGCGACGCTCGACAGGTCGACACCTGCGAGCCGCACGTTCTCGGGCAGCGCGAGGTCGGCCAGACCTGCGAGGGTCGGGAAGACGTCGATCGAGCGCGTGACGCCGGGGAAGCGCGACGGCACGACGCCGGACGAGCGGCCGCGCACGATCCACGGCACCTCGACGACGGTCGGCGCGAGCTGCATCCCGTGCATCCAGTGGAACGGTTCGGACGGGTGATAGAACGTCTCGCCGTGATCCGCGGTGAACGCGACCAGGCTGTCCTCCGTGAGCCCCGCGGCGTCGATCTTGCCCAGGAACCGGCCGAGGTAGTCGTCGAGCTGCGCGATGCAAGTCGCGTACGCGAGTTGGAGCACTGTGTCGAGGCGCGCGACGTCCGCCGGCGACATGCCGAGCGCATCGACCGCCTGCGCGTGGTTGAGCTGGAGCGTGTGGCGGTTGGCCTCGAAGAACGCGAGGCCGGCGCGGATCTCGTCGGTCGTGAGGTCCGTCGCGTGCGCGGGATAGCGCTTGCGAAAGGCCTCGATCTTCTCGAGGCCCGCGTACTCGTGATACAGCTCGTGCGTGATCGTGAAGTTGATCTGCAGGAACGCGTGCGCGTCCGGGTCCGCGGCCAGATCGGCGAGCACCGCGTCGAGCTCGGGACCGTTCGCGGTGGTGCGCGTCAGGAAGTCGTCGTCGAGCGTCTGGGCGCGCTTGGTGAATTGCTTCTCGTGGTCGTAGACATGATCGGGCGCGATGCCCTGGCCGTAGTTCAGGCTGGCCGCCGCCATCCCGTGCCCGGACCAGAAATGCGTCGCGTACCCGTTGTCACGAAAGGCCTCGCCGACGAGGTAGAGCTCGTCCGCGAGCGGGCGCGGGTGGTGGAAGATCCCGTGGCGGTCGGCCTGGACGCCGCTGTAGATCGACGCGAAGGCGATGCCCGACTGCCCGGCTTCCGAGTTGTGCCGCTCGAAGACGACGGACTCGTCCGCGAAGCGCTGCAGGTTCGGGGTGTAGGGGATTCCCGGTCGGTAGGGAGACAGGAAATCCTTGCTGACCGTGCAGGTCGAGTAGAGCACGACGAGGCGCGGCCCGGTCGGCGACGCGCCCGAGTCCGAGCACGCGGCGACGAACAAGAGCGGCGCAACGACGGCACAAATCGCGGGCTTTCTCTTCCGGTTGCTGCTCATCGTTCGCGAAAGAGTTCGTACGCCTTTCCCGCCCTGCCGTTGGCTCGCGAGCCCCGGTAGATTCGGATAGCCTACCAGCGCGTCACGACGCCCCCAATGGTCGAGCGACCCCCCTCCCTCTCCGTCATCGTTCCGGTCTACAGGAGCGCTGGCATCCTGCCCGCCCTCGTCGAACGCTTGGAGCCGGTGCTGCGCGAAGCGGCGAGCGAGTTCGAGCTCATCCTCGTCGACGACTGCAGCCCCGACGAGAGCTGGCGCGTCATCGGCGAACTCGCGCGCAAGCACGCCTTCGTACGCGGCCTGCGCATGATGCGCAACTACGGCCAGCACAACGCGCTGCTGTGCGGCATCCGCTCCGCGCGCTGCGACGTCGTCGTCACGATGGACGACGACCTGCAGCATCCGCCCGAGGAGATCCCGCGCCTGCTCGAGGAGCTGGCGCGCGGACACGACGTCGTGTACGGCAGCCCGCGTACCGAGCAGCACGGACTCCTGCGCGACCTCGCGTCGGTCATCACGAAGATCGTCTTGCAGCGCGCGATGGGCTCCGCGACGGCGCGCAAGTCGAGCGCCTTCCGCGTGTTCCGTACCGACGTGCGCAACGCGTTCGCTGACTACCGCGGACAGTTCGTCTCGATCGACGTGCTGCTCACCTGGGGCAGCACGCGCTTCTCTGCGGTCGACGTGCGCCACGACCCGCGCAAGGAGGGCGTGTCGAACTACACGATCCGGAAGCTGATCACGCACGCGCTGAACATGCTCACCGGCTTCAGCGTGTTTCCACTCCAGCTCGCGAGCATGGTCGGGTTCCTGGCCGTGCTCTTCGGGCTCGGGATCCTCGCCTTCGTCCTCATACGCTACTGGGTCGAGGGCAGCGACAGCTCGCCCGGCTTCCCGTTCCTGGCGTCGATCATCGCGATCTTCTCGGGCGCGCAGCTCTTCGCGCTCGGCATCATGGGCGAGTACTTGGCGCGCATGCACTTCCGCATGATGGAGCGGCCCACCTACGCCGTCGCCGAGGAACTGCAGTGCGAGCCCGAGCGTGACTGAACTCGAAGACGCGCCTGCCGCGTCGAGCGCCCCGCCGCGTGCTTGGGTCACGGTCCTCGTCGCCGCCGCGTTCGGGAGCCTCGTCAGCGCGCTCACGTACATGTGGTTCGGTGACACGAACATCAACGTGTCCGACGAGGGGTACCTGTGGTACGGCGTGCTGCGCGTGCTCGAGGGCGAGGTTCCGTTCCGCGACTTCCAGGCGTACGACCCTGGGCGCTATGCCTGGTGCGCGTGGCTCTCGCCGATCTTCGGCAGCGGGATCCTGGGTGTGCGCGCGTCGGTTGCGGTGTTCCAAGCCGTCGGACTGACGTTCGGCCTGCTCGTCGCGCGCCGGCTCGTCTCGCACGACGCGTGGCTGTTCCTCCCCGCCGTCATCCTCTCCGGTTGGATGTTCCCGCGGCACAAGGCGTTCGAGCCGGCGCTCGCGCTCATCGTGTGTTGGTTCGTCGTGCGCCTCGTCGAGCGACCGAGCCTCGCGCGTCACGTCGCGTGCGGTGTGTGCATCGGGCTCGTCGGCTGGTTCGGTCGCAACCACGCGCTCTACTCCGGCGTCGCGACGGCGCTCACGCTCGGGTATCTCGCATGGAAGCGACCGGTGCCCGCGGGCTGGCGGCGCTTCTTCGCGCTGTGCGGCGGCGTGGTGCTCGGCTACTCGCCGATCCTCTTTCGCCTCGCGTTCACGCCCGGGTTCGCGTCGGCGTTCAAGACCGCGGTGCTCGAGGTGTCGACCAAGGGTGCGAATCTGCCGCGCGCGTATCCGTGGCCGTGGCTCCAGGACTTCTCGGAGTACTCCGGACTCGGGTACGTCGCGATGGTGCTGACGAACGTCGCGTTCATGCTGCCGTTCGTCGTGCTGCCCCTTGCGTTCGTCCGGCTCGCGCGGGCGGACAAGCAGACGGTCGACCGCCGGCCCGTGCTCGTCGCCTGCACGTTCGTCGCGCTCATCTACCTGCACCACGCGGCGATCCGCTCGGACGAGTCGCACCTGGCGCAATGCATTCATCCGCTCTTGCTCACCACGATCGCGCTCGGCGCGACGATGAAGCGCCGCGCCGTGCTCTGGGGTGGCGTGACGGTGTTGTCGTACTTCGCGGTGTTGAACAGCCACACGGCCTTCCGCTGGCACTCGCCCTGGGGGCGCGCGCCGGAGTTTCTCGAGTACGAGCTCGCGGGCGAGAAGATGCGTATGATCCCGGCGCGCGTCGCGTACCTCGAGGCGATGCGCATCGACGTCGCCGAGCGCATCAAGGACGACGAGATCTTCATCGCGCCGTTCCGTCCGACGCTCTATCCGATCCTCGGCAAGCGCGCGCCCGTGCCGCAGATCTACCTGCTGTGGAAGGCGCCCGAGGAGGAGCAGCGCGAGATCATCCGCGCGCTCGAGACGCAGGACGTGAAGTGGGCGCTGCTGATGAACATGGCACCGGACGGGCGCCAGGACCTGCGCTTCGTCAACACGCATCCGCTCGTCTACGAGTACATCTATCGCGAGTTCCGCGTGGTGAAGCCGCGCACTCCGTTCTTCCCGAGCGATCACATCCTCCTGCGGCGCAAGAAGCGCTGAGGTCCCGGTGAGCACGCACGCACCCGAAGCCCCCACCGCGCGCAGCGTCGTCTTCGCGCTCGTCCTCGCGTTCGCGCTCGTCGCGCTCGCGCACGCGGCCTTCGGCAACGTGGACCTGAACCTGCGCGACGAGGGATACCTGTGGTACGGCGTCACGCGCGTGCTCGCGGGCGAAGTGCCGTTGCGCGATTTCCAGGCGTACGACCCGGGCCGTTACTACTGGTGCGCGGCGCTGTCGCGCGTCTTCGGCGACGGCATCGTCGGGTTGCGCGCGTCGGTCGCGGTGTTCGAGGCGCTCGGGTTGGCGGCCGGGCTGCTCGTCGCGCGCCGCATCTTCCGCAGCGCGCCGCGGCCCGACCTGTGGATGCTCCCGTGCGGACTCGTGCTGCTGCTCTGGATGTTCCCGCGCCACAAGCTCTTCGAGCACGGGATCGCGTTCCTGGCCGTGCTCGTCGCGGTCCGTTTGCTCGAGCGGCCGAGCGCGCGACGCTTCCTCGTCTCCGGCCTGTTCGTCGGCGCGGCGGCGTTCTTCGGGCGCAACCACGGGCTCTATCTCTCCGTCGCATTCGTGCTCGTCACCGTGCTCGCGTTGCGCGGGCGCGCGCCGCACGAGCGCACGCCGCTCCCGCGCGCGATGTCCTCGGCCGCGCTCGGCGTCGTCCTCGGCTACGCGCCGCTGCTGCTCATGCTCGCCTTCGTGCCGGGCTTCGCCGCGAGCTTCTCCGACGCGGTGTTCTCGGTCGCCGAGCGGGGCGCGAACATCGCCAAGGACTATCCGTGGCCGTGGACCGTGACGCACTCGACGGCAAGCGCCTTCGGGCTCGCCGTCCAGATCGCGCTCGACGTGGCGTTCCTGATGCCGCCCGTCGTGCTCGCGTTCGGCGTCCTGCTCGCGCTGCACGGCGGAAGGTACCTGCCGCTCATCGCCGCCACCTGCGTCGGCCTGCCGTACGTCCACCACTACGCGGTTTGCTCGGACCTGCCGCACTTGGCGCAGGCGTTCGCGCCGATCCTGCTCGGCGCGCTGGCGCTCACGTGTTCGAGCGGTCCGACGTGGAAACGCGCTTCGATGCTCGCGCTGTTCGTCCTCGTCTCGGGACTCGCCGCGTTCGAAGGCTTCACCCCGCTCAAGGCCATGCGCCCGGACGCGCCCGAGGCCGAGCGCACGCGCCTCGTCGTCGCCGGCGACGAGCTCGACCTCAAGCTGGTGCACGCGGCGACGCTCGACCGCGTCCAACGCCTCGCGCAGAAGTACATCGGCGCGGACGACGAGGTCTTCATCGCGCCGACGATGCCGACGTTCTACGCGGTGCTCGGGAAGCGCAGCCCCACCTGGTGGATCTACTTTCTGTGGCCGGCGAGCGACGCGGAGCAGGCGGTGACGATCGAGCGCCTGCGCGACGTCGACTGGGTGCTCCTGACGCTCAAACCGTTCGACGACGATCCGGAATACGGGTTCGAGCGCACGAATCCGCTCGTGTGGAAGCACCTGACCGAGGCGTGGTCGGTCGTCGACGACGCGCTCGTGCCGCCGAACTGCGTGTTCCTGCGACGCTCGTCGAGTCCGCGCTAGACCCCCTGGGCAGCGGGGAGGGTTTCGCGAGCCGTCCGGCGTGGCGCGATTCCGTCGTCGTCGATCTCGACCTTCTCACGAAAGTCGACGATGGCCGATAGGGCCGGTGGGGCCGGCGTGCCATCCTCCTCGGACGCGACGATGCTCTCCATCGTCACCGGGCGATGCAGGCGGTCGGGATCGGCCAGGGACAACCGGCGCGCTCATTCGTCAGACGCGGTCATCAAGCCCGGCGACGGGGCCCCATCCCATGAACTCTTCGCGCTTCTCGGGCCGCTTGGCGTCCCTCCTCTTGGCGCTCGCCTCCGCGCTCCTCCCCGCTTGCGATGCGCCTGCGTCGCGGCCCGACGAGCGCCCGACGGATCCGAGCAGCCTCTACCTCACGATGTACGCGACCTCCTTCGTCGACGTCCTGCGGGTCGGGGGTACCCAGGCCGGCGCGTTCGAGATGGGCCGTCGACCGGGCGACGACGGTCTCTACCACCTGCAGATCGAACGGTCCGACGAAGGGCGCCTGCGGACGCTCGACGTCGCGCTGGCGGCCCGAGCCTCCGGTTTGTCGATGGTGAATGCGCGACTCGACGACCTCGACGTGTTCCCGGCCAACAGCTCCCTCGGGTCCACACTCCTCGAAAGCCAGCGACACGCCGACCGGCGCGCGCGCGAGGAGCTCGGCGAGGCGACACCGATGTTCCACACCGTCGACGTGGACCTCGCGACCCATTGGCAACGCTATGTACGCCTCGACGACTTGCGGACCGCCCGAGAACCGAGCGCCTATTGCGACCTCGTGTTCGAGCGCGACCCTCCTCCTGCGACCCGCGTGTCCGCCATGCACCACCGCAACCTCATGCGGCTCGGCGTCGGTTCGGAGGATGCGTTTCAGCGACTCGCGCGTGCGATCGATTGGACGAGCGAAAGCCTGACACAGGCCACGCTGGCTGCGGGTATCGAGATCGACGCGGACAGCAATACGGACTACTGGTCGCCGCGCAATGGCGTGCTGGCTCCCGTCGGCACCGTCTTCGCGGTGCGCTCGCGACTGAGCTCGCGGCCGAAGGCGCTCGTGTTCGTTCGCGAGGACGGAGGAGAGGACCTCCGGCTCGTCGTCGCTCGCTCGCCTCTACCGACGGAAGCGCTCTAGCCCGATCTATTCACGAGGCTGCACTGCAGAAGCCACAACCGAGCAGCTGCGCTGCTCTCTCGGCCCCTCCCGGCACTTTGCGAACGCCGTCGTCCTCGACGACCCGATCAGGGTCGCCTGCGGGGCCGTCGCACGCA
>JAJDEV010000044.1 GCA_029259605.1 Planctomycetota bacterium | reverse complement strand
GCGCGCCATATCAACGCTTCCCTTCCTCACCGGGTTCGACGACCCGTCCAGGTCGCCTCCACGCGCTTCAGTCGCGAAGCGCTGATCTGACGCACATCCGCGTCGATCTCGGCAAAGCCTCATGAATAACCCGGGCTAGCTCGACGCGGCGATCGTTCGGTCGGTCGCCTCGCGCAGCCCGACGCGCTCGCGATAGCCGAAGTCGCGCCGCGGCGGTTCGGGGTCGTACGAATGGCTCGCCGCGAGTTGCGAGGCGACGAAGCGTGTCATCGGCGGCTCGCCCGACAACGCGAACGCGTTCCAGATCAGCTCGCACATCGCGCCGCCGCCGTACGCGACGCGCCGGGGAACACGGCGCGTCACCGGCGGGACGCCCAGGCGTTCGAACAGCTCGGCGATCCAGTCCCACAGCTGCACGGGCTCCGTTTGTCCGAGGAAGTACGCGCGGCCGGCGTGATCGGAAGCGTGGCCGTCCGCCTCGAACGCCTCGAGCGCGTCGACGTGCGCCGCGGCCGCGTTGGTCACGAACGTCAGGCTGACCTCGTTCGTTCCCGCGCCGACGATGCGGATGCGCCGGCGCCTCCCTCGCTCGACGAGCCGCGGCACCAGGTGCGGGTCTCCGGGGCCGAAGATCAGGTGCGGACGCAGCGCGCACGTGGCGAGTCCGCTCTTGCCATTCGAGCGCAGGACGTAGCGCTCGCCCGTCGCCTTCGTCTCGGGGTAGTGGCACAGGTAGCGCGCGGCGTAGGGCAGGTCGTTCTTGGCGCGTACGTGGTCCGTGCCGTCGAAGCACACGCTCGGCGAGCTGGTGTAGACGAGCCGCGAGATGCCGTGGCGGAAGCACGCCTCGACGACGTGGTGCGTTCCGTTCACGTTGGCGCGCAGGTAGTCGTCGCGCTTGCCCCAAACGCCGGCCTTGGCCGCGGTGTGGATCACGGCGTCGTGCCCGGCGACGGCGGCGGCGACCGCGTCCGCATCGTCGAGGTCGCCTTGGATCGAGCGGACGCCGAGCGCGTCGAGCTTCGCGTACGTGCCGCGGCTGAACGACGTCGGCGTGTGCCCGCGCGACAGGAGCTCGTTCACGATCTCGAAGCCGAGGAAGCCGCCGCCTCCCGTCACGAGCACCTTCATGATCGCTCGCTCTCCGCCCAGCGCTTCAGGTCCTCGCGCCGGATCTTCGCGTTGTGCCGCACGTCCACCGGGAACGACGGGTGGAACGCGATCTCGGTGACGGTGCGCACGAGCTCGAGGTCGCGGCGATGGGCGCGAACGCGTCGCTCGAGCTCGGCCCGGTCTTGGTTCGCTTCGGGCTCGATGACGAGCAACGGCCGCTCGCTGCCCCGCGCTCCGACGCCGACGAGCGCGACGCGACGCACGCCCGGCACGGTGCGGTACACGTTCTCGATCGGCACCGGCAAGAGCATCCCGTCCGCGGTTTCGATGCGATGCGACTTGCGTCCGTGCAGCCAGAGGCGTCCCTCCGGATCGAGCGCTCCGATGTCGCCCATGCGATGCCAGACGCCGCCGCGCGGATCGCGGATCTTCGCGCGCTCGGTCGCGAGCGCGTCGCCGAAGTAGGCCGGCGTCACGACCGGGCCGCGCACGCACACCTCGCCCGGCGCACCGACGGGCACGCGCAGGTCGTCCGACCAGGAGGCGATGCGCTCGTCGGTGATGCGCACGAGCGCGAGCTCGAGCCCGGGAACGGTGCGCCCCACGCACGTGCCCGCGCCGCCCTCGATCGACGCGCGCAACGGCCCGCACACCTCCGCGCCCGCGATGCTGGTGACCGGCAAGGACTCGGTCGCGCCGTACGGCGTGTGGACGTCGCCGCCTTCCGGCAGCAGCGCGCGCAGCGACTCGATGAGCGCGGGGGCGACCGGAGCGCCGGCGATCGTGAGGCGGCGGAGCGTGGAAAAGCGTCGGCCGTTGGCGTGCGCCCACGGCGCGACGCGCTGCCAGATCGCAGGCGAGCCGAACGTGAACGTCGCGCCGTTCGACTCGACCGCCGCGAAGACCTTCGCCGGGTCGCACTGCGCCGGTCGTGAAGGATCGAGGTCCGGGAACACGGACGTCATCCCGAGCGCGTTGTCGAAGAGCGCGAAGAGCGGGAAGCACGCGACGTCCACCTCGCCGGGGGAGAGGTCGTAGAGCGCGCGCAACGCGTCGAGCTGCGCGAGGAAGTTCGCGTGCGTGTACTCGACGCCCTTCGCGGGGCCGGTGCTCCCCGACGTGAACAGGATGGCCGCGGGCGCATCGGCGCCGCGCTCCTCGAGCTCGAAGCGACCGCGTGCGCGCCCGTTGCGTTCGACGCGCGCCAGCGAGGCGCCGCCCCAGGCCAGCCGCCGTCCGACCGTGACGTTCAGCTCGACCGAGCGAAAGGCGCGCGGGAACAGGAGCCGCGCGACGTGCACGGTCGGAATCCCGATCAGCCCGCGCGGCGCGACGCGCTCGACACACCCGAGCAAGCTGCGGCGGCCCATGCCGGGATCGATCAACACCGGGATCACGCCGATGCGGAAGAGGGCGTGCGTGAGCGCGATGAGCTCGACGCCGGGGCGCACGAAGAGGCACGCGCGGTCGCCGGGCGCGAAGCCGCATTCGAGCAGTCCATGGGCGAGCGCGTCGACGCGCGCTTCGAGCGCGGCGAAGCGCGTTTCCGTTCCGTCGCTCGCGCGCACGGCGACGCGCTCGGGCGTCTCGCCGGCGCGCGCGCGTAGGTGCGCGGAGACGTTCGTGATCGCGCTACGGACGGACATCGCCCCCGTGCCGCGCGAGGAAGTCCGTCAGCGCGGCGACGTAGTCGTCGCCGGCGTCCTCGGTGACGTAGTGTCCGGCGGTTTCGAAGCGGCGCTCCTCCGCCTGCGGCAGGTGCGCGCTCCACGCTTCGCGGTACGCCGGCGTGAAGCACCAGTCGCGCTCGCCCCACAGCAATGCGGTCGGCCGATCGCGGAACTGCGCGAGCGACGACTCGATGTGGACGAGCTCGTCCCACGACGGATGGCTCGCGCGCATCGGGATGTCCTCGACGAACGCATGCGTGGCGATGCGGTTCGCCCACGAGTCGTAGGGGAGCAGGAAGCCGCGTTTGACCGCAGGCGGCAGCGGTCGTTCCACCGCCATGAACGTCGCCGCTCGCGCGAACGCGTTCATACCGCGCACCGCGAGCCGACCGAAGAGCGGAACGCGGCAGGCGGCGATGCGCAGCGGCATCGACTTCGAACGGAACGCCGCCGTGTTCGACAGCACGAGCCGCGCGATGCGGTCCGGTTGGCGCCGGGCGAACCCCATGCCGATCGCTCCGCCCCAGTCGTGCGCGACGAGTGTGATGTCGGTGAGGTCGAGCGCGAGCGCGATGCGCTCGACGTTCTCGGCGTGGCGCGCGAGCAGGTACGGGAAGTCCTCGGGCTTGTCGGACAACCCGCAGCCGATGTGGTCGAGCGCGACGCAGCGAAAGCGCTCGGACAACGCGCGGATCGAGCGCCGCCACAGGAACGACCAGGTCGGATTGCCGTGCAGGAAGAGCAGCACGGGGGCGTCGCGCGGCCCCTCGTCGATGAAGTGCTGCATCGCGCCGTCACCCGCGGCCGGGTGGCGGAAGAAGTGCGGCTCGAACGGATACTCGCCGGCGATCGACACGAGGCGCTCGCGTGCGGCGATCACGCGCTCCTCGAGCCGACCGCGCTCGGCGCGCGCCACGTCGCTGTCCGCGAGCGTCGTCACGCGCTCTCCTCGAGCACGCGCAGCTGCACGCGGAACTCGTCGGTGTCGCACGCGATCGAGACCACGTGCTCACCGTTCCAACGCTGGTGGACGCAGAAGCGTTCGCCTTCGAACGCCACGGCGAGGCGCGACGGAGCGCCGTTCTCCGGCGCGAGCACGCGCTCCAAGCGCGCGCGCCCCATGCCAGCCATGCCGATGCCGGTCAGCTTGATCACCGCCTCTTTCGCGCTCCAAAGGGACAACGCCGCACGCCGCGCGTCGAGCCCGATGTCGCGCAGCGGCTCGAGCTCGTCGGCAGCGAAGTACTCGAGCGTCGCCTCGAGTCGCGGTCGGTCCAACCACTCGGCGTCGATCGAAACGCGCAGCGGCGCGACGACGCCGCCTGCGAGGCCGGGCGTGTTCGTCGTCGACCAGTGCCACGTCGTTCCGCCGTGCTCGAACGGGGCCGGGGCGCGTTCGCGATCGCGCGGGTAGTCGACCGCGCTCGTTCCGAGGCGCGTCAGCTTCGACGAGTAGTCGAGCGAGGCACGACCGAGCGTGCGCGCGCGTTGCACGCCTTCGCGCCCGACCAGCCCGCGCGGCACGCGCGCGACGACGGGGTACAGCATCACGCTCGCAGCGCTCATTGCGGATCGATCCTCGTCACGCGCTCGACGATGTCCCTGTCGAAGTAGTTGACGTCCATGCCCGCATCGACGACGAGCCCCTTCGCGTTCGTGCCGGACGAACGCGGGGAGAGCAGGAACAGCACCGTATCGGCGACCTCGCGCGTGGCGAGACCCTTGCCGCGCAGCGTCGCCTTCTCGGCGTAGAGGTAGCTCTCGAGGTATCCCGGGATCCCGGCCGAGGAAGACGTCTTCAGGAGCCCCGCTTGCACGGCGTTGAAGCGCACGCGGCTGAAGACGCTGAAGCTCTTGGCGAGAAACACGATCGACGAGTCGAGCGCGGCCTTCACCGGCGCCATGTAGCCGTAGTTCTCCGACGCCATGCGCGTGGTCGAGATCGAGATCGTCACGACCGACGCGTCGGCCGCGAGCAGCTCCTTGAGCGCGTTCGACAGTTGGACGAGCGAGAAGGCGGAGACGTCGACCGCCTGCAGGAAGTCCTCCTTCGTCGTCTCGTGGAACGGTTTCGGTCCGTCCGAGTAGTTCGCGAACGCGATCGAGTGGACGAGCCCGTCGAGCTTCGGGTGATCGTTCGCGAGCGACTCGCGCAACGCCTCGATCTCCTCCGGCCGCTCGACGTCGCACACGTAGATGTCGTCGTCGGAGAGCCGCGGGCGCAGCTCGTCGCGGCGCGCCTCCGTGTGCACGACCCACGCCACGCGCGCACCCTGTTCCTTCAAGCGCGCGCCGACGTGGAAGCCGACGCTCTTCTTGTTCGCGACACCGACGACCAGAACGGTCTTGTCCTCGAGCTCGAGCCAGCTCACGCCGACGCCTCTCCACCGGTGCGCTGCATCGCGTCGGTCGCGGAGAGCACGAAGCGGATGTTGAGCACGGTCGCTCCGTCGCAGAGCACCTTGCCGCGCATGTACCACGCGGGGCCGAGGCGCTCGCCGAGCGTGACCTTCGTCTGCAGCCGCTCGCCCGGTGCGACCATGCGCTTGAAGCGCGCGTTCTCGATCTTCGTGAGCACCGGCACGCCGTCGTCCTCGGAGAAGCCGCCGAGTGCGTGCGATACGAAGAGCGCGGCGCACTGGAAGACGTGCTCGGACAGGATGACGCCAGGCGTCACGGGCATGCCCGGGTAGTGCCCCTCGAACCAGCTCGCGTCCGGCGGAACGCGCCACTCGCACTGGATCCCGCCCTCGCTCCGATCGACGATGCGATCGACGAAGAGGAACGGCGCGCGGTGGGGGATCGCCGCCTCGATCGCGGCGCGCTCGGCTTCCGTGCTCATACGGACGCCTCGACGCCGCCCGACTTCGTGGCGTGCAGCAGCGCGTCGACCTTGTTCGCGGTGATCGCGCCGTAGTTCGCCGCGCCGAGCCAGCCGGACATGATGATGCCGACGCTGCCCGTGTGGAACAGGCCGCGCACCTGATCGGGCAGGTCCATGCTGACCTGCAGGCCCTCGAACTTGGTGCCGAACGACGTGCCGGTCGGGTGCTGGGT
Organism: Planctomycetota bacterium; assembly: GCA_029259605.1. Taxonomy (GTDB): domain Bacteria; phylum Planctomycetota; class UBA1135; order UBA1135; genus OFTM281. The sequence goes on along the minus strand of JAJDEV010000044.1, from coordinate 7,235 downwards.
GTAGAACTGGAACGTCCGCGGCGTCGCCGCCTCGGTGTGGTCGATCTTGGCGCGCACGCCGGGGATGTAGACCTCGAGCGCGTCGATCGTTTGCGCGATCAGCTTCTGCTTCTCGCGCTCGTAGCCCGCGTCGTCGAGATCGGCCCAGTCCTTCCAGTGCGCGTTGGTCGAGCTGACGATCGCGTAGCGATCCAGCCCCGGGCGCGTCTTCGGGTAGTAGAACGAGAACGTGCGGCTCTCGCCGCCCATGTCGCACAGGCTCGGCGAGTCGAACGTCGGGCGCGTCGACGTGAAGAGGAGGTCGCATACGAAGGGCAGCTCCTGTCCCTTCTCCACGCCGAGGAACACCTGGCAGCTCGAGTTGTTGAGGCGCACGGCGCGCGAGTCGGCGACGTACTTCGCATCGAACGCGTCGGCGCCGACCAGCTTCTCGACCGTCGTCTTGATGTTCGCGTTGGAGACGACGACCGGCGCGGCGATGAACTTGCCGTTCGCGACCACGCCCTTGGTTTCGCCGTTCTCGACCTCGATGCTGTCGACCTGCGCGTTGTTGCACAGGTCGACGCCGTTCTTGATGAGCTCGCGGCGCATGGCCTTGATCAGGTTGTCCGTGCCCCCGTGGAACGTGAACACGCCCTTGCTCATGAAGTTGGAGAACACGATCCCGTACGTGATCGCCGGGTCGTCGAGGCTCGAGCCGTTCGCGTAGGAGATCGGCTCCATCAGGAGCCGGTGCACGTCGTTGCGACCCGGGAAGAACTGCTCGAACAGCTCGGCGATCGTCTGGCCCGAGTCGTCGAAGAAGTCCATCTTGCGGATGTGCGTGAAGAACTCCTCGACCGTGTCGCGCGGGATGCGGAACACTTCGACCAGCTTGTTCGAGAAGTCCTCGCGCGTGAACGACGTCTCGAACGTGAACTGCGGGTTGTCGAAGCGCACCTGGTCGAGCTGGACGATGCTCGACGCGATGTCGACGTTCCAATACTTGCGGCACGTCTTCTTCATCCCGATCGGGAAGCCGTGCAGCGAAATGTCGAACAGGTGTCCGCCGCGGCGTTTGAACCACGTGGCGAGCCCGCCGAAGTTGTAGTGCTGCTCGAGCAGGCACACGCGATGCCCGGCGCGGCCGAGGATGTTCGCGGAGGTCATGCCGGCCAGCCCGCTGCCGATCACGATGACGTCGTAGGACGCCTGGATGCGCGCGAGCGGATCGAAGGTCAGCGGGCGCTTGCCGTCCGAGCTGCCCTTGAAGTAGCGCGGTCGGAGCGTGTTGTTGTCGCTCATGTCGTTGCCCCCGTCGACGCCGGTGTGCGGCTCGATGCGGTCACGACGTGGCGGTTCGCCATGGCGATGCCGCTCATCATCGCGCCGACGACGCCGAGGTAGCCCTGGTCGGTCCCGGTGAGAAAGAGCCCGTCGATCGGCGTCGCGCCGCTCTTGCGTTTGGTCGGGCTGCCGTAGACGCACCCGCCGTCATGGCCGGTGAAGCGCCGGATCGTGCGCGGCGTGAACACGTCGCGGTAGGTCGTCGCCGCGCGCCAGTCCGACGTGATTGAGGCGGCCTCGGCGATGGCGGCGTCGGCGAGCTGCTCCTTCTCGCGCGCGTACGCTTCGTCGTCGAGCGCGCACCAACGGTCGTGGTTCGCGAGCACCGTGACGCGCAACAGGTTCTCCTTGAGCGGCTTCTCCGACGCGAAGTTCGACGGCGCGGAGATCACGCCCGACGTCGTGTCGACGAGCGTGTTCGGGCGCTCGTAGCGGAAGGGCGTGCGCGTGCTGTAGAAGACGGTTGCGGCCGTATGTCCGAGCGCGATCGGATCGCGGTCGAGCACCGAGATGCTCTCCACGAACGAGAGCCGCCCGCGGTCGGTCGTTGCCACGTGCGCGCGCTCGGCGTCCGCGCCGCACATGCGCATCGACTCGACGTAGCCCGCCGAGGACAGGATGCAGGCGGCCTCGAGCACCTCGCCCGACTCGAGCTCGACGCCGAAGGCGCGCCCGCCGTCGTGCAGGATGCGCCGCACGCCGGAGCGCATGCGCAGGTCGACGCTCGTTCCGCGCAGGCGCTTGATCAGGACGTTGAGGAACGGACGGATGCCGCCCTCGGGGCGACACAGCCCCTCGAGGAAGATGCTCTTGAACAGGACGACCAGCTGGCTCCAGTCCACGTCGTTCTCGCGCGCGCTCCCGTAATAGAGGAGGGGAACGAGCAGCGCGTCGATCAGCAGCGGGTCGCTGAGGTACGTCGCGAGCATCGCGCGGCCGCTGGGGTCGTCGCGCTCCTCCTCGTCGAGCTCGTACTCGCGCACCGCCTGCGCGAGGCGCCGGAACCCGTCCACCTGATCGGGGAACGCGCGCGCGACCTCCGACTCGAGCAGCCCGAAGTCGTTCGAGAAGGACAGCGTGACGCCGGGCACGCGCAGCTCCGAGTGGTGGTGCTCGCCGAGCCGGAACTCGTCGTGGCGCAACCGCAGCTGGCGCAGGACCTTGGTCAGCGGCGCGCCCTTGGTGCGCGCGGGCACGTAGTTCGTCAGCGCGTGCAAGCCGACGTCGAACGCGTGCCCGTCCAGCGTGTAGAACGAGTTGAGGCCGCCCCAGAGTTCGTGCTTCTCGAGCAAGCAGACGCGCTTGTCGAACAGCGCGAGCCGGAGCGCCGCCGCCAGGCCGCTCATCCCGGCACCGATGACGATCGCGTCGTAGGGCTTCACGGCGTGGGAGGGGCGGACGCGCCCTACACCTTGGCGGTAACGTGCAGTTCTTTGTCCGCGAGCAAGGGATGGAGGTAGCTCACGCAACCGTCGATGGTCGCGAGCTCTTTGTAGTCCTCCTCCGGAACCTGCGCGCCGTAGAGCTTGCGCAGCTCCATGACGATGTCGAGAAAGTCCATCGAGTCCAGATCGATCTGGTCGCGAAGGCGCTCGGTATGGTCGAGGTTGGACACGTCCTCATCGGGCGCAATGGTCTCGATGATGTCCTTGATCGCGACGACGACTTCTTCCGGGGTCATGAGTTCTGAAGGGGAGATGGGGGTTAAGGGTCGAAGCGTCGGATGACGACCGCCGAGTTGATGCCGAGCATGCCGAAGGACATGTTCAGGATCGTTCGGACCGCGCCGACGTCGCGCGCTTCGTTCGCAACCAGATTGCGGACCTCGCACTCGGGATCGAGCTGGTCGAGGTTGATCGTGGGGTGGACGACACCGTCGTCGAAGGACGGCAGGTTGCCGGCGAGTTCGATCGCCGCCGCGCCGCCCATCGCGTGACCGATGTAGCTCTTCGTGTTGTTGACGTAGACGCCCTCGCAGTCGCCGAAGACCTCGCGCACGGCTGTGACCTCGGCCACGTCTCCGGACGGCGTCGACGTCGCGTGGGTCGAGACGAGGTCGACCTCGTCGGGCTCGATGCCCGCGCTTGCCAGGGCGCCGCGGATGCACGCGTTCTGCCCGGCGGGATCGGGCAGCACGAAGTCCGTGCCGTCCGAGTTGATGCGGTGGCCGATCAGCTCGCCGTAGATGCGCGCGCCGCGCTTCTCCGCGTCCTCGAGCCGCTCGAGCATGTAGAGGCAGCCGCCCTCGGACACGACGATGCCGTTGCGGTCCTTGTCGAACGGGCGCGAGGCGCGCGTCGGGTCGTCGTGCTTCGCGAGCGCGCCCTGGGACGCGAAGCTCGCGAAGATGCCGAACGTGTGGATCGCCTCGGACACGCCGCCGGCGAGGGCGAGGTCGACCTCGCCCAGCTGCAGCATCTGCGCGCCGTGGATGAGCCCCAGGTTCCCCGCTGCGCACGCGCCGCCGAGGCAGTAGGCCGGACCGCGCAGGTCGAGGTTGAGCACCACTTCGCCCGCCGGGTTGTTCGCCACGGTGCGCGGGTTGTGGTGGTGCGACCAGAAGCGCAGGTCGTAGTCGTACTGCGAGACGTTGTAGACCTCGTTCTCCGTCTCGACGTTGCCGTGCTCCGTGACGCCGGGGTAGATCCCGACGCGCTGCTTGTCGTAGCGAGAGAGGTCGACGCCGGCGTCGCGCACCGCTTCGTTCGCGCAATAGATCGCGACGCCGCCGGCGCGCGTGCCGCGACGCACTTCCTTCTTCTTCTGGTACCTCAGCGGGTCGAAGTCGCAGATGCCCGCGAGCGTCTTGCCGAAGTAGCGAATCTCGTAGGGCTGCACGCCCGAGACGCCGGCGAGCAGATTCTTGCGCACCGTGCCGAGGTCGTTGCCGTTCGGGCTCGTGATGCCGACGCCCGTGATCACGACGCGAGGGAGCTCAACCACGCTTCGCCTCCTCGCCACTGGCATCCGCGCGCGGCGCGGGCTTCAGCGTGTGGATGCGCTCGTCGGTCACGGCGTCGTCCTCGGCCGCGACGGCGGCGGCCGCGTTCTGCGCGCTGCCGAAGATCCAGCGCGCCGGCACACCCACGCCGACCTTGAAGGCCGCGTTCACGGCACGCGAGAGGACGCTCTCCGAGTCGCTCATCGCGCTCTGCACCGCGTTGAGCACGAGCTGCATCAGCGCCTCCGCGATGTCACAGGTCGTGATGATCGAGCGCAGCGTCAGCACGCGCGGATCGCGCACGCCGTGGCGCTCGGTGATGAACTTCTGCGAGCGCGTCGCCGCCTGCTTGAACTGCTGGAACACGACCTGCTCGCGGCGCCGGAAGACGGTTGCGACGATCGAGAGCGCGTTCCCGACGGGGGAGTGCACCTGGCTGCGGCACGAGCTGTCGAACGTCGAGCGGATCGCGCCCCACTCGGCGAGCTCGTTGAGCGTCGTGCTCGTGGCCGCCTGCGAGATCGCGAGCTGGTGGGCGATCTCCTTCGAGGAGAGCGCGCGCTCGGACAGGACCAGCAGCCCCCAGACGCGCCCGTGCACCCGCTTGAACCCGAACGTCTTGAAGAAGAGCTCGAAGGTCGGGAGCTCGTCGAGCAACGGTTGGTCGACCGTCGCCAGCGCGGGCTTGGGGTTCGATTTGCTCGCTTGGGCCATCGCAGGGGGGCTGGGACTCGCGCTTCGCAGATATCACGAATTCATGAAGTCCCAGGTATTTGCCCCGAGGTTGTGCCACACGCGGCGCGTCCGGTCCACTCCTCCCCGGGGGATTCCGGCGCCCGAAACACGGGTTCTCGGCCCCTGGAGGCCCCCATGCCGCCGCCGGGCGCCTACCAGTGGACGCCGAGCATCAGGCAGTTCAACCCGCTGCCGATGCCGAGCAGCGCCACGCGGTGCCCGGGGGCGACCCGGCCCGCCTCGACCGCCATCGAGAGCGACAGCGGGAGCGAGACGGAGCCGATGTTCCCGAGCGTCTCGACCGTCGGGGAGTCGAGCGCGGGGTCGAGGGCGATCGTCTCGAAGAGGTGGCGCCGATGCGCCGAGCCGACCTGGTGGGTGATCACGCGGTCGATCGAGTCGCGCGACCAGCCGGTCTCCCCGAGGAAGCGTTCGAAGGTGCGACCGGCGAGCTCGTTCCCGGCGAGCAGCATGGCCTCCGAGTCGGTGTTCATCAGGAGCCCCTCGCTCCCCGCGGCCTTGTCGCCCTGGCAGAGGACGTTGTGCTCCGTGCTGGCGAGGACCGCGCCCGCGACGAGTCGCCGTCCGGCGTCCGGCCGCTCGCTCGCGCGTTGCAGCACGACCGCCGCCGCGCCCGACGCGATCGTGAGCGACGCGAACGCGAGCTTCAGCTCGGCCTTGGTCGTGTCCCCCTCGAGCAGCTCGCGAATCGTCTGTTCGACGAGCGGGCGGCCGTCCTCCCCTGCGACGACGAGCGCGGCGTCGATCTGCCCGCTCTCGATCATTCCGGCGGCGACGACGATCGCGTTCACGACGCCGAGGCACGCGTTCGACAGGTCGAACACGGTGCAGTCGTCGGCGAGCCCGAGCTCGTGGTGCACGACGCTGGCCGTCGCCGGCTCGAGGAAGTCGCGACACACCGACGCGTGGATCAGGCAGCCGATGCGATCGCGCTCCACGCCGCTCGCCTCGAGCGCTTTCTCGCCGGCGAGCGCGGCGGCGTGGCTCGGCCGCGTGCCCTCCGGCCAGAACAGCCGCTCGCGGATCCCGCTCATCAGCTCGAGGCGCCCGACGCGCAGCCGCAACCGGTCGTAGACCGGGGCGAGGCGCTCCTCGAGCTCGGCCGACGTGACGCGGTCGGGCGGGAGGGCGTGGGCGATGGCGGCGATGCGGACGTCTTGGAAGCGCATGGGGCAAAGGGCGCGACAGCCTATCGAGGATCGCGCGCGACGCAGAGCGGCCACCCCGCCGAATCGCTCGATTCGAGCGGAATCGGCGCGATTCGGCCGGAATCGACGGGCGGCGGCGGGGCGGCCGCCCGATACCGGGCGATCGCCTGGGGCCGTCGAACGTGTATTTCTGAACTATCCAATGATGAGGTTCTCGGCTAGCATCCGTCCGCGCCGCGCGTGACGACACGCACGGGCCTTCCCAGAACCCCTGTTCGGAGTCTCGCATGTCCATCACGCAACGGTTGCTCGTTCCGGTCCTGTCCGCCCTGGCCTTCGCTTCGTGCGCGAACCTCACGCTGAAGCAGAGCCTCGACCCGCAACTGGGCGAAGTGCAGGGGCTGCGCTCCGGTCTCGAGTCGCGCTGGTCCGCGCTCGAGGGCCTCCTCTCGAACGTCGAGAACGACGTGCGCGCGTTCGCTTCTCACCCGATCGACGCCGAGGCGCTCGAGTCCGAGAGGCTCGTCGCGGCGATGACCGAAGCGTTCGACTCGAACATGGTCGAGGGCGATGCGATCGGCGCGTCGATGGAAGCCGGGCTCGAGATCGGCGAGGGCGTCGAAGGAGTCAGCTCGGAGTCGCTCGCGTGGGCGAACTCGCTCACCGAATCCGGCGCGCGCATCATGCAACAGCTGTACGTCGCGATTCCGGGCGAGATCTCGGCGGCTGTGCAGGAGGCCGGTACCGCCGCGCTGCGTGTCGGTGCGCTCGAGAAGGTCGGCGAGAGCAAGCTGAAGGCCGCGCGCGGGAACCCGCTCATGACGGACGACGACGTCGCGGCGCTCGAGGCGCAGAACGTCGCCCTCGGATCCGAGCTGTCGCAGCTCGAGCAGTTCTCCGAGAAGGTCACGGTCGACGCACAGGGTTTCCAGCAGCGCCTCGCGAACGCGCTGCAGGAGTTCAACGCGCAAGTGGCCAAGATCAAGGCCGCCAACTAGCCCGGATCATTCATGAGCATGCACGCCAAGAGCTGCAATCGACCGGCTACGCCGGTCTCTCGGCCC
>JAJDEV010000043.1 GCA_029259605.1 Planctomycetota bacterium | reverse complement strand
GCGCGCCATATCAACGCTTCCCTTCCTCACCGGGTTCGACGACCCGTCCAGGTCGCCTCCACGCGCTTCAGTCGCGAAGCGCTGATCTGACGCACATCCGCGTCGATCTCGGCAAAGCCTCATGAATAACCCGGGCTAGCTGTCGGCGCGGAAGAGCTCGAGGTGGTCGACGTACTCTTGCACGCCGGGCGCGTTCGCGATGCTGCGATCGATCCACTTGATCGCCTGCGCCCGGTTGCCGTTCATGAAGTAGCAGCACGCCAACGTGTCGTAGAACATCGCGCGCGCGAGCGGGTCGAAGTTCGTCTTCTCGAACGACTTGGTCGCCTTCTTCGAAACGCTGAGCGCGAAGCGTCGCTCGTCGTCGTCGATCTCGTCCCGACGCGTCCAGAAGTTCCACGCGATGCCGTTCCCGACCGAGGCGATCCGGTCGCCTTCGGCGTGCTTCCATGCCGTGTGATATGCGCGCATGGATTCGTCGGGTCGGCCGAGCTCGTCCATCACGGCGCCGAGCAGCAGCTGCGCGTCGCAGACCAACTCGGGAACGGTTTCCTTCGCGAGGAAGGCTTCGAGTTCGGTCGGGTCCGGTACCACCTCCGGATCGCTCATGCAGCCCCAGAGCTTCTCCGTAAGGACCCGTAGCTCCATCCGGCGCATCGGAGTCGACGCGCCGGTCGGGTCGGCGCGTTGGATGAAGTCGATCTCTCTGCGGAAGCCCGCGGCGTCACCGAGCGCGTCGAGTTTCAGCGCGCGCTGATAGCGCGCCTCGAGGTCGTTCGGCGCGCGATCGACGCGCTCGCTCCATGCCCCGACCGTGCCCTCGTTTCGCGCGATGCGGTCGATCTCGGCGACCAGCGCGCGCTTCGGCAGATAGCCGGCGACGAGGTCCTGCGGCGTGCCGTCGGCGGAGAGGAAGACCAGCGTGGGGAAGCGCTTGACGGCGAAGCGCTTCATGAGCGCCTCGGCCACCGGATCGACGAACGCGCCGGCTTCGTCTTGGCTCAGGTTGGCGCCGATGCACTCGAAGCGCGCGAGCGACGCGACCACGTCGCGATCGATCAGATTCTCGGCCTCGTGCCGTTCGCACCAAACGCACCAGTCCGCCCAGAACTCGATCATCACGGGTTTGCCGGACCGTTTCGCGCGCGCGAGCGCCTGGTCGAGCCCGCCGTCGAACCACCGGACGTCGCCACGATCGGCGGATTGGACGCGTTCCGCGGCAGCGGGAGCCGTCCTGTCGACGCGGGCGTCGGCCAGGCCGGGCGGGAGGAGTGCGAGCAGGGGAATCAGCACTGCGTTCACCATGGTGGGCTCCGCGTCACGCGTTCGGAGAGGGCGACCCACCTTCTATCCCACCTTCACCGGCGGTTGCCGGGCATCCAGAGGGCTTACGTTCGCCGCGCTCCGGGCGGGGGAGTCGGGGTGGGGAAATGCATAGTCCAGGCAACTCGCGCGGTGGACAGGGTAGGGGAGGAGCGGCGTCCGTCGCCCAGTCATGGAATCCACCCACCCGTCGTTGCTCTTGCGCGTCCAGGACCTCGACGACCACGCGGCGTGGCGCGAGTTCGATGCGCGCTACCGGGATCTGATCGTGCGCTACTGCCGCCGAAAGGGGCTGCAGACCTCCGACGCCGAGGATGTGCGCCAGATGGTCATGCTGAACCTGGCGCGACGCTTTCGGACGTTCGAGTACGAGCGCGCGAAGGGGCGCTTCCGCGACTATCTGGGCCGAACGGTCGCCAACGCGATCCATCGCTACTACCGGCGTCCAAGGCCCGAGCGCAGCGGACTAGAGATCGAGGCGGCGCTGGAGCTCGAGGCGCCGCGCGACGAAACGCTCGATCGCGAATGGGACAACGAATGGATGCTTCATCACTACCGGACGGCCATGGCCGAAGTTCGCGGCCAGTCGGATGCGAAGAGCATCGCGGCGTTCGAGCTCCTGCTGGAGGGCCGTTCGATCGACGAGGTCGCGCAGGCGTTCGGGATGACGCGAGACGCCGTGCACAAGGTCAAGCAGCGCGTCCGCGACCGATTGAAGCGGCGCATCCGCGAGCAGCTCCACGAAGATGACTCCGCGATCTAGCACACCGCCTGACGACGAACACGACGCGTCGCGCGCCGGCGCCGAATGGGCGATCGCCTTCGATCTGCCCGACGATCGATGGATGGAATGCCTGCGCGACGCCGAGCGCCCGATGGTCCTCGGCCGGATCGGAGAGTACGAGCTCGAGGAGGAGGTCCAGCGCGGTGGCCAGGGTGTCGTTTTCCGCGCGCGGCAGCCCGGAACGAAGCGGCGCATCGCACTCAAACGCCTGCTCGCTGGAGCGTTCGCGACCGGGAGCATGCGGCGTCGCTTCGAGCGCGAGGTCGAGGCCGCGGCGCTGCTGAACCACCCGAACATCGTCACCGTCTACGGGATGGAGATCGTGGACGGCACGCCCCTGCTCGCGATGGAGTGGATCGACGGTGTGCCGGCGACCGTGTGGTCGCAGGGCAAGTCGCCGGAGGACGTGCTGGAGCTCTTCCTGCGCATCGCCGACGCCATCCAACACGCGCATCTGCGCGGCGTCGTGCACCGTGACGTCAAGCCGTCGAACGTGCTCGTCGATGCCTCCGGTCAACCGCACGTGCTCGACTTCGGGCTCGCCAAGCGTTGTGCGCTCGACGGTGACGACGCCACGCTCGAGGCATCGAAGAGCGCGGAGGCATTCGGCACGCCCGCGTACGCCTCGCCCGAGCAGTTGAACGCGAGCGCGACCGAGCTGGACCAACGGACCGACGTGTATTCGCTCGGCGTGCTCCTGTTCGAGATGCTGACGGACGCGAGCCCGTACGGCGAGTGCGGCAGTGTGAGCGAGCTCGTGCGCCGCGTCGGGACGGTCCGCGCGCCGCGGCTCGCGACGTTCGATCCACGCCTCGGCGCCGAGCTGGATACGATCGTCCGCACGGCGCTCGAGCCCGAGCGTGACGAGCGCTACGCGACCGTCGACGCGTTCGCGAGCGACGTGCGTCGACACCTGGCCGGCGCTCCGATCGCTGCGACTCCGACTTCGAGCTGGACGCTCGCGCGCCGCCTGGTGGCCCGCAACCCGCTCGTCTCGGGTTTGGCTGCCGCGGTGTTCGTGCTCGCGCTCGCCTTCGCCGGGTACGCACAGCGACAGGCCGAGCGCTTCGAGGCGCAGAAGCTCGTCGCGGAGGAGGCGCGCGATGCCGCCGTCGAGCGCCAGCGTCGCGCCGCCACGCTGCTCGCCTACGTGCCCGACTGCGTGCACTCGCTCAACGCGGGCGTTCATCCGCTGCTCGCGAAGCCGGGGGCGTGGCTGGACGGATCGGTCGCGCACTCGTCGCCGAATCCGTACTTCGCGCCGGCGTCCACGAACCCCGCCGAAGCGACGCGAACCGATCACGAGCGCGCGCCCTAGCCCGGGTTATTCATGAGGCTTTGCCGAGATCGACGCAGCTACGCGCCATCTCAGCACTTCCCTTCCTCACCGGGTTCGACGGCCCGTCGAGGTTGCCTGCACGCGCTTCGGTCGCTAAGCGCTGATCTGGCGCGTAGCTGCGTCGATCTCGGCAAAGCCTCATGAAGAACCCGGGCTAGCTGTCGGACGTCGCCAGAGCTTCGCTGATCCGCTGGTTCAGCATGTCGCGGGTGAACGGTTTCTCGAGCACCTGTCCGCGCGTGGGGCCTTCCTCCGCGAGCTCGGCCGCGTTGCCGGTCATGTACACGACCTTGGTGTCGGGCGACCGCTCGTGAATGCGGCGAACCAACTCCGATCCGCGCATGCCCGGCATGGCCACGTCTGTCAGGACGAGATCGGGCGTCGCGCCCTGGGCCATCAGTCGCAGCGCCTCCTCACCCGTGCTCGCCTGCAGCACTTCGAAGCCCTGGTCGGCCAGGAGATCGCGGATCACGGTGCGGACCGCGTTCTCGTCTTCGACGACGAGAACGGTCGGCATCGTGTCGCTCTGATGCGGAGTGAGTTCGCGTGTTTGCGCGCGTTCGGAGAGCGGGTCGTCCGCGGCGCCCTCCTCGATCGAGGCCACGTCGATCGACGGCAGGTACACGCGGATCGTCGTTCCGAAGCCGGGCTTGCTGTCGACCTCGACCATCCCCTCGGCTTGCGTCACGAAGCTGTAGACCATTGAGAGCCCGAGGCCCGTTCCCTTGCCCTCGACCTTCGTCGTGTAGAACGGCTCGAAGACATGGGCGCGCGTCTCCGCATCCATGCCGACGCCGGTGTCGTGGACCGCGATCATCGCCCAACCACGCTTCGGCTCGCCGGCCGTCGTCTCGTCGTCGTCGCCGCGCGAGACGCGTTGGGTCTCGATGTTCAGCGAGCCGCCTTCCGGCATCGCGTCCCGGGCGTTCACCGTCAGGTTGAGGATCACCTGTTCGAGCTGCCCACGGTCCACGTTGACGCATCCGGTATCGATGCCGATCGTCACGTCGAACAGGATGTCGTCCCCGATCAAGCGCTCGATCATCGACGTCGTGTGCAGAACGACGTCGTTGAGTTCGATCGGGTGCGGCAGGGTGGCCTTGCGGCGTCCGACCGCGAGCAGGCGGTCGGTGAGCTGCGCGGCGCGCTCGACGGCACGGGCGACCTCGGACGAGTTGCGCAAGGCGTCGGCGCGGTCGGCGACCGCGCGCGCGACGAGCTCGTTCGACCCGCGAATGACCTGCAACAGGTTGTTGAAGTCGTGCGCGATACCGCCTGCAAGTCGGCCGACGGCCTCCATCTGCTGGGCGCGGTGGGCGCGCTCGGCGACGCGCTGGCGCTCCGACTCGAGTCGTTCGTTGTCCGCCTCGAGCAAGCGGTGGTGGAGGAAGGCGAGCCCCGCGAGCACGGGCAACATCGCGAGCACGAGCAGCTCGCGCGCGTCGCGCAGGTTCGGATCGGTGATGCCGACGACGTGGGACGTCGAGTGCAGGATCGGCAGGACGACGGCGTAGAAGAGCGGCTGCGTGCTGAGGGCGGGGAGGCGCGCGAGACGGGAGTCCCCCGAGGCATCCGAACGGAGCGCCCCGTCGCCGCGGTCCGGGACTCTCGCGGCGAGGATGATCGGGAGATAGGGAAGGAACCAAACGAACTCCCACGCCATCGCGATGAGCGGTGTGTCGGATCCCGGGTACTGATCGAACAGCCCCACCCAGAAGGCGAGTTCGGCTCCGTCGAGCACGAGCCAACCTCCGACCGTGATCATCAGCAGCCGATAGGTCGTCCGCCATGCTCCGCGCCGACTCGAGTGCTGCAGGCCCGCGAGGCGTACGAGCAGGAACGCGTCGAGGATGACGTACAGGAAGAGCGACGGAACCCAGGAGAGGTACGTGTCGGTTCCCATCCGTCCCGGGATCAGGACGAAGTAGCCGAGGAGCCCGAGTGTGAAGACGACCGTCGCCGCCATGCGCGCCGCGCGCACGCCGCGGTAGTCGTCGCCGCGCGACCCGACGAGTCGCAGCTCGAGCGCGAGGCTGATCGCCAAGTAGAACCCGATGTAGAGCAGGTCCTGGGTCAGGTCGACGGCCAGGATGCCGTTGTCCCAGATCAGACTGCTGACGCGGATGAGCATCAGGAGCCCGAACGCGAAGGCGAACAACGACCAGAACCATCGCTCGAGCGAGCGCGACGCACGCGCACGGGCGCGCAGGATGGCGAACTCGGCCAAGAACAGGAGCGGGAGTTCGCTCAGCGGCGAGACGATCAGCTCGACGCCCAGGTACTGCGTGATCGGAGGAACGTAGAGCAGCGCCGCGAAGCAGAGCACGCCCACGTACGCGACGATGGGCAGGGCGACTCTCTTCATGCGGGGGGCGGCGGGGGACAACGTCTCGGGGCGTGGGGAACGGCGCGACTAATCTAACACCTGAACCGCGGGAGCGACGCGCGCCGAAGGCTCACGCCGCGTGATGCTTGCCCTTCACTAGATAGTCGGCGACGTGCGTCGCGCACCACGAGTGCGGTTTCACGCGCACCTGGAATCCGTGACCGACGACCATTCCGGCCAGAGCGCGCACATAGCGCGACGAGCGGTGGCGCTGGTCTTCGTTCGCGTCGACGTGAACGACGATGTCGTGCGCGATCGCTGCGTTCAGCTCGAGCGCCGTGCGCAGGCTGAGCTCGGCTTCGTAGAAGAGCTTCTGCGCCAACGAGTTCGTGCTCGGCGTGCGGTCGCGTTGGTAGAGCACGCGTCCGCCGCATCCGGGATCGATCACCGCGACGACCGTGACGTAGTTCGTGTGGTAGCCGTACTGCTGCGAGTCCGTGCCGACGTGCACCACGATCTCGTCACGGTGCAACAACGACTGCACCGTCTGCACGATGCTTCGAATCGGTTGGCCGGACAGGGATCTCCACATGGTTCGCAGATCGTCGCGCGCGACGGGCACTACGTTAAGTGAGCGCGCATGATTTGTGGTCGAAGAAAGTCGAGGAGCAACCCGGCGTCAGAGTTCGCGAACCTCGAGGCGCCTTACCTCGATGACCGACCCGTCGTGGTGTTGCTGCAGGGCGATGTGCCCGACCGGGTAGGCGTTGAGCTCGTCGACCCAATCGTTCACGACGATGCCGTTGACGCGCAGCGTCACGTGCGTGCCCTCGGAATCGGTCTGGCAACGGATGCGGTACTCGAACCACGTGTCGGGTGCGACGAGGTGGGTCAGGACCGGAGAGAAGCCGATCAGGCTGCCCGTCCGGTTGGGGTCGGCAAAGGAGCTGTTGACCTCGGCCTCGTAGCCCTTCGGCCAATCCATCTTCGCGAGCGGTGCGCGCAGGAAGATGCCCGAGTTGCCGCCATCCGACACCTTCATCTCGGCGCGAACCTCGACGTCGCGGAAGTCGCGGCGCGGGCTGAAGAGGTGGCTGCGCGGCCCCTCGCCGATGAGGACTTCGTCCTCGACGTACCACGTTCCGTCCTCGGTGACGATCCAGTCGGCGAGAGGGTCGTCGGCCTCGAGGTCGATGAGGGGCGTCCAGCCCTCCTCCGTGGACTCCTCACCCGACGCCGTCGGGCGAACGCGGACGTTGCCGATCGCGATCGGGCCGTTCGGCGCGATGACGAACGCGCCTGCGCTCGCCTCCTGGGTCAGCGCGCCCGCGCTCGGGCCGGGCATCTCGACGTTCTCCTGCAAGAGCACGTCGTCGATCTTGATGCGGACGAAGCGCGCGTTGGCCGTCTTGCTGCCGGAGGCGTCGAAGCGGGGCGCTTCGAAGTCGATCTCGATCGTGTGCCGCTGGCCCGCGCCGCGGTACGCGTGGAACTCGGGAGCGTGGCTCTCGAATCCCTCACCGCCGACGACTGCGCCGCAATGCTCGGCGGTCAGCGTCGGCGCAGCCTCAGAGTCCGAGAGACGGATCGCGTAGCAACCCATGACAAAGAGGTCCGCGCTGCCACCTTCGGGCAGCGTGAAGTCGAGGACGATCCGCGCGTCGGCGAACTGCGCGCGGCTAACGTAGTTCGACGGGAAGTCGCCGGCGGTGTTCGTCAGGTGCGAGTCGCCCTTCGTCGTCGTGAAGCGCGTGGGGTCCGCCGGGTCCAGCTTCGCCTCGACGAGCTCCCAACCCGAGAACAGCCAGGCGTCGGTCGCGTCCCCGTAGGTGAGCCGCAGCCAGCCCTCCTCGCCGCTCTCGCGCGCCGGCGGAGGCGGAACGATGCGCGCGATCGGCGGCGTGTACGTGCCCGCGGGCGTTCCGGGCATGCGGTTCAGCGTGTAGGCGAACTCGTCGTGTAGCAGCGTTTGCTCGGTCGTCGACGCGAGGTCGAAGAACTGCACGCGCGCCATGCGGCCGGCCTCGAGCCCGTCGACGCGGAAGGTCAATTCGTTCTCGTTCACGTCGATGGACGCCACCGAGAGCTCGACCGTCTCGCGTTCCGGCGAGCCGTATTCCCACCAGTAGTCGTAGTCGTATTGCGTGACGCTCAGCTTCGCCGTGGGGTCGGCCGTGGCGGCGGCGCTCCAATCGGGATCGGGCGGCGCCGTGAAGCGCACCGTGAACCCGGGCGGCGCGTCCGCCGCCTGGCCGAGCAGATGGACGCTCGCGATCTCGAACGGCACGGTCTCGCGCCAGCGGATGCGACCGATCCCGTCGGCGGGCGCGAGACCGCCCCAGCCGCGGTTCGTGAAGCCGGTGAACAGCGTGCCGTCGGGCGCGAACGCGAGACGCACCGTCGAACCGATCTTCTGGCGGAACGGGACCACCCAACCCTGGAGCACGCCGTCGACCTCTTCGAAGTCGCCGCGCAGGACCATCCCGTTCGTGAGTTCGGCGATGAACGTCTGGCCGCCGAAGGGACCGAAGCGACCGCCGGTTTCGTCCCACACGAGGTTGCCGGGCGAGCGCGACCACTTGTAGGGGAGCCAGATCGCCGCGGGCTCGCGGTCCGTCGCCGCGCGCGCGGGCGGGACCGTGTCGCTCGAGAGCGACTCGGTGTTGCGATAGTCCTCGGTCCAGTCGAGCGACGCGGGGTGTCCGTAGAAGCCGCCCTCGCGCACGCGGAACACCGGCGAGGCCGGCATCCAATCGCCCTGGTTGTCCGTGACGAAGAGGTCTCCGGCCGGACTCATGCCGACACCGCACGGGCTGCGGAACCCGCTGGCGAACGGCGACACCGTTCCGTCTGGCGCGATCTTCAGCGCCCACCCGCGGTAGGGGACGGTCGACTTGCCGTGCCACCACTTCGGGCTGAAGAAGCCGACGTTGAGCGTGACGTAGAAGTTGCCGTCGGCGTCGACCGGCAGGCCGTACGCGAACTCGTGGTAGTTGCCGGATACGCCCCAGTCGTCGGCGACGGTGTCGATTTGGTCGCACACGCCGTCGTCGTCGAGGTCGAGCAGGCGCGACAGTTCAGCGCGCTGCATGACGTAGATGTCGCCTGCGATGACCTTGAGACCGAGTCCCTCCCAGAGCCCTTCGGCGAAGAGCGTGAAGCGCGCGTCGTTCGGGTCGTCGGCGAGCGCGTTCTCGACGATCCAGACCTGACCGCGGCGCGTGCTCAGGACGAGCCGACCATCCGGCAGGAAGTCCATCCCCCCGACCTCGAGCACCGCTCCGTCGGGCGGCGTCAAATAGTCGACCGCGTAGTAGTCGCTCTCGTCGTCGGCGAACGCGCCGGCCAAGCAGCACGTCGCGAGCAGGGTCGTGTGGATCATCGGTCGGACACCTCGGCGAGGCCCAGCTTGATGGTGTCGGTCCACTCGGGCGCGACGAGCACCACGTAGTCGACTTCCGTTTCGGTGTCGGCGGTCAGCGCGAATTCCGCCGGCGTATCGCCCGGCGCGATGATGCCGATGCATTCGAACGTGCCGTCGTCGTGTGCGTACACGGTCCAGTCGCGCGCGCCTCCGTTCGGCGTGCGCAGCGTGAACGCGTCGCGTCGCTCGCCGGTCGCGGGCATCCGAATGCGGAGCGCGGCGTCCGCTTCCGCGTCGAAGAACGAGAGGTGCCGCCGAAAGCCGGTTCCGAGCGACGTACCCACAGCGCTCACGCTCTCGCGTACGCGCACGACCCGCGTCGCGTCCTCGTGCTGCAGGCGATAGACGAGCCCGACGTCCTGCGCGATGACCCACGTGCTCTCGAGCTTCGCCGTCAACGCGGTCGCCGCCCCTGACGCGTCGAGCAACCCGAAGAGCGGCTCCGGAAGGCCGCCATCGGCGAGATAGACGACCTTGCCGAGCGGCTGCAGCGCGGATCCGCCGCGCCCGCTCCAGTCTTTGCGCTCGACGAATGCTCCCTGGCGCACGCCGAGCAGGCGCACGTCGTCGGCGCGATACTCGAACGTGAGCCCGCTGACGCTTCCGAGCAGCAGCCCGCGCGGATGTGCCACGGCGCCGGGATCGATGGCCGGCAGGAGGCCGCGCACGACGAGCGGTCGTTCGTCGACGACGAGGATCGTTTCCTCGACCTCGACCTCGCGCACCTGGGGCCCGAGCGTCACGACGTACTCGGCGACGAGGCGCCGCTCGGCCTCGGTCATCGACGTGTCGAATCCCGGCATGGGCGTGCCCGGGATGCCGATCGAGATCGTGCGAAAGAGCGCTTCGGGCGTGTTGCCGTACGAGAAGCCGCCGTCCTTGAAGCTGCGCGCCGGACGGTCGAGCTCGGCCGTCCCGTCGCCGTCTCCCGTCTCGCCGTGGCAGCGTGCGCAATTCGCGATGAAGAGCTCTGCGGCGTCCTTGTCCTGGGCGTCCGCGCTCGCGACTTGGATGCAGCTCGCGAGACAGACGAGCGCGACGCGTCTCGCATCGAAGAGGGTTGGCTTGGTGCGTGTCATAGGGTCGGTTCGTTCGCGAGCAGTCGCTCGAGCTGTCGGCCCGAACGGATTCCGTTGAAGGCCTGGAGCGGGCCCGTGAGGAAGTAGACGAGGCCGGACGCGGGAACGCTCCACGTGAGCGCGAGTGTGATCGACGCGACGCCGATCCCGACGTGGATGAGGTGCTCCCGAATCGTCGTGCGCGTGATGTGGCATTCGGCGGTGTTGAGCTCGAGCAGCGCGCGGTGCTTGTATGCGTGCGCGTGCATGAGCGCGAAGATCGAGAAGATGCACACGACGCCCGTGCTGTAGACCGTCATGAGCATGCGCCCGTCCATCCCGCCGTTGCCTCCTCCGCCGCGAAACAGGTTGGTGAAGAGGAACTTCAGCGGGAAGACGTACGCGAGGATCAGGAACAGGAGCAGCGCGTTCAGGAAGATCGTGTAGAGGTTCTCGAGTCCGAAGCGCCGGTGGAATTGGAAGTGGTAGTACCAGCACATCAGGATCAAGACGAAGCACACGAACAGCGCGGGGATCGCGGCGAACGCCTCCTTCAGATCCTCGGCCGTGTCGCCGCCCAGCGAGACGATCAGGAGCGCGAGCGCCATTCCGATCACCGCGTCGGTGATCCCCTCGATCCGCGACACGTCGCCACCGCGCCATCGAAAATGGCGTTCGCCGCGGAGGGCGCGGAGCGTCATTTTGCGCGCGGACATGGAGTGAGGTTCGAGTGCCCGCGACGCGTGATTCGCCCGTTTTGACGAGCGCTGTTCGTGGGACTGGGCGCGAAGGTACCGTCTGACGGGATCGACCTCCCGGCCAAATCCGGCGCATCCGACGCGAGCCCATTCGGCGCGGTCGGCGGCGATTCTGGCGGCGGGGCGCTGACGTGTTGTGCTCGCGCGGAAGGCGCGCACCTCGCTAGACTGCGCCGCATTAGCGCCGCTCCAGGCGGATGCTCCCTTCCCTCAATTTCCCCCCGACCCTCCCGCTCGTCTCATGATGACTCCCGCGTTCCTTCTCGCCCTCGCTTCCCTCGCGCCGAACGGGGATGCCTCCGAACCGACGCTCAAGCCCCTGACGCTCGTGCCGATCGTCCAGGGCGAAGACGAAACGAACAAACCGTGGGCCGGCTCCGTGAACGTCGGGTTCACGCGCGTGTCCGGCAACACGAACACGATCTCGGGTTCGATGACCGCGAACGCGACCCGCGAGAACGGTCACAACCGCTACAAGGTCCGGTCCTTCTACCACTACGAGAAGCAGGAAGGCGTGCTCAACGAGCGCAACGCCGGCCTCGTCGGTCAGTACGACTACCTCGCGGGCGAGGACTACTACTACTTCCTGCTCGCGTCCATCGAGACCGACGTCAAGGCGATGCTCGACACGCGCTATGTCGCGGGTGGTGGTGTTGGCTACACGTTCATCGAGAACGACAAGACCGAGCTCAACGGGCAGGTCGGTGTCACCTACTTCGTCGAGGAGTTCGAGGACGGATCGGACTCGAACGAGATCACGCTCGCGCTCGGTTACGACCTGAAGCACGCGTTCAGCGAGCGCACCCGCTTCAAGCAGGACTTCGAAGCGTTCCCGGCGGTCAACGACCTCCACGACGTCTTCATGCGTCTCGACAGTCGGCTCGAGACGAACCTGACCGATCGCATGCTCGGTGCGGCGCAATACACCGTCGACTGGGACAACACGCCGGCGCCCGGTGCCGAGAACACGGACCATCGGATCGTCCTCACCCTCGGCTGGAGCTTCGGCGGCTAGCCGAGCGGCTGTACTTCACTCGCCGCCGATTCCCCCCCCGGAGGCGTCTGGTCGGTGGCGGCCACCCGCTCGGAACATGCCGAGCAACCTTAGGAGAAAACCATGCTTGCCATTCTTGCACTGATTCAAGAGAGCGAAGAGAGCGGCTTCGATGTCGCCGGCCTCGCCACGACCTACGGTCCGATGATCCTGCTCGCGCTCGCGACATTCGTCATCGGGATGTGGGTCGCGAAGATGCTCCGCAGCATGCTGCGGCGCGTCCTGACCGCGCGTTCGGTCGATACGACGCTCACGGGCTTCCTGACGAGCATCACCTACATGGCGCTGATGACGATGGTCGTCATCGCGACGATTTCGAGCCTGGGCATCCCGACGACGTCGTTCGTCGCGGTCCTCGGCGCGGCGACTCTCGCCATCGGCTTCGCGCTTCAGGACTCGCTCGGCAACTTCGCGTCGGGCGTGATGATCATCTTCTTCCGGCCCTTCAAGGCCGGCGACTTCGTCGAGATCGCCGGCGTGTCCGGCGTGATCCTCGACGTCCAGGTCTTCGCGACGACGCTCAAGACCGGCGACAACAAGAGGATCATCGTCCCGAACGGCTCGATCATGGGCGGCAACATCGTCAACTACTCGTCGCACGACACGCGCCGGGTCGACATGGTGTTCGGCTGTGGCTACGACGACGACGTTCGCAAGGCCAAGGCGCTGCTCGAGAAGATCGTGAAGGACAACGAGCTCGTGCTCGCCGATCCGGCTCCGGTCGTCGCGGTGTCGGAACTCGCTGACTCCAGCGTGAACTTCGTCGTGCGTCCGTGGGTCAAGTCCGGAGACTACTGGACCGTCTACTGGGCGATGCACGAGGCCGTGAAGGTCGAGTTCGACGCCGCCGGCGTGTCGATCCCGTTCCCGCAGCGGGATGTGCACATGCACCAGGTCGCGTAGGGACCCGAGGCGGAGCTCACGGTGCGCCCGACGCGGCGCCCGTGAGCTTCGCCGCATGCGCGCCCGTCAGTGCGCGTAGACGTGCACGACGTACCCACCCTCGAAGACGAAGTGCACGTCGGCGAGCTGCGCCTCGCCCATCGCCTCGCCCTTGTAGCGGTACTCCCACTCCGTGCCGTCGTTCACGATGTCGGGTCGCCCGTAGGCCTGCAGGACATCCTGGTAGCTCCAGAGCAGGTGGCTCGCCCCGAACCGCTCTTGGTCCTCGTCGGCGGGTTCCGGAAGCGGCAGCGGCGTGGGCCGAACGCCGATCGCGGGCAGGGTCAACACCGGGAGCGAACCCGGTGACTTCGCGAGGTCCGCGAGGCGCGCGTCGATGCGCGCCATCCAGCGTGCGACCTCGGGATCGATGTCCGCGACGCGACTCGGCTCGTCGTTCTCCTCAGCCGGGGTGCGCGAGTCGCGCTCGGTCGGGCTCCGGTCGATTGCTTCGAGGCCGCGCTCGCGGAGCTCGGAGCGCAACGTGCGCACTTCGAGCGTGAGGTCCTCGAGCAGCCGCACTTGCCGCGCCTGGCTCGCGCGATTCGGTTCGGGGTGGCGCGGGTCGACGGATCCGGTCTCCGTCGAACGGGCGAGGACGTCGCCCGCGTCGTCGCGTTCGGATCCCGCGGTAGCGTTGCTTCCCGCGTAGCCGAGCGCGAGGCCGACCACGAGCGCAACGAAGACTCCGAGCCAAGAACGCATGCCGCTCGCCAGTCTACTCGTCGCGCCGGATCGTGCGCCTACTTGTCGATGGCGTCCGTCGAGATCGTGAAGACCTTGGACTCCATCGGCGCGTTGAAGTGAAGGATGTGCGGGTTCGACTCCGCCATCTTCGCGATGAACGCCTCCTTCTGATCCATGGGCACGTGGCAGGCGATCGTGTACTGGGCGTTGATCGAGTTGTCGACGATGTCGATGCCCTCTTCGGTCATGAAGAACCAGTAGGGCACGAACGCGACTTCGATCTTCTGGCTCGCGAGGTCCAGGCCCTCGAAGATCGCCTTGTCGGCGGCGACGTCACCGAGATGCAGCAGCCGGTGCTCGCCGAGCGTGATCAAGTGTCCGAAGTTCGCGACGGTCGCGTCGCCACCGTGCGGCAATGGCATGAAGTCGACCGTCGCGCGCGTATCGAGGATCGCGTACCGCTTCGACTTGACGCCTTCGAGGTTCACGGAGCGCAGTTGTTCCTTGATCGAGTCGAAGTCCTCGGCGCGATTCGTGAACGATTGCAGGACGCTGGGAGCGGCCAGGACCGCCGCGTTCGCATTCGCGCGCAGGTACTTCTCGGCCATGCGCACCTGGAGATGGTCGCGATGCGTGTGGCTGACCAGCGCGAGCGCGAAACCGTCGAACGGAGCCGCGGCCGTCGTGAGCATGCGCGTCACGTTGCGCGGGAGCGTCTCGAAACCGTCCTCCGTCTCGCCGACGAAGGAATCGATGAGGATCTTGATGTCGCCCGAGCGGATCAAGAACCCCTCGTTCGCGAGGTAGAGCACGCTGACCTGCTCGTTCGGCGGTGCGAGGTCTTGCTGTTGCGTGGGTTCGTTCGGGCCGTATGCCAGCGTCGCGGCGACGGTGAGGGAGGCTAGAAGCATGGGGGGAGGCGGTGTGGGGGTGTCGTTGCTCGAAGCATACGCGACTACGCGGTACCCGGTCCGCGGTTGGCCTGCGCCCAGCCCGGTCCACGAGATCGACCCTGCGGGGGGAGAACGCTCGTGCTGCTCGTCTGGCCCGGCTACGAAGTTCCTTTTAAGGGGTGTTCGCGTTGCCCCCCTGCGACGTGATACCTTTCGTTGTGGTCGACCCTACTTCCAGGGCCGACCGACACGCTCCCGCTTTGCAGCCGCTCGCCCTATGAACGCTTCCCGCACGACGAACTCTTTTCTCATTCTTGCCCTGATTGGCGCCGTTTCCAGCTGCAGCGGTGGCGGCGGAGGAGGCGGCGGGCCAGCCGGCCCCGACCCTGTCCAGTCGAGCTTCGTGGCGAGCGCGAACTTCGGAACGCGCTCCAACGGCGTCGAACAGGTCGATCTGACCGTCGTCGTCGCCGACAAGAAGGGCAACCCGCTCGAGGGCATCGCGGTCGAGTTCCGCGCGTCCGGCCTCGGACATGCCATCGTGCAGCCTCTGCTCACGGACGCCGCGGGATTCGCATCCGGCTCGATCACCTCGACCGCCGCGCAGGCCAAGTCGATCGTCGCCGTGGCTTCGCCCGGCGCCGATGAGCGCGAGCTCGGGACGCTCTCCACCGAGTTCGTCGAGGTCCTGCCGAACAGCTACTACGTCCGCGCCTCGGGCTCGGACGCGGCCTCCGGCACCAGTCCGCTCGAGGCGTGGCAGACGCTTCCGTGGGCGATCTCGCAGGTCGGCGCCGGGGATACCCTGTACGTCGGCGCCGGGACCTACGAACCGATCGAGATCACGGTCGACGCGCCGGCGTCGCAGCGTTTGGTCCTGCGCGGCGATCGCGAGGGCACGTTCACCGGCGACGCGGGCGACGTGCTGATCGACGCCGCCGGTGGAACGCACGGAATTCGGTTCGACCACGCGTCCAACGTCACCGTTCGCGGCTTCTCGATCTTTGGTGCGCAGCCGGGGCTTGCGGCGGGCGGTGGAATTTGGATCGAGTTCGCCAAAGCGGACTACCTCTCCATCGTCGAGTGCTCGCTCTTCGAGAACGACCGAGGCATTCACGCGGAGGCGGCGCGCGGGCTCCTTGTCGAGGGCAGCCGCATCTCGATGAACACCGGCGACGGAATCGTCTTCGGGTACACCGAGGGCGCGAGCGTGCTGAACAACCTGATCTACGGCAACGGCGGCTCCGGGCTCGCGCTCGAGGACACGTCCACCGTGCTCACCGTCAGCCTCAACACCTTCTATCAGAACGAAGGGCACCAGCTCGACGAGCGGGTCGGCGGCAGCGAGGGAGAGATCTCCGGCAACGTTCTCGCCGACGGCGGTTCGGCCGCGCTCGGTTCCACGGCCCCGTCGAACCTGTTTCCGCGATTCAACCTGTTCTGGGGCAACACGAGCGGCGCGTCGAACCGCGCGCTTCCGCCCGATCCGACCAGCGTGACCGCTGACCCGTACCTGTCGGCGACCGCCGGCGCAGACGGCGTCTTCGGTGGCTTCGGCGCATGGGACGACGACTTCCGCGCGGCCAACGGCAGCGGCGCGTTCGACGCCGGCGAGGGAAATGCGCGCGACCTGATCCTGCCGTTCGGGGGCTCGTTCGCGGCGCTCACGACCCGCACCAACGGACGGCGCGACGGCGAGGCTCCGGACGCCGACGCCATGAATCTCGGCTACCACACGCGGACGAAGTTCGACGCCGTCCCGGCCGCCGAGGCGGGCGACGCGCGGCTCGCGTACGTCCTTCCGGAACAGGCGATCGTGCGCACCCGGACGCGGTCCGTCGACGGCACTTGGACGCCGACCGCCGAGGTCCATTCGGCGAACTCGCGTGCACACTGGGTCGTGCACCGCGCGGCGCCCGGGCGCGCCGATGAACTCACGGCCGTGCTGGCCGAATCGCAGGCCGGCGCGCAGCTCTTCTTGCGCCGCTGGAACGGACGTCGGTGGAGCGAGGAGCAGCTTCCGATCGCCACGCTCCAGAGCGCGAACGCGGGCGAGCGCGGCTTCGACATCGAGTTCGAATCGAGTTCGGGCGACGCGCTCGTCGTGTACTCGAACAACGACGAGAACCCGGTGTTCCGGACGCTCGTCAACGGAACGCTCAGCGCGGCGGCGCCGGTCTTCCCGAACCCGCTCGGTGCGGGAACGGTGCTGTGGGTCGAGCTCGTCGCGGAGACCGGAAGCGACCGGATCGCGATGGTCGCGCTCGACGACCAGAGTCACCTGACCGCTTCGGTTTGGAACGGAAGCGCGTGGACGGATCCGATCCTGCTCGAAACGAACGTCGTCGTGAACCGCGAGTTCCAGGCGTTCGACGCGGCGTGGGAGAGTCTGAGCGGTGACCTGCTCGTCGTGTGGGGTTTCTCGGTCTTCGCCGAACAGGCGCGGATCGCGACGCTCGACTCGAGCGGATGGGACTTCTCGGTCCACACGAGCGCGGAGGCGATCGGCGCCGTCGTGCGTCTCGCGTCGGATCCGATGAGTGACCAGATCGTCACGGCGTTCGGCGAAGGCCGTGAGGACGACGACGTGACCGTCGCCATGTGGGACGGCAATGCGTACGTCCACACGGCCGAGGTCACGCTCCAGGGCGCCTCCGGTCAGAACTCGATCGACGTCGGCTGGATCGGCAACACCGGACGCGCGTTCGCGACCTGGCGCGACCAGGGCAGCAGCGGCGTGGCGATGGTCGCGCGCTTCAAGGGCTCGTGGAAGATCGAAGGCGAGTTGACCGCACCCGGCGTCGGCGAGGGCTTCCTGTCCGAGATCCAGGCGATTCCCGGGACCGATCGCGCCGAGGTCGTGTTCATGGATGTCACCGGCTCGCTGTTTCACTTCGAAGTGACATGGAACGGGTTGGCGAGCGTGTGGACGCTGAAGAACGGCGGGCAAGCGCTCGACACCGGCTTCGACATGATGGCGCCGACGAAGAGCTTCTCGCTCGACGCGCGCTGAGCAGGGGGCGGGTGTTCGCCCGCCGCGTCCCGTCGCCACGGCGCTCGCTTCCGACTAGGATGCGCGCGAACTTGAACGACGCCCTGGCCCATCCGATGCTCGACGACGAGACCTCGCTCGACAACGATCCGTTTGCAGACGCCGTCGACGCGCGGATCGACGGCGTCCTGCACACGCTCGACCCGGCCCACGTGCCCGCGTCCCGCTTGGTCGGTGCGGTCACCGCGACCGTGTTCCTTGTCGTCGGTGCGATCGGCGTCGCGATCGTGTGGTTCGTCACAGACCTGTCGGGCGGCGCGAAGGTCGCGGTCACGGTCGCGATCCTGGGGCTGGTCGTCTTCGTGTTCGCCCTCGGCTACCTGTGGCCGCCGCTCGAGCTGGCGCGCACGTCGTGGCGCGTCGACGTCGACGGCATCGTGATCAAGCGTGGCGTCGTCTTTCGCCACGTGATCTCGATTCCGGGCACGCGCATCCAGCACCTGGACGTTTCGCAGGGGCCGGTTCAGCGCCGCTTCGGCCTCGGCACGCTCGTCGTGCACACGGCGGGAACGCACGACTCCGAAGTGAACCTCGAGGGGATCGCGCGCGAGAAGGCGTTGCGGGTTCGAGACTTCCTCCTGGAGCACGGACCGAATCGCGCGTCGGGGCGAGTCCGCGGCGAGCATCCCTCCGATGGAGCCTAGGGATCCGCACGACGTCTTCGGTCGGGATCCGTTCGAGGATGCCGAGGCGGCGACGACGCCGACGGGGAGTCATCGACTCCACCCGATGTCGCCGGTCTTCGAGATCGGTCGGTCGTTCTTCTCGCTCGTCGTTCCGGGGCTCGTGTTCGTTCTGCTCGCGTCGGGCGATTCCTACGAGCTGTGGTACATGCTGCTGTTCGTTCCGGCCGCGGCCGTCTCGCTCAAGCGCTACCTGACGCTCCGATACGAGCTGTCCGACGATCACCTCGTCGTGCGCGAAGGGCTCGTCTTCCGGTCCGTGCGCCACATCCCGTACGACCGGATTCAGAACATCGATACGGTGCAGAACCCGTTGCACCGGCTGCTCGGTGTCGTCGAGGTGCGCGTCGAAACGGCGAGCGGGCAAGAGCCGGAGGCGGTGCTCCGCGTCCTGTCCGTGCCGCGCTTCATGGAGCTGCGCGCGGGCGTGTTCGCCGAGCGCGACGACGACGAAGCTCAGACGCCGGACGACTTCGTCGGTCCGCGTGCACCGCGCCTCCCCGAACCGCAGCCGGTACCGTTCTTTCGCATGCGCCCCGTGGACGTCGTCTACTTCGGGTTGCTGTCGCAGAAGGGGATCGCGGTGTTGTCGGGCCTCGTGTTCCTTCTCTGGGAGTTCAACCTGTGGGACCGTATCGAGAAGCGCATTCCGATCGACCCCGAGCGGCTCTCCGCGTTGTTCCCCGCATGGGAGTGGTTGGTCATCGGCGTCTTCATCGTGGCGCTGCTCCAGGTCGTGACGGTGGCGTGGGCCTTCATCACGCTGCACGACTTCCACATCGTGCGCTCGAAGGACGACCTGCGAACGACGTGCGGTCTGTGGACGCACCAGACGGCGACGCTGCCGCGGCACCGCATCCAATTCCTGTCGATCAGCGAGGGGCTGTTCCCGCGGCTCTTCGGGCGCATCAGCGTCAAGGCGTTGACCGCCGGTGGCGATTCGACCAACGACTCGCAGGTCAGCAGGAAGTGGCTGGTGCCGCTGGTGGAGCGCGCGGCGCTCGATCCCATCGTGCGCGAGATCCAGCCGGACGTCGCGTTCACCGGGCTCCCTTGGGCGCGCGTCCATCCGCATGCGCGACGCCGGATGATCGTCAAGGGGGCGGTGGTCGCGCTCGTGCCGACGTTGCTCGTCGCCAGGGACGCCGGGTTCTGGGCTGTGCCGTTCTTCGCGCTCCTCGTGCTGCTCGTCTTCGTGACCGCGACGAAGCGCGCACGGCGACTGGCGTACGCCGTCACGGATTCGGCCGTGTACGTGCGTGACGGAGTCCTGACCCACGCGCGCAACGCGGTGCGCTTCTCGAAGATCCAATCGATCTCCCTGCGCCAGACGCCGTTCGATCGGCGCCACCGAATGGCCACGGTCAGCGTCGACACGGCGGGGCCGGGCGGCTCGGACCTGACGTTCCGCATTCCGTACCTCGACGTACGTGACGCGATGCGCTTCGTGCGGACCGTTCGGCGCCGGGTCGAACGCACCTCGTTCCGCTGGTAGCGTCGCCGCCCTTTCGAGCTAGGATGCCGCGATGCTCGAATCGATCGACGAGGGTCTGTGGGTCGCGGACTCCGGCAAGCCCGGTGCGTCCGTCTGTGTTTCCTTTGGTGTGCACGGCAACGAACGACCGCCCATCGACGCCGGGTTGGCGCTCGTCGAAGCGTTCGAGACCGGGGCGCTCGCCTTGCGCGCCGGCAAGCTCTTGCTCTCGCACTCGAACCCGCGTGCGAGCGCGATCGACGCGCGCTGGTCCGAGGGCGGCGTCGACATCAACCGATGCTTCCACGCGGACAAGCTCGCGCGCGACGCGGTCGTCTACGAGGAGCAGCGAGCGCGCGACATCTTCGCGGCGCTCGAGCGCGTCGAAGCCGAGGTGCTCGTGGACTTTCACTGCACGGTCGAGCCCGGCGAGCGCTTCCTCATGCAGCATCCGCCGGTCGCGAACGAGGCGCACGCACGTGTCTTCTCGCTCCTTCGCGCGCGCTTCTTGCTCGCCGATCCGAACCTGAACTTCGGGTCGGTCTCCCTCGACGAGTGGATGTCGACGCGAGGCCGCGTGGGCATTTGCTACGAGACGGGTTGGATCCAGGATCCGGAGAACACCGCGTCGGCGGTTCTGGCGGAGATGAAGAACGTGCTCCGCGGAACGGGGCTCATCGACGGCGACGCGACGATCCACTCGGACAAGGAACTGCTGCAGCTCGAGCACGTCGTACGGTGCGCGGGCGACGGCTTCGTCTGGACGGAGGGCGTCGGACAAAATCTCCAGGCTTTGCCGGCCGGCCAGGTGCTGGGCGCGTACGCATCCGGCGAAGAGGTCGTGCTCGACGCGGACTCGGTCCTGATCTTTCCGAAGAAGAAGCCCGAGCTGGTCGAGCTCGGCAAGCCGCTCGTCTACATCGCGATCGCCCGCGGGTGACGGCAGCGGAGCGGCGTCGCTAGCAGCCCGTGGTGAAACTCACGCCATCGTCGAACGGCGCTGGATCCGCGCTGCCTGCGTTCCGCTTCCTCCGAGTATCCACCAATACGCGTCGTCAGCGCGCCTTGCCAGCACGGATCCATCACCCTCCGACGATGGCGTGAGTTTCAC
>JAJDEV010000042.1 GCA_029259605.1 Planctomycetota bacterium | reverse complement strand
CCAGCACGGATCCATCACCCTCCGACGATGGCGTGAGTTTCACCACGGGCTGCTAGGGCGTGGGGCGCGAGAGTTCGGCCTCGAGCCCACCGTACTCCGACCGCCGCAACTCGAGTGCGAAGCCATGCCGGCGAGCCACCTCGAGGGCGATGTGCAGCCCGAGCCCTTGCCCTTCCGGGTGACGGCTACGAGCTCCGTCCCCGCGAACGGACCGCTGCGTCAGACGCTCGATGAGCCCATCGTCGATGCCCGGGCCGTCGTCCACGACGCGAAGGCGCCACGCACCATCGGTTCCAGGATCGAGCAACACCGCGACGTGCCCGCCTGACTCGCCGTATCGCACCGCGTTGTGAACCAGGTTGCTCA
Source organism: Planctomycetota bacterium (assembly GCA_029259605.1). Classification (GTDB taxonomy): domain Bacteria; phylum Planctomycetota; class UBA1135; order UBA1135; genus OFTM281. The sequence continues at coordinate 21,401 of JAJDEV010000042.1, read as the reverse complement.
CGGCCTGCTCGAGGAGCGTGAGGTCGCCCCGGGCGACGATCTTCTCTTCGGGCACCGCAAGGTTCAGCTCGACGTTCGTACGGCGAGCGATGGGAGCGTGGCGCCCCACGACCCGTTCGACCAGCGCGTTCAGGTCGACCTCTCCGAACTCGACGGCGAGCTCCCCCACCTCGAGTTTGGCGGAGGCGGAGAGGTTTTGGATCAGCGAGGCCATGTAGTGGGTCTCTTCCAGGGCGCCGCGAAGAAGCTCCGGGGCCGGACTCCCCTCCGCCTCGCAAAGGGCAGTCAGGTGCCCCTTCAGGACGGTCATCGGAATCATCACGTCGTGAGTCGTGTTCGCGACGAACGCTCGAAGTGTTTGCTCCCGATCCTCGACCGCGCGGAACTGTCGCCGCACTTCGTCGCCGGCGTCGTTGAACTCCCGGGCGAGCTGCGCGATCTCGTCGCATCCCTTCACCGTCACCGGCGTCGCGTAGCGCTCCCGCGCCGAACGCCGGATCTCGGCCTGCAGGGTTCGCACGCGACTGACGATGGGACCGGCGGCGAGGAAAACCGCCAGGGCGAGCCCAAGCGCCAACGCGCCGGCCGTGATGAGCTGGTTGCGCGTGAGCCACTGCGGTCCGCTACCGGGTCGGATCGCCATCACGATCGCGCACGGTCCCTCTCCCCACGGCATGCGCGCGGCGACGCGGATGCCCGCGCGCCCTTCCTCCTGGAACCTCTCGTCGGCTCGATCCGCACCCGCCTCGAGCGGCTGCCGAAGCCGCGCGGGGAAGCGCGGCGCGCGCGGGTTGGCCGAGACGAAGTCCTCGTCGTAGGCGAAGAGATCGATCGGCGGGCCTTCGGGGCCCGCGTTCCTCGGGGCCCGGCGCCCCTCCGGCGGCGGAGCGAATCGCCGATCCGCCGGGCGCGGAGGCGGAGGGAAGCGCTCGGGGTCGGCCTCGCACGCCGCGCGGCCGTCCTCCATCCGCGCCTCGATGAACCGCTGAAGCAGGTCGACCTCGGTACGCTCGTCGAGCACCCCCCTCGCCCAGGTCAGCGCGACCACGAGCGGAACGGCAACGGTGACGAGCGCCAGGACGAGCCGGGAACGCAGGCTCACGGGGTGGACTCCTCGTCGAAGCGGTAGCCGACGCCCCAGACCGTGGCGATCAACCCGGCGTAGGCACCGAGCTTCTTCCGGAGGCGCGAGACGTGCACGTCCAGCGTGCGCTCGGTTCCCTCTCGCTCGGGGTCGAGCACTCTCTCGGCGAGCCACCCGCGCTGGACCGCCGCGCCTCGACGCCGCGCGAGCGACGCGAGCAGGTCGAACTCGACGCGCGTCAACTCGACCTCACATCCGTCCACGGTCAGGCGCCGCCCCTCCACGTCGAGCTCGACACCTCCGACGACGAGACGTCCATCGCGCACGGCGTTGGGCCGGCGCATGCGCGCCTGCACGCGCGCGACGAGTTCCTCCGGCCAGAACGGCTTGGTGAGGTAGTCGTCACCGCCCAACTGCAGGGCGCGGACCTTGACGTGCGTCTCGTCCTGCGCGCTGAGGACGAGGACCGGAACGTCCGAGGATTCACGAACACGCTTCAGCACGTCGAGCCCGTAGGTCTTCGGCAGCATGAGGTCGAGGATCCAGAGCGCGTACGCCGCGGGATCGACGGTCAACGCCTCGCTTCCGTCGCGCATCCAGTCGACGTCGTAGCCGGCGCTCCGGAGGTGGCCGAGCACCTGCCGTCCCAGCTTCTCGTCGTCTTCGACCAGTAGGATTCTCGGGCGTGACATGACTGCGCGCCGTCCAACATAGCGCAGGCACGATCCGACGCCCGCGTGCGAACTCGCGGGTTGTCGCCCGGCTTCAGAGAGTCGCAAGGTCGCGACTCCCTCGCTCGTTCGCGCGAAACGGTCTCCCAGCTTCAGAAGTTCGAAAGACCCGTGCGGCTCCAGCAGGTGGACATGGACATTCCCGCGGCCGAGAGCCGCGTCAACCTGAGCAGGAGCCATGAGTATGAAAGTGCGAATCCGCCTCGCAGTCACCGCCGCGCTGTGCGCGATCGGGAACCCGACCGACGCCACGCCGTTTCAGGAGCAGGCCTTCGACCGGTCTCCAGTCCAGCGTCAGCGCGCGACGAACGGCGGCCCGACTCGAGACCGCGACGGCGACGCACGACCGGGCCGCGGCGAGCATCCCGCCGTCTTCCCTCTCGAGTTCCGGACCATCGATGGCGTTGGAAACAACGGCAAGCACACCGAGTGGGGAGCCGCGGAGTCGATCATGCTGCGCCTCGTTCCGCCGGACTACGCCGACGGTGTCGACGCGCCCGCCGGAGAGGATCGAGCGAGTCCGCGGGCGATCAGCAACGAGGTCTCCGCGCAAGGGGACCTCGTTCCCAACCGCCGAGGAGCGTCGGACTTCCTCTGGATGTGGGGGCAGTTCCTCGACCACGACGTGACCGAGACGCCCGTCGCCGACCCCGCGGAGCCGTTCGACATCCTGGTTCCGGCCGGCGACACCTGGTTCGACCCCGCCGGAACGGGGCTCGCGACGGTCCCCCTCGACCGCTCCGCCTACGAACGGATCGACGGCGTTCGGCAGCAGGTGAACCTCATCACGGCGTTCATCGATGCCTCGAACGTCTACGGTTCGGACGAGGAACGCGCGCACGAGCTCCGCACTCTGGACGGAACCGGACGACTGAAGACGAGCGCGGGGGACTTGCTTCCGTTCAACGAGAACGAGCTCCCGAACGCGCCGAACTCGGATCCGTCGTACTTCCTCGCCGGCGACATTCGCGCCAACGAGCAGGTCGCGCTCACCGCGATGCACACGCTCTTCGTGCGCGAGCACAACCACTGGGCGGGTCGAATCGCGGCGCTGGGCTCGTTCGACGGAGAGACCATCTACCAACTCGCGCGCGCCCTGGTCGCGGCCGAAATGCAGTCGATCACGTATCGCGAGTTCTTGCCGGTGCTGATCGGGAGCCGCGCCCTGCCGCCCTATCGTGGATATCGATCGGACGTCGATCCGTCGATTGCCAACGAGTTCGCGACGGCTGCCTATCGCGTGGGGCACACGATGCTCTCCCCGCAGCTCCTGCGCGTTCAGGCCGACGGGTCGCCACACCCGGCCGGCAACCTCTCCTTGGCGCGCGCGTTCTTCAACCCGACGGAGCTCATCTCGGTCGGCGTCGAACCCTACCTGCGCGGCCTGTCCCTACAGCGGGCGCAGGAAATCGACCCGTACGTGATCGACGAAGTGCGCAACCTCCTATTCGGTCCTCCGGGCTCCGGCGGCCTCGACCTCGTTTCGCTGAACATCCAACGCGGTCGTGACCACGGGCTGCCCTCGTACAACGAAGTGCGCAGGGCCGTCGGACGCCGGGGCGCCGTCTCGTTCGACGACGTGTCCTCGGACGCCGAGGTTCGAGCTCGCCTTGCCCGGGCGTATTCAGGAGTGGAAGAGATCGACGCCTGGCTCGGGTTCCTGTGCGAGGACCATGCACCCGGTGCGGTCGTCGGCCCCACGCTCGGGCGGATCCTCGGCGATCAGTTCCGACGACTGCGCGACGGGGATCGGTTCTGGTATCAGGCGTACATGCCACAGGCGTGGATCGCGTTCGTCGAGAGGCAGACGCTCTCCCTGATCATCCGTCGCAACACCGAGATCGGACAGGAGCTGCCGGCCGACGTCTTCTTCGTCCAGTAGCCCCACGCACGACGTCCCGATCACTCTCCCATCGGACTGGGCACGCCGTTGATGTCCGCGCACCTCCCATTCCCCCTTTCTCGTGAGGTGGAACGGACGGAGGCGTGTTCCAGTCCACTCCCGACCGCGCTTCCTCGGCTCCGCCGATTCGCTCGACGCCGTAAGGCGAACTTCAGATCCTCCACCTACCCTACCGCCATGAATTGGATCGCCTGCATCGCGCTGCTCTTCCCGTCCGTCGCCCAACGTCCCGAACCGACGCCGCCCATTCGGGGAGTCGTGCACCGAACGGACCGTGCCGAACCGGGCTACACGCTCCTCGCTCCCCTGCGCTCGACCGAGACCTTGCTCATCGATGCGGACGGCGGCGTCGTGCACCGTTGGACTTCGGAGTTCACGCCGGGGAACGCAGTTGATCTGATGCCGAACGGGGATCTGCTCCGCGCCGCGAAGGTCGGCGACAACGATCGCTTCCGCGGAGGCGGCGAAGGCGGAAGGCTGGAGCGCTTCACGTGGGACGGCGGGCTCGTCTGGACGTACGACCTCTCGGCCGAGGACCACCTCGCGCACCACGACTTCGAGGTGCTGCCGAACGGCAACGTGCTCGTGATCGTCTGGGAGGGCAAGTCGAGGGAGGAAGCCCTCGCCGTGGGCCGACGGCCGAACTCGGTGGGCGAAGCGGGCCTCTGGCCGGACGCGATCTGGGAGCTGAAGCCGGTCGAACCCGACGGCGCCGAGGTCGTGTGGGCGTGGCGTGCGTGGGATCACCTCGTCCAGGATCACGACGCGAGCCTCCCCCGCTACGGCGACCCCGCGGCCCACCCGGAACGCATCGACGTCAACATCGGCGCGACGCGGATGGAGCGACCCGAGACCGAGGACGAGGCGCGCGAGCACGAGGCGCAGCTCGAGCGCCTGCGCGACCTCGGCTACATCGGCGATCAACCGGACGACGCGAACGAAGACGAGAGGCGTGACCGTCGCGCGTCCGACTGGATGCACACGAACTCGATCGACTTCGACGCCGAGCTGGACTTGATCGCGATCTCCGTGCGCAACTTCAGCGAGGTGTTCGTCATCGACCATTCGACGACGACCGAGCAGGCCGCGAGCTCGAAGGGCGGGCGGTATGGCCGAGGCGGCGACCTCCTCTGGCGTTGGGGCAACGGCGCCAACCTCGGCCAAGCGAGTGCCCGAGCGCTCTTCGGACAGCACGACGCGCGCTGGATGCGCGACGGCGAGCAGGTCGCGCTGAGCGTTTTCAACAACGGCGATGGACGTCCCGACGGGAACTACTCGTCGGTCGACATCTTGCACCTCCCGCTCGACCGGGGCGGCGCGTTGCTCGACCAGGCCCCCGCGACGCAGGCCGCTTGGTCGTACACCGCGCCGGAACGGTCCGACTTGTTCTCGTCGCACATCTCCGGCGCGATGCCCCTCGCGGCGGGGAACTTCCTCGTATGCGACGGGGAGAACGGTCGCGTCTTCCAGGTCGACCGCACGGGCGAGATCCTGTGGGAGTTTCGCAGTCCGTTCCGCGGCGAAGCCGCGCGCGGTGAGTCGCCCCGCGGTCCGCGCGGTCCCGGCCGACGGGACGGTCCGCCCGAAGGGAACGGGCCTCCGGAGCGCAGGCCCGAGGGTCGTCCGGCCGGGCGGCCGGACCGCGAGCCAGGGCGCGGCGGTGGACCCGGTTCGGCCAACGCGCTCTTCCGCGCCGTACACATCCCGCTCGATCACCCCGGTGTCGCCGGGCGCGTCGATCCCGCCTCGTCCGACTGAGACGCGGCGCCCGAAGCCGCTTCCTTCTGATTCCAGCCCCACACTTCCGCGAACGATGATGTCCTACCCGTATGTACGACGCGCCGCCGTAGCCAGCCGGCTGGTATTCGTCGCCTTGCTCATCGGCTCCTACGTTTCGGTCGTCGAGCGCGCGCACGGCTCGGGCGGCGTGCAGCAGGCGCGCGCAACCCCGGTCGACCCTGCGCACTTCCTTCGCGAGTCCTTGCTGGCGGACATCGCTCTCGAAGAACGCGTCCGGTCCGACGGCCCGCGGGCGATGTCCTACGTCATCCAGTCGAACTCGGAACCTCTCGAGCACGAGATGGGCCCGTGGAGTCCGAAACACGTGACCGACGGCAAGGAAGCGGGCGGCATCTGGTTCAAGGACGGCAAGGTCTACGACGTCGACGGCCCCTTCCTCGCCTCGATCGCGGACCTCTACGCGGACCCCGAGTGGAATCTGGTTCGCGAGGACGGGTCGATCCGCGTCACGGAAACCAAGGAGGCCTTCGAGGCTGCCGCGAGACCCGACGTGGACCCGAGGTATCACAACCATGTCGTCGAGGGCCGACCCGAGTGGATTGAAGAAACAAAGACGACCCTCGTGATTCCGGCTCAGCCCGAGTTCAGCAAGACGCCGATCCGCCTCACGCGCGGACCGATCGGTGTGGCGTTCAACGGCGTCAACTTCGATCCTCCCGCTCCCGTGCATGCGATCTTGGCGGCGCACACGATTGCCCCACTGGACGACTCCGGCGGGCACATGAACCCGTACGACGGATACCATTACCACGCGGCGACGGGGCGCACGAAGGAGGTCGTTCAGGGAGACGGACATGCCCCGATGATCGGGTATGCCCTGGACGGATTCGCGATCTACGCGCACCTCGACGAGCCAGGCCAAGCGCCGCAGAACCTCGATGAATGCGGCGGCCACGTCGACTCGACGCGTGGCTACCACTATCACGCCGGGTCGCCGGGCAGCAACGAGATCATCAAGGCCTTCCGGGGCGTACCCGGAACGGCGCGCGTCGAAGGCAAGGAGCCGAATGAGGCGGAGCGTCGACCGCGCCGACCGCCTCCCGAGGGTGCGGGCCGCCGCGATCGGAGATAACTCGGGACTCGGCGAACGCTCGCTGCCGCGCGCCGACCTACACGGACCGCGTCAGACCGCCGTCCACGCGGATGTTCTGCCCCGTGATGTAACCGCCTCCCTCCGACGCCAGGAACGCGATCACGTCGGCGATCTCGGAGGAGCGGCCGTAGCGTTGCATCGGGATGCGGTCGCGGAACTCGTCCTTCTCCGGGAGGCTGTCGATGAAGCCCGGCAGGACGTTGTTCATGCGGATGTTGTCGGCGGCGTAGCGGTCCGCGAAGAGCTTCGTGAACGCGGCGAGTCCGGCGCGGAACACACCGGACGTCGGGAACACGGGATCGGGCTCGAACGCGGCGAAGGTCGAGATGTTGATGATCGAACCGGAACCCTGCGCCTGCATCACGGGCGTCACGAGCCGCGTCGGACGGACGACGTTCAGGAAGTAGACCTCCATGCCGGCGTGCCAGTCCGCGTCGGAGAGCTCGAGCACCGGCCCCCTCGGACCGTGGCCGGCGCTGTTCACGAGCACGTCGATGCGACCCCAGCGCTCGACCGCCTGCTCGACGAGCCGCGCGAGGTCGTCCTCCGACTGGTTGGACCCGGTGACGCCGACGCCGCCGAGCTCCGTCGCGAGCGCCTCGCCCTTCCCGGAGGACGAGAGGATGGCGACGTGGAAGCCGTCCGCCGCCAGCTTGCGCGCGGCGGCGGCTCCCATGCCGCTGCCGCCGGCCGTGAGGATCGCTACTCGGTTCGTTTCCATTCGCCTTCGTTCGCCTCGGTTGGGAATCGGATGTGAGCCAGGACTCTAACCCGGGTTATTCATGAGCCTTCACCGAGATCGACGCAGCTACGCGCCATGTCAACGCTTCCCTTCCTCACCGGGTTCGACGACCCGTCCAGGTCGCCTCCACGCGCTTCGGTCGCGAAGCGCTGATCTGACGCACATCCGCGTCGATCTCGGTGAAGCCTCATGAATCACCCGGGCTAGGTGTTGCTCGACGGCTGCGCTGGACGCGCATTCCGCGCTTCGGCCTTTCGCAAGTCGAGGTACGGACAGCCCGCGGGGGCTGCAACGCAGTTTACGACTTCCTTGGCGAAGCCCCGGGATGGGGGTTGTCCGAAGAAGTCCGGCTCAAACCGGCGTCGGTTGCCGCGCGAGACCAGAACTGCGGTGAGAGGCGCAACACCAATGCAGTCCGTTCATTCCATTTCCCGACCGCGTCTCAAGTGCTACGCTTCACTTGTCGATTCATAAAATGAGGAAATGACGCCATGACGAAGGAGGTGCGGAAGGTCAGCAAGGGCCTGTGCGAGGTCGACTGCGTCGACGGCCCGCGGGCCGCGGATGCCCGAGCGTGCCTCCCGCCGGAGGACGAGAGCCGACGCGTGGCCGACGCGATGAAGGTGCTCGCCCACCCAGGGCGCCTCCGGGTGCTGAGGGCGCTCGAGGGTCGTGAGCTCTGCGTTTGCGACCTGGCGCACGTGCTCGGGATCTCGTTTTCCGGCACGTCGCAACAGCTCAAAGAGCTTCGGCGACTCGGCGCCGTGGACTTCCGAGCGCAAGGCAAGCTGGCGTACTACCGGATCGGCGACCCGTTCTGGCTCGAACTCGCCGGCACCGTTTCGGAGAAGCTCCATGGCGCCGCGTCGAAGTAGCGTCGCGGCCGCGTGTCTGCTCGGACTCGCCGCGTGCCGGTCGGTCGATCCCGGTCCAGACTATGACCGGGCCGTCGACGAGATCCGCTCCGCGACCGGTGCCGCGCACGTCTTCCACCCGGACGCGGACGCAGCCGCGGCCCAAGAGCGCATGGCCGAACTCCTGCGCGACGGCCTTGGGCTGTCGGAGGCTGTGGAGCTCGGACTGCTGAACAACCCGGCCCTGCAGGCTGCGTTTCGGAACGTCGGGATCGCCCACGCGGACCGGGTGCAAGCAGGACTTCTCACGAACCCGTCGCTCAGCGCCGTCCTGCGCATCCCGACTTCGGGCGGTGCGAGTGAACTCGAAGGAGGACTCTTCGGAAGCCTCCTCGACATCTGGCAGGTCCCCGAGCGCGAGCGCGTCGCCGAGAGCGCGCTGCAGCGCCGAGTCCTGGAGCTGGCACACCGCGCAGCGTCGCTCGCGGGCGACATCCGCGTCGCGTACGTCGAAGCGACGGCCTCGCTGCAGCTGCTCGGGATCGCGAGGGAAAACCGAGCGTCGGCCCAGCGCCTTCTCGGACTGGCCGAAGCGCGCCTCGAAGCGGCCGCGGGTACGGCCATCGACACCAACCTCGCGCGGCTCGAGTTCCTCGAGACCGAGGTCGCACTCCGAGACGCCGAGCTCGCCTCCGCACAAGCGCGACGGAACCTGCTCGCGCTGCTCGGACTCGGCCCCCGGTACGGCGAGCTTCCGTTGCTCGAACTCGCGGACGCCGGTCCGCCCCCGCTCTTGCCGCTCGAAGCGCTCGAGCGGCTCGCGCTGGCGCGAAGGCTCGACGTTCGCGCGGCCGAGGAGGCGGTGCGGCAAGCCACGGCGGAGGTCGAACGGCAGCGCGGTCTCTTCATGCGCAGCGTCGATGTCGGCGTCGCGGCCGAGAAGGACGGCGACTGGAGTGTCGGGCCGGGCGTTCGAGTCGAACTGCCCCTGTTCGACCAGAACCGAGCACAGGTGGCCAAGGCGTTCGAGTCTCTGTCGCAGCGCGAGATGGCTCTCGTCGCGATCCGACTCGCGGCGATCCAAGACGTGAACGCGGCGCTCGCGCGCGCGGAGGCGAGCTGGGACGTCCTCGCGATCTACCGCGACAACATCCTGACTCGCTCCCAGGAGACGTCGGCCCAGACACGCGAGAGCTACCAACTGGGCAAGACGACGATGCTCCCGGCGCTCGAAGCGCAGCGCCAATTCCTGGCGGCCCGCAGCGCGTACGTCCAACGGTTGCTCCAGGCCGCAACGGCGCTCTCGGACCTCGAACGCGCAACGGGGACGCCGCGTGAAGAACTCCTCACCGAACAGGTGAACCAAGACGGACGATCGAAATGAAGCCGAGCAGACTGTGGCAAACGTCACTCACCCGCAGAACTCCGTCCTCCACGCCGGCTTGGCCCTTCATTGCCGCCGCGCTCGTCGCGGTCGGCCTCGGAGGCGCGCTCGGGTGCGGCGGATCCTCGCCGCGAGCCCCTTCCCTGGAGACCTCCTCTCCCGCCGCGCAATGCGCCGAGCACAGCATCTCGAACTGCCCCTTCTGCTCTCCGGCCGTAGTCGAGGCGATGGGGTTCTGTGGCGAGCACGGGGTCCCGGAAGCCGTCTGCACGAACTGCCGCGCCGACCTCGAGGCGGTGTTTCGCGCAGAGGGCGACTGGTGCGGCGGGCACGGCCTTCCGGAGTCGCAATGCGAAGCCTGCAACCCGGGAGTCCGCGACGCGTGGCGGAGCATGGCCGCTCCATCTGCAGCGACGCCACAGGTGGCCGCGGCGTGCACGGAACACGCGGTCGAGAACTGTCCGTTCTGCTCGCCAACCGTCATCGAAGCGATGGGGTTCTGCGCGGGGCACGGAGTGCCCGAAGCGGTTTGCACCCAGTGCCGCAGCGATCTCGAAGGGGTCTTCCGTAGCGAGGGCGACTGGTGCGACGAGCACGGGCTGCCCGAGTCCCAATGCGTGACGTGCAACCCCGCCGCGCTCGACGCGTACGAGTCCGCGAGCGCTGCTCCGGAGACGAAGGCGACCGAGCCGGACTTCGCGGTCTCGACCGTGGACACGCCGCGCGTGCGAGCGCTCCCGTCGCCGACGTGCACGACCGACTCGAGCGTCGTCAGGTTGAGCACGGCGAGTGTGGCCGACCGAGTCGGAGTGCGCGTGGAGGAAGTGCGTCGCGGGAAGCTCCGCAGAGTGCTCGAGGCCCCCGCGACCGTGGCGTACGACTCGAGGTTCCACGCGCGTTTGGCCCCTCGCGCACCGGGGACGATCGTGGAGGTGCGCCGAAACCTCGGGGACGAGGTCGACGCCGGAGACGTGCTCATCGTGCTCGAGTCTGCGGCGCTCGGCGCCGCCAAGTCCGAGCTGCTGCAGGCAGCCGCTCGCGTCGGGCTTTGGGAGAAGACCAGCCAGCGGGAAGGGGCGCTGCTCGAGAAGGGCCTGTCGACCGAGCGAGACTCCCTCGAAGCGGAGACCCAGCTCGTAGAGAGTCGCATCGCTCTCGCGGCGGCAGAGCAACGGCTGGCGAACCTCGGGCTCACGAGCGATCAGATCGTGGCGGTCAAAGAGCGAGCCGAGGCGTCGTCCCTGCTGAGCATCACGGCACCGTTCTCCGGCGTCGTGGTCCGCCTGGATGCCGTGCTCGGTGAGCGCGCCTCACCCGAGACATCGATCGTTCGTGTGGCCGACACTTCACGCATGTGGGGCATCGTGGATGTCGACCAGGCGGACATTCGGCTCGTCGAGCGCGGGCAGCCCGTCCTGCTCGCCGTGGAGGGCTGGACCGGAGACACGCTCGACGGTCGCGTGACCTGGTTGAGCAGCGAAGTCGACCCGCGCACGCGCACGATCAAGGTGCGAGCGGAGTTCGCGAACCCGGAGGGCATCCTTCGTGCGCAGAGCTTCGGCACCGCGAGAATCGTGACACGAGACGACGCGGATGCGGTTCTGGTTCCCAAGGGCGCGGTGCAATGGGAGGGCTGCTGCAACGTGGCGTTCGAACGCGTGTCCCCCACCGAGTTCCTCCCGCGCAAGCTGCGCCTCGGTTACGACACGGGTGACGACTACGAAGTGCTCAGCGGCCTGTCGGGGGGAGAGAGCGTCGTCACGCAAGGCAGCTTCATCCTCAAGACCGAGCTGCAGAAGGGCAGCATCGGCGCCGGTTGTTGCGAAGTGGACCATCTGAGCGAGTAGGCAGGTCCACCGCATGTTCGACGCAATCGTTGGCTGGTCCCTTCGGAATCGACTCGTCGTCGTTGTCCTTTCCGCGCTCCTGGTCGCCGCCGGGCTCGTATCGCTCGCGCGTCTCCCAATCGACGCGTTCCCCGACACGACTCCGGTGCAGGTGCAGGTCAACACCAACGCGCCATCGCTCAGCCCGGTCGAGATCGAACAGCAGATCACGTTTCCAGTCGAGCAGGCGATCGGCGGGCTCCCGGGGCTCGTCGAAGTGCGCTCCATTTCGAAGTTCGGTCTCTCGCAGGTCGTCGCGATCTTCGAGGACAGCGTCGACGTCTACTTCGCGCGGCAGCTCATCGGCGAGCGACTCCAAACGGTCGAGCTTCCCGAGGGATTGGCTTCCCCGCAGATGGGGCCCATCGCGACCGGGTTGGGTGAGGTCCTTCACTACGCGCTGCATAGCGAGACGGCGACGCTCACCGAGCTGACCACCCTGCACGACTGGGTGCTGCGCCCTCAGCTCCTGACGGTCCCCGGCGTTGCCGAAGTGAACACGTGGGGTGGCCGGAAGCGCCAGTACCACGTCGTCGTCGAGCCCCTGCAGTTGCTCGAGTACGAGCTGACCCTCGACGACGTCGTTCGGGCGCTTCGAGACAACAACGAAAACGTCGGCGGAGGTGTCATCGCGGCCGCTGGTGAGATGCACCTCGTGCATGGCATCGGCCTCGCGCGGAGCATCCCCGAGCTCGAGGGCATCGTCGTAGACGAGCATGACGGCATTCCGGTCCGCATCCGTGACGTCGCGAAGGTACGCGAGGGCCACCAGATTCGGCGCGGCGGCGTGACGGCGAACGGTGCGGGCGAGATCGTGCTGGGCCTCGGGTTCATGCTCATGGGAGAGAACAGCCATGAGGTCACGAGCCGCCTGCGGGAGCGCCTGGAGGAGGCGAGCAAGAGCCTTCCAGAGCACGTGAGCGTGGAGGTGCTCTACGATCGCACCGAACTCGTGGACCGCGTCATCGGGACGGTCCGCGGGAACCTGCTCGAGGGAGCGCTGCTCGTCATCGCCGTTCTCTTCGTGTTCCTCGGCAACCTGCGCGCGGGCCTCATCGTCGCGTCGGCGATCCCGCTGGCGATGCTCTTCTCCTTCAGCGCGATGCTGCGCTTCGGCATCTCGGCCAGTCTTCTGAGCCTCGGCGCGATCGACTTCGGACTGGTCGTCGACAGCTCCGTCATCATCGTCGAGAACTGTGTTCGGCGCCTGAGACAAGAAGGAGGCACGCGCCCCGAGCTCGACATCGTGCGCGACGCAACGCTCGAGGTGCGCAAGCCGACGATGTTCGGAGAGCTGATCATCCTCATCGTCTACCTTCCGATCTTGCTGCTGGAAGGAGTCGAGGGACGGCTGTTTCGACCGATGGCGCTGACCGTCATCTTCGCGCTGTCCGGTTCACTGCTCTTCTCGCTGACGCTGATTCCGGTGCTCGCCAGCATGGGACTCAGGAACCTGAAGGCCCAAGAGCGCGAGAACGTTCTGGTGCGCGCAGCACAGTGGGTCTACCGCCCGGTCGTGCGCCGCGCGCTTCAGTTTCCACGCACCGTCGTGCTCTTCGGCGTCGGCGTTCTCGTCGTCGGCTGCATCCTCGCCTCCCAGCTCGGAACGACGTTCATTCCGCGGCTCTACGAAGAGGCGCTGGTCATCAACACCGTGCGGCTCTCCGGCGTGTCCCTCGACGAGTCCCTTCGATACGGGCTGCAGCTCGAGGAGTTGTTGAAGGACGAGTTCCCCGACGAAGTGCGCGACGTGTGGAGCCGCACGGGTACGGCCCAGGTGGCGACGGACCCCATGGGGCTCGAGGTCACGGACGTGTTCATCACGCTAACGCCGCGCGCGCGCTGGACACAGGCGAGCACCCAAGCGGAGCTCACGTCTCGGATGCAGGCCGCGCTTCGCGTGATGCCGGGGATGCGCGCCATCTTCACGCAGCCGATCGAGATGCGCGTGAACGAGATGACCGCGGGCATCCGCGCGGACCTCGGGGTCAAGGTGTTCGGGGACGACCTCGATGTGCTGAAAGCCAAGGCCCAGGAAGTGCAGGAGGTCCTCGAGGGGATTCCGGGAGCAGCGGATGTCACCGCGGAACAAGTCACGGGGCAGCCGATTCTCGAAGTCGAAGTCGATCGCGACGCGCTCTCACGTCACGGCATTTCGGTCGCGCACGTGTTGAGCCTGGTCGAGGCCATCGGAGAGATCAAAGTGGGCGAGATCCGCGAGGAGCAGCGCAGGTTCGACCTCGTTGTTCGCCTGGATGACACGTACCGCCGAGACACCATGGCGGTCCGCGAGCTCCGCGTCCCGACGGCTTCGGGCCAGAGGGTGCCGCTGACCGAACTGGTGACGTTTCGAGAGGTCGAAGGCCCATCGACCATCACGCGCGAATGGCAGAAGCGGCGGGTGGTCGTCCAAGCCAACGTGGTCGGGCGCGACCTCGGTAGCTTCGTTGCCGAGGCGCAAGAGCGCATCGCAGCCGATGTGGAACTGCCCCCCGGCTACTTCACTCGTCTGGGCGGTCAGTTCGAACACCTGCAACGGGCCAGTCGCCGCATGGGCATCATCGTTCCGATCGCGCTGGCGGCGATCCTCTTCCTGCTCTACACGAGCACGCGTTCGCTTCGCGACGCGGCGATGATCGCGACCGGAGCGCCCTTCGCCGCCTTCGGTGGCGTTGCCGCGCTCTGGATCCGAGACATGCCCTTCACGGTTTCCGCCGGAGTCGGGTTCGTGGCCGTGGCAGGAGTCTCCATGCTCAACGGGTTGGTGCTCGTGTCGACCATCCGTCGGAAGATCGACGAGGAAGGTCTCCCGCTCGAAGAAGCCGTCGAGGAAACGCGGCTGATTCGTTTGCGGCCCATCCTGATGACCGCGTTGGTCGCAGCGCTCGGGTTCGTGCCCATGGCCCTCAACACCGGCGTCGGTGCCGAAGTGCAGCGGCCCCTGGCGACGGTCGTCATCGGCGGCGTGATCGCCGACAACGTGCTGACCTTGATGGTCCTGCCCGCCCTCTACGCATTGTTCGGGCGCCGCGGCCCCGCCCGGTTGGCGCAGGCCTCGGACGCTAGCCCGGATCATTCATGAGGCTTTGCCGAGATCGACGCAGATGCGCGCCAGATCAGCGCTTCGCGACCGAAGCGCGTGCAGGCGACCTGGACGGGTCGTCGAACCCGGTGAGGGAGGGAAGTGCTGATATGGCGCGTAGCGGCGTCGATCTCGGTGAAGCGTCATGAATGATCCGGGCTAGCCCCGTGGGCTGATCAGTCCGCGTCCGCGCCGCGCAGCGCCGAACGCCCCAGGAACAGGATCATCCCGGTGAACGTCGCGGCCCAGGCCGCGAGTGCCAGGTACACGAAGTAGCGGGGAATGACGGTCAGGAACTCCAGCTCGGTCGCGACGGCCAGCCGCACCGTGCAGACCGTATACATGCCGAGGGGGAACACCATGCCCCAGTACTGCGGGTCGTATCGCAGCGGAAACCGCCGAACGAGATGGCGCCAGATTCCCAGGATGAGAAGCAGGGGGATCCACCAGGTGGCCGCGACCCAGAAGAAGAGGGTGAAGCCCACGAGGAACGGGCGCAACTGGACGAGGAACTCCCACGAGTCGCTGACCAGCAACAACGTCGAGCCGGCGAGCGTCGTGATCGCAACGGCGCCCATGTTGATCCAGTACGGCGGCGAGAGACGCTCCGTCGTCATCTCGAGGAACGTGAATCGATAGAAGATCAGCGCGATGATCGTGAGATAGAGCAGGCCGCCGAGGAGGAACGCGCAAAGCGCGAGGAAGAGCACGGGCTCTCGGGCCGTCGACAGGCTCGAAGCGAGCAACGCTCCCAGGATCGAGAGCGACTGCGTCGCCACCGTCGCGAGAAGCCAGGCGCCGTTGATCCCCTCCTCGAGCGTGGGCTTCTTCTCGCGGACGACGACGGCGGTGAAGAAGCCGTACATGACGAGCGTCCAGATCACGGCGCCGACGACCCAGAGTGCGCGCGGCACCGCGGTCGTGTCCGTGATCACCAGCAGCTGAACTCCGAGCACAGAGGTCCCCGCCACGACCGTGAAGTAACCCGGACCGCGACCGTGATCGCGAAGATCCGCCAGCGCGCGGTCCGAGTAGGCCGCCAAGCGCACGAGGAGCAGCGAGCTCAACACGACGTAGGCGGTGACGTTGATCGCGAGGAGTGCCTCGGCAATCCACACCATCTCGAGAAAGTGCGCTGCAAGCGAGACGATGCCCGTCGCCATGACCATGGCGAACGACGCTGGAGCGAGCTCCCGGGCAGCGAGCGCCAGCCAGCGCCACGCGCGTCCGATGCGCACTCCGCTCATCGATCCAGCCGGTAGAGATACCTGAGCAGCCCCAGGTTGAGCCCGAGGCACGCCAAGCTGAAGACTGCGGTTGGAAGTGCAATGGCGTCGTCACCGCCCAGGTACGCGTTCATCGACGCCGTCAGCAGATAGAGCTGAAGCAAGACGATGAGCACCACGAAGGTCAGCATCCCATTCACGATCGTCATCCGCTGCGACCGGACGAATCGGTTGCTCGCCTTCATGTGGTCGAACCCTCCACGCCGGTCGCGTACACGTTCCCTTCGCGCACTTCGAGCAACACGCGAGGCAGCGGGCGCCGGGGAGGACCCGCGAGCGGCCGGCCTGTTTCGAGATCGAACCATCCGTTGTGGCACGGACAGTGGAGTCTCCCCTCGGCCACCGCCGGAACGACCGGGCACTGGAGGTGCGTGCACTGCTGGTCGTACGCGACGAAGCTGTTCGTGCCCGTCCGCACGAGCAACCGCGGCGTGCTGCCCTCGGGGAAGACGAAGGTCTTGGCCGCCCCGACCGGAAGCTCGTCGACCGCCGCGATGGGAAGGGGCGCGGGCGCCGAGCCGCGTCGGCCGAGCTTGCTCTTCACGGCGAGCCAGATCTGTCCGATCGAGAACGCTCCGCTGATCAGCACGACGAACTTCACGAGATCGCGCCGCGAGACGTAGTCGTCCTCTTCCCAGTCGATGGGGAAGTCTCGCCTCCACCGTGGCTGCTCGGCGGACAGCCCGCGGTCGGGCGGGACGCTACCGGGGCCGACCGGTTTCTCGGGCGGCCTCATTCCTGCCCCACCTCGCCGAACACGTCGTCGAGCACGTCGTGCCCGGTGGACGCATCGAACATCGCGGCCGTCACGTCGATGCAATTGTCGGGAGCATCCGCCGAGACCATGACGTTCACCTTGGTCCGGATCGTCTGGCCTCCGAAGCGGAACGTGTTGACCGGCGTTGCACTCGGCCGCATGCGCGCCATCTCCTCCCGCGTACCGAATGCGAGCGCTTGGCTCGGGCACACGGACGCACACATCGGTTTCAGCCCGACCGATGTGCGGTCGTAGCACATGTCACACTTCATCATCAGGCTCGCCTCGCTGTTCATCTTCGGGACGCCGAAGGGGCACGCCAAGACGCAGTTGTTGCATGCGATGCAGCGCGGCTTTCGCGCGGTTTGCACGACGCCGTCCTCGGTGCGCTTGATCGCGTCCGCCGGACAGACCTCGGCGCACGTCGGCGAATCGCAGTGCATGCAGACGACGGGCACGGTCTGCGTCGACCCCGCACGATCGATGTAGTCGAGCTGGATCATGGACTGCCCCTTGTGGGTGTCGCATTCGGTGCACGCTTGAACGCACGACTGGCAGCCGATGCACCGCGCCGGATCGACGAAGAACTCGAGAGTCTCAGGTACAGGCATCCCTCTATCTCCTTGTCGTTACTGCTGCGGCTCGAGTGAATCGACGTACTCGGGGGGCGCTTCGGCCTTGGTGACACGCACCGCGCATACCTTGTACTCGGGGATCTTGGAAACGGGATCCTGGGCGGAGACGGTGAGCTGATTGGCGCTCTTGCGGCCGCCCCAGTGGTAGGGAAGAAAGACGGTGTCCGGACGGATGGTCGCAACGACCGATGCGCGCACGGTGCAGGTCCCGCGCCGGCTCTCGACCGTCGTCCAATCGCCTTCCGCGATGCCGAGTCGCGCAGCCAGGCGGGGGTGCAGCTCACACTTCGGCTCGGGGGCGTGATCCACCAACGGCCCGATCCGACGCGTCTGGTTGCCCGACAGGAACTGACTGACGATGCGTCCGGTCGTCAGGATGAGCGGGTACTCCGCGTCGACGTCCTCGGCGGGACCTTCGAACGGCGTCGGGACGAAGCGCGCCTTGCCGTCGGGGAAGTAGAACGGTCCCGCGCCCTTGGCGATCGGGTTCCACGCGCCCGGCTCGAACAGGCGCGGCGTGCCCTGCGGCCCGGGCTCCGGGACTCCCTCCGGCGTTTCGCTCGGACACGGCCAGAAGACACCGAAGTGCTCTTCGATCCGGTCGTAGCTCACGCCCGAGTAGTCGCACACGCCACCCTTGGACGCGGTCCGCAGCTCTTCGAAGATCTCGCCGGGATCGTTGAACGTGAGCCCCTGGTCGCGGCCCAACGCCTTGGCAATGTCCTGAATGATGCGCCAGTCCGCGCGCGCGTCGCCGGGCGGCTCCACCACCTTGTTGATGCGGACGATCCGCCCCTCGACTTGGGTCACCGTCCCCTCGTCCTCCTCCTGCAGCGAGCCCGGCAGGACGACGTCGGCGTAGCGCGCGCTCTCGCTCATGAAGAAGTCGATCGCGACGTAGAAGTCCAACGTCTCGAGCGCGCGCCGAACGAAGTTGTTGTCCGGCAGGGAGACGACCGGATTGAAGCAGATCGAGAGCAGGCCTTTGATCTCGCCGGCTTCCGCCTTGCGCATGATCTCGTACGCGTCGACGCCGGGCGGCGGCAGGTCGTCGGGCTCGATTCCCCAAACGTCCGCGACGTAGGCTCGATGCTCCGGGTTGCCGAGGTCCCGACCACCGGGGAGCTGGTCGCACTTCTGTCCGTGTTCGCGACCTCCTTGTCCGTTGGCCTGCCCGGTGATGGTCGCGTAGCCACAGTTGGGCTTCCCGATGCGACCCGAGGCCAGGACGATGTTGATCGCGCTCAGGACGTTCTGGACGCCGTGGCTGTGGTGCTCGATCCCGCGCGCGTGCAGCAGGAAGCTCGACTTCGCCGTCCCCCACCATTCCGCCGCAGTCCGGATCGACGCCTCGGCGATGCCCGTCTCTTCCGCGGTCTTGCGCGGCGTCCACTCGCGGACGAGATCGGCGACCTGCTCGAAGCCCACGGTGTGCTCCTCGATGAACTCGCGATCGAGCCACTCGTTCTCGATCATGAGCTGGAGGATCCCGCTGAACAGCGCGGTGTCGCGACCCGGCTTGACCGGCAGGAAGAGGTCGCAGGTCCGAGCGATCGGCGTGATGCGCGGATCGATGACGATGACCTTGGCGCCGTGCTCGCGCGCCTGCCAGATGTAGTTCGTCGTGATCGGGGCGCACTCCGCGACGTTGGCACCGGCGACGAGGATGACCTCGGCTCCGAGGATGTCGTCCCACGGGTTGGCGGCGCGGTCGATTCCGAACGCCTTCTTGTTGGCCGCCCCGGCGCTCACCATGCACAGGCGTCCGTTGTAGTCGATGTTGGACGTGCGCAGACACATGTGCGCGAACTTGCCCATCAGGTAGCACTTCTCGGTCGTCAGGCTCGCGCCCGACAGCACCGCGAAGGCGTCTCGTCCGTGCTCGGTTTGGATGCGTTCGATGGACTCGGCCACACGACCGATCGCCTCCTCGTACGACAGCTTCCGAAAGCCCGAGGCCGCGGACGGATCTTTCTGATAGGCGTGGAGAAGGCGGTCGGGATGATCCTGCTGGAGGTAGCGCTTGACGCCTTTTGGGCACAGCATCCCTTGGTTGAAGGGAAACTCGTACCAGGGCTCGACGCCGACAATGGTGTTGTCCTTCACCTCGAGCTGCAGGCCGCACTGCTGTCCGCAAAAACAGCAGTGCGTCTTGACGCGCCGGTCGGGCTCTTCGCCCGCGCGCACGCGGCTGTCCGTGCCGTAGGCACGCGTCGGCCCGAACTCGCGGATCGTGTCCCGGTCCAGCGGTGGAAGCGGCGGTTGGATCGGGTGGCTCATGCGTGTCGGTTCTTGGCGTCCTCTTCGCCGAGCGGGCCTTGCCCCAGGCCGGAGTTGACATAGACCGGCATCGGAGGGGAACGTCGATCTGCGGTCAGCGGCTCGCCTCCGCGGTGGCCGCGCCACGCCCGCGACTGCGCCGCGGCGAAGGTCGCTCGACGGCAGGGTGGGCAGATCCACTGATAGTGCTCGGCCTCGGACCCTTCGATGTCATAGCGGTAGCCGAGTTGTCGCTCGACTTCGATCAGATCGAGCACGTGCGCACGCGACGAGAACGCGTGCCCGCAGCGCCGGCAACTCGCCTGGTCCCCGCTGATGCTGACACTCCGGTACAGGCCCGCGCCGAACTGCGCGGGGCGCTGAAAGACGTGGAAGAACTTCCCGAACGGGAGCCAGATGAACGTCGCGATGACCGTGACCGCGTGCAGGATCGAAACGAACGTGAAGCCGTAACCCTTCATCCACGTGTAGCTCGCGGTGAGCATGAGGCCGGTCACGCTCACGGCGAACAGCAGGATGAGCGGCATGAAGTCTTCCGCGAAGCGCTGAACGGCTCCTGCTCCCCCATCGCGCAGTCGGCGGCGAACGGCCAACATGACGCCCGCAATCACCAACAGGGATGCCCACACCAGCCCGTGAAACAGGAAGAAGGCAAAGGCGGAATCGTGCGGGAACCGAAACGCCGGGAAGCCGAAGACGACCACCTGATACAGGGAGAGGTCGCCCGCAACCGGGCGAAAGTGGAGCCAGCCGAAGACGAGCGGAAACGTGATCGCCACGGCGAGGATGCAGCCCCACATGATCAACAGGTGGGTCCATCCGCGCAGCCGATCGCGCCGAAAGAGGAACCGGTTGGCCAAGAGGTCGAGCGCCATTCCCGAGAGCCAAGCCCGGGCGTGGCCCTGTCCCCAGGGGCGCCGGAGTAGCGCCTGCCACCCCCTCCGCCAGAACATCGCCGTGGGCGGCCGGGAGAGCCACATCGAGTAGCGATAGGTCAGACCGAACGTCGCGAACAGCAACGAGAAGGTGTAGGCGACGAGGGCCGCGTCGAAGTGGGCCAGATTCCGAGAGCCCACGACGATCAGGAGAGCGAGCACCGAGGTGACGCCAAGGCCCCATGCTCCGGAGCGAAAGACCTCGCGCTTCATGCTCCGGCCCCGTCGGGTGCGGCGCAGCTCTCGGGTACGGCCTGTTCGCGCTCGCGCGTTTCGAAGCGCTCCGCATCGATCGCCTCGTGGATCTCCTCGGCGCCCGGGGCGCGCGAAATCGCGGCGATCGTCGTCGTCTCGAGGAAGACGAGATAGCGCTCGCGCACCTCAGCCCACAGCGCGTGCGCAGAGCACGGGTTCTCGTCGGCGCAGGGATGCGCGTGGTCGAGCAGGCACTGCGGCAGACTCTGCTCGCCATCGAGGAGCCGCACGGCGTCGATCAGCGCAATGGCCTCCGGCGCCTTCGCCAAGCGGTAGCCGCCGCCGATGCCCGGTGAGGCCGAGACCAGCTTGGCGTTCCGCAGGGTGCCGAGGATCTTCGCGAGGTAGTCCCTGCCGATCCCGGTGCGCGCGGCCAGCTCCCTGCCGATCAGCGCTTCGCCGGTCGGCAAACAACCCAGCTCGACCAAGGCTCTGAGCGCGTATTGAACGGTCACGGAGAACATGCGTTCGACTCGTGGACCTAGAGGTCCACATGTGACGCTACCGAGGCCTCGCCAGCCCTCAAGGGCCTCCCCCGAGCTTTCTTGCGACTTCCTAGCCCGGGTTCTTCATGAGGCTTTGCCGAGATCGACGCGGATGTGCGTCAGATCAGCGCTTCGCGACCGAAGCGCGTGGAGGCGACCTGGACGGGTCGTCGAACCCGGTGAGGAAGGGAAGCGTTGATATGGCGCGC
>JAJDEV010000041.1 GCA_029259605.1 Planctomycetota bacterium | reverse complement strand
AGATCGACGCGGATGTGCGTCAGATCAGCGCTTCGCGACCGAAGCGCGTGGAGGCGACCTTGACGGGTCGTCGAACCCGGTGAGGAAGGGAAGCGTTGATATGGCGCGCAGCTGCGTCGATCTCGGTGAAGGCTCATGAATCATCCGGGCTAGCTCGGTCAGAAGCTCCCCACCGTCTGCGCGAGCGCGTTCGTGTAGAAGGGAGAGGTGTCCCCGCAACGCGCCTGAACCCACCAACATGCGTTGTAGAGTTGGAGGTCCGCCGGAATTGCGACCGGCCCCCAGGTTGCGGTGCCGCCGAAGTGCGGAGCGAATCCGGTGAGAACGAGGAATGGGGGCGTGACATCAACGAGCCTCCATCCCTCCCCGACCACGAAGAACGGGGCAGGAGCCAGACTCAAGGCCCACAACACATTCTTGGTTGGATCCGCACCGGAGCAATCGGTCTGGATGGCCCAGGACAATCCCAAGGCTGGCGGACCCGTCAGCGCTGTGGTCCGAACCGGGTTCGCGGGTTTACCGCTCGCAGTCGGATTGTAGATGGCGCTCAACGACGCGATCGCCTCGGCCTCGCGGATGACGAGCGACGGGGTCCCCTGGTTCGTGAATGAAATCGTTCCCAGGTAGGTGCCGGCGGAATCGTAGCGATCGATGCAGTCGGTGATGCCGTTCGCGTCCGGGCCTGGCCCCATGCAATTGGCGACGCACGCGAGTTGTGGGAACGTCTTCGCCAAGACGCCGTCCGTGCCAAGGTCGCTGAACTTCCATCCCCAGCCGATGTAGGTATCGCGAAGGACGAAGAGGTTGTTGCCCAGACTCACTGAGATGTCGTAGCACGTGTACGTTCCGGAGAACTCCGAACAGACATCGTTCGCGGGCAAGCCCGTGAGAACGAACGACGCCACGACCGTTCCGCTGGGGCCGCCGGCGTTCGCCGCCCCTTTCGTGTACCCCTCACGGAACTGGACTTGGACCGCGCCGCCGGGGCCCCCGAGCGTCGTGTCGAGCGCAGCGGAGCAATAGTCGAAGCCGAAGCTCGTCACGAACTGACTCTCGCCACCCATTTTGGTCCCCGCGGTAATCCACTCGACGGGACCACTGCCCGCAGTACCTAGGTCGTCCGCGACCGCCCCGCTCGGGACCTGATGATCGAAGGTCGTGAAGGTGTTGTAGGAGAAGCTTCCGTCAGCGCCTGCCGTCGGGCCCCGGGTGAACGTGCCCGTTTCGAGATCCAAGTGGACAGGTATCGGCTTCTTCCGGGCAGCGGGCTTGGAGACCTGGGCTTGTGTCAGGCTCGAAACGAACGCAGCGACAACGGCGAGGAACGCAACGCGAAACAGACCCTTGAATCTCAACATGACTCCCTCCCAGGAACACGTCGTTCAGCGACTGCAATGCACAGCTGCATCTGCTTCCATTGGAGCCATCCGCCGCTCGCAAGGTTCCATACAATTGGCTTTGTATAGAGAACTCGCGATGGAGCTCTCTCGCCTTCGACGAGCACTCCTCGACGCAGGTAGCCCTACGCCGCTTTGCTCGCGAGCGCGGATCGCTTGCCCGTGACGTCCAGCGCCGCGACGCGATAGCACTCGGCCAGCGTCGGGTAGTTGAAGACGTTCTCGAGGAAGGCGTCGACCTCGAGCTGCGCGTAGATCGCGATCTGCGCCACGTGGACGAGCTCTGTCGCCAGCTCGCCGAAGATCTGTGCGCCGAGCACCTTGCGTCCGTCCGGGTCGCAGACGAGTTTGAAGAAGCCGGTCGTGTTGCCGCTGATGTGTCCGCGGGCGAGCTCGGAGAACGGCGAGCGACCGACGATGGCGCCACCGAGGCGCTTGGTCACTTCCTCCTCGCTCTCGCCGACGCAGGCGATCTCGGGGATCGTGTAGATGCCGATCGGTACGACGGCCGCCGCGTCTTCGAGCGGCAGACCGAGCGCGTTGCAGATCGCGCGCCGTCCCTGATCCATGGCGGTCGTCGCGAGCGCGGGCGGCCCGATGACGTCGCCGGCGGCGTAGATCCCGGGCACGCACGTCTGCAGGTTCTCGTCGACGGGAATGTGACCGCGGCTGTTGAGCTCGATGCCCGCCGCCTCGATGTTCAACCCCGCGACGCTCGCGACGCGTCCGAGCGCGCACAGGCACTTCTCGGTGCGAATGACGTCGCCGTTGTCGAGTTGGACGATCACGCTCGACACTCCATCCCAACGGACCGACGCCACGTTCGTGTCGGTCAGGAAGCGTCCACCGCTCGCCTCGAAGGACTCGACGAAGCGGTCGGTGAGTTCAGGATCGATGAAGCCGAGCGGGCGCGAGTACTTGTCGATCACGGTGACCTCGACGCCGAGCGCGGCGAAGATCGATGCGAACTCGCACGCGATGACGCCGCCCCCGAGGACGACGAGGGAACGCGGTAGGTAGATCAGCGACAGGATCGAGTCGCTGTCGAGGATGTGTTCGTGGTCGACCGAGACGTTGTCCGGCGTGCGCGGACGAGAACCGGTCGCGAGCAGGATCGTCTCGGCACGCACGACAGCCTCGTCGCCGTTCCGCTTGACGATCGCAACGTGCTCGTCGTCGACGAAGTGTGCCCTACCCGTCAGTTGCGCGATGTTGTTGCGCGAGATCTGATCACCGAGGTACTGCTCGTGATGCAACAGCACATCCTCGACGCGCTTCATCAGGCTCGCGACCTTCACGTCCGCGCCCAACTCGATGTCGAAGGCGCCCGCGCTCCGGTTGCGGAGTCCCGCGAGGTAGGCCGCGGTCTCGCGCATCGTCTTGGACGGGATCGTCCCACGGCGCACGCACTCGCCGCCGAGGCCGGTTTCGCGTTCGACGATCGCGACGCGCTTGCCGACCTTCGCCGCCTGGACGGCCGCCTTCATCCCTGCCGGCCCGCCTCCGACGATCAGGACATCGAACTCGTTCGTTCGGCTCACAGGAACGCCTCGGTGACGTCCAAGACGTCGCCGCGCAGCGCGAGCAGCTTCGCGAGGTCGTCCGAGTACACATTGAGGTCGTCGAGGACCTCGATGTTCGCGTCGAAGTCACACTCCTCGTTCCCTTCGTCGAGCGCCCAATGCGCGAGTTGGTCGCCGAGATGGACGATCATCGTTTCGCGCGCGCGCTCCGGCGCCTGTTTGTAGTCGTGGTGGTGCTCGACGACGATGCCCATCCACTCGGGCAGGTCCCAGTGCTCGACCATGCGTTTACCCACGGCTGCGTGGAACTCCTCCATCGCGGCCATGAGGATCTTCGCCGGCACCGGCTTGTCGGTCTTCGTGCGCGCGACGTCGACCAGGTTCTGCAGCACGATCGGTCGGCCGACGTCGTGCAGCAGACCCGAGAGGAACGCGCCTTCGACGTTCGCGCGCAGCAAGCGCGCCACTTCGCGCGAGTAGACGGCGGTCGCGGCCGAGTGCATCCACATCTCGCGCACCAAAGTGCCAAAGCCCGGAACGTCGAAGACCTTGCCCTTCAGCGAGACGGCGACGGCGATCTCGCAGATCGTCGAGATGCCCAGCCGACTGATCGCCTGTTGCAGCGACACGATCGGCTCCTTCGGCGCGTACGTCGCGGAGTTCGCCACACCCAGCACGTGACCGGTCAGCGACTGGTCGAGCGAGATGATCGTCGACAGGCGTTGTGCATCACAGCGCTCGTTGTTGCACTCCGCGAGCACCAGCGCCGAGGTCTGCGACTGGATCGGAAGCTCGAGGTTCGCTTCGATGCGCTGTCGCAGCAGTTGCCGCACCCCCTCGGGGAGCACGACGGCCGGAGTTCGGATGGTCATGACTCCGAGTCTGTCGGGTCTCATTCACCCGCATCTGAAGTATGACTCGGCGCCGATGGGGCGCTCTTGTTCGCGCATCCGGAAGAGACTTCCCACCCCGACCCTGTGGACGGTGAAGGGCCTCAGCTCGGCCGGTTCAGATGATCCGCCAGGACCTGTGCCACGCACGCCGTCAGGCGCTTGCCGGTCGGGATGTGCAGGAACTCGTTCGGCCCGTGCGCGTTGGACTCCGGGCCCAGCACGCCCGTGATCAGAAACTGAGCCTGCGGGAACTTCTCGCCCAGCATGCCCATGAAGGGAATCGTCCCCCCCTCACCCATCGATGCCGACGGGTTCCCGAAGTAGGTGGTCGACGCGTCGCTCACGGAATCGTCGAGCCACGCCGCGACTGGCGGCGCGTCCCAGCCGCTCGCGCCGTCCGCGTTCGAGAAGCGCACCGTCGCGCCGTAAGGAGGATCGGCTTCGAGCAACGTCTTCACCCGCTGCACCGCCTCGTCCGAATCGAGCGAAGGGGGCAGGCGCAGCGAGAGCCGCACGGTCGTCTTCGGACGCAGCACGTTGCCGCCGTCGGCGAGCGCGGGCAGCCCCTCCTGGCTGATCGCCGTCACGGTGGGCCGCCACGTTCGGTTCAGGACGAGCTCGGTGCGATCGGTCGCCATCGGTCCGGCGCCCGCGACGAACGGGAACTTCGTGTAGATGCTGTCGGCGAGCACCTCGGCCGCGACCGCCGCCTGCTCGATGCGCTGCGGCGGAATGTCGACGTGCAGGCCGTCGTGCACTCGACCGGTCTTCGGGTCCTCGAGTCGGTCGAGCACGAGCCGCAGGATGCGGAAGCTGTCGGCGACGACACCGCTCGCGTCACCGGAGTGCACACCCTCGCGCAAGATCTCGACCTCGAGATCGCCCGCAGCCATGCCCCGCAGCGACGTCGTGTTCCACAGGCGCTCGTAGTCGCCGGCTCCCGAATCGAGGCAGACGACCAAACTCGGTTCGCCGATGCGCTCGGCGAGATGGTCGATGTAGAACGGCAGATCGAAGCTGCCGCTCTCCTCGCACGCTTCGATCAGCACGACGCACCGCGCGTGCGGTATTCCCTGATCCGCGAGCACTTCGAGCGCGGTGAGCGACGCGAACGCGGCGTAGCCGTCGTCCGCTCCGCCACGCCCGTACAGCCGATCGCCCTCGAGCACCGGCTTCCACGGGGCGAGCCCCTCGCGCCAACCGACCATCTCGGGTTGCTTGTCGAGATGCCCGTACAACAGCACGGTGTCGTCGCCCTTGCCGGGGATCTCCATCAGGATCACGGGCGTGCGGCCTTCGAGCGTGACGACCTCGACCGTCAGACCCGGGATCGGGCGCGCCCGGCACCAGCCCTCGATCAGGTCCACGGCGCGCTGCATGTGGCCGTGCTCCTTCCAATCCGCGTCGAAGTGCGGCGACTTGTTCGGGATCGCCACGTACTCGATCAGCGTGGGAACGATCTCCTCCGTCCAAACCCGTTCGACCAGTTCCATCGCCCGAGCGGCGTCGATGCGCGTGTCCTTCATGGGCACAGAATACGAAGTGCGCGGCGATCGTTCAGGCGGGCGACCAAAGTTGCGCGCGAGGGTCGAGCGCGGCCTGGCTTCCGGGCTACGATCGCGGCATGAGTTCCCGCAAACGCAGCCTGAGGTCCGGGGCCGGAATCCTCGCCGTGGTCGCGATCGCCCTGGTCGCGTACACGTGCGACGAACCCGAGTTCGACAACCGCTCGATCACCGCGCAGGCCGATTCGCCGAGCGACGACCCGCCGACGGCGCGGCGGCAGATGCTCGACGAGCTGCGCAAGGCGCACGCGATGCCGCGTCACACCTCGGACGGGGGCGGGCGCGCGTGGCTCACGCTCGACGAAGGGGAAGCTGCCGTGGTCGGCGCGACCAGCGCGAACGCGTGGACGATCGTGTACGAGGCGGGGCCCGAGGGAATCGTCGAGGGCGGCTTCGTGCGCCTGACCGTCCCGCGCTTCTGGGGCTGGTCGTCGGCGCAGACCTTCGAGCCGACGTATCCCGGCTACACGACCGCGTCGACCGACGCCGACGGGGTTTCGCTCGACGCGGAAGTGGCGCCCGAGTTCTGGGTCGACTTTCGGATTCGCGGGCGCGCGCTCGCGGAGGGCGAGCGCGTCACCATCGTGTACGGCGCGGGTCCGGGACTCGCGCGCGCGGACAAGTACGCGGAGCACGACTCGCGGCTGTGGATCTCGGTCGACGGCGACGGCGACGGGTTTCCGGTGCTCCTCGAAGACTCGCCGTCGTTGGACATCGAGCCCGGTCCCCCCGCGCAGCTCGTCCTGACGCTGCCGAGTACGGCCAAGCCGGGCGAGACGGTCACGCTGCACCTGGCGCTGCTCGACGCGTACGGAAGCGCGGGCACCGAGTTCGTCGGCGACGTGGAGCTCGCGGTCGTGCCCGATGGGCTCGCCGCGCCGGCCAAGGTCACCTTGACGCCCGAGGACGGCGGCGCGCTGCGCGTCGAGCTCGAGGTCGAAGAGTCCGGGGTCTATCGCGTGCTCGGTCGCGCGACGAGCGGCGACGACGAGTGGCTCGCGACGAGCAACCCGTTGCTGGTCGAATCGAACGTGGCACCGATTCGCTGGGCCGACCTACACGGGCACTCGAACCTGTCGGACGGAACGGGAACGCCCGACGACTTCCTCACCTACGCGCGCGACATCGCCGGGCTCGACGTCGTCTGCCTCACGGATCACGACCACTGGGGCATGCTCTTCCTCGACGAGAACCCGCACCTGTGGGACCAGATTCGCGCGACGGCGACGAGCTACAACGACCCCGGTACGTTCGTCTCGCTCGTCGGATACGAATGGACGAACTGGATACACGGCCACCGCCACGTGCTGTACTTCGAGGACGACGGAGACGTGCTGTCCTCGATCGACCCCGACTACGAGACGCCGGCGCAGCTCTGGGACGCGCTGCGCGGTAAGGGAGCGCTGACCTTCGCGCACCACTCGGCCGGCGGCCCGGTCGCGACGAACTGGGACTACGTTCCCGACCCGGAGATCGAACCAGTGACGGAAGTGGCGTCCGTCCACGGCAACAGCGAGGCGCCGGACGCGCCGTATCGGATCTACAGCGCGCTGCAGGGCAACTTCGTGCGCGACGTCTTGGACAAGGGCGTGCAGTTCGGCTTCATCGGCAGCGCGGACAGTCACGACGGACACCCGGGACTCGCCGGCCTCGCCAGCCCGTCGGGCAGCGGCATCGCCGCGCTGCTCACCGACGACCTGACGCGGCGCGGCGTCTACGACGCGCTGCGCGCGCGGCGCACCTACGCCACGAACGGACCGCGCATCATCCTGCGCGCGGCGATCGACACGCACAAGATGGGCACGACGCTGCCCGAGAGCGACTCGGACCAGACGGCGCTGCTCTTCCTGCGCGCGATCGGCACGGCGCCGCTCGCCGGGATCGAGGTCATTCGCGGCGGTGAAACGATCGCGACCATACCGGGTGAGGAGCTGTGGGACCTCGCGACGACGGTCGAGCTCGAGCCGCTGCGCGCGGGCGAGTACGTGTATGTGCGCGTAATCCAGGTCGACCGCGGGACGGCATGGTCGAGTCCGTTCTTCGTCGAAGCGAGCGCGGACTGAAGCTCGTTCGTCAGGCCGACTCGGCGGCGCGCGCGTCCCGGCGCCCGGCGTCGACGTCAACGCCGACGAGCAGCAGCGCGCCGACGACGAAGAACGCGATCAGCGAGAGGATCGCCGGCTGGACGTCACCCGTGAGCTGGATGATCAGCGCGAAGATCGCGGGGCCCGCGACTCCGGCGAACTTCTCCCCCACCGCGAAGAGCGCGAAGAACTCGCCGGACTTCTGGCTCGGAATCATCGACGCGAAGAGCGAGCGGCTGAGCCCCTGCACGCCGCCCTGCACCGTGCCGACGAGCATCGCGAGCACGACGAAGTGCCAGCCCGTGTCCATGAAGTACGCGAGCACGCTGATGAAGCAGTACACGACGAGCCCGATCACGATCATCCGCTTCGCACCGACGCGGCTGCCCAGGTGACCGAACAGGATCGCGAACGGCACGCCGACGAACTGCAGGACGAGAATGGACGGAATGGTCACCTCGAGCCCGATGCCCTTGGCTCCGGCGTAGAGGACCGCCATCCGGATGAGCGTCGTGATGCCGTCGTTGAATACGAGGAACGCGATGAGCATCTTCACCGCGTGGCGGAACTTGCGCAGCTCGCGGAACGTGCCGACCAGCGTGCGCAGCGACTGCGAAACGGTCGCGGCGAAACCGCGCGGACGCTCACCACCCGAAGGCGGCGGCTCCTTGATTCGCAGCAAGAGCGGCACCGTGAACACGCCCCACCACACGGCCGCGGAGAGCAGCGCGAGTCGCATCGGCAGCGTCTTCTCCGCCGGCGTGAGTCCGTCTCCGTGCGGCAGGCCGAACCACTCGGGCTTCTGAATCCACAGCAGGTTGAGCGCGAGCAACAGCCCGCTCCCCAGATAACCGAGCGCGAACCCGCTCGTCGACAGACGGTCGAGCTCGCCCTTGCGAGCGACGTGCGGAAGCAGCGCGTCATAGAACACGACGCTGCCCGACACGCCCACGTTCGCGATCCCGAACAGGAGCAGCGCGAGGCGCCAGTCCCCCGGCATCACGAAGAACAAGCCCCCGGTCGCGAGCACTCCACCCGCCACGAACAGCGCGAGCATGCGCTTCTTCGAGGCGCGCAGGTCGGCCATCGTTCCGAGGAACGGCGCCAGCACGGCGATGAGGATCAGCGCGTTGCGCGTCGTGCGTGCGAACTCGAGCTGCCGCGTCGCCTCATCGAGGACGTCGGTCGTGATCAGCTTGTAGTACGCCGGGAAGACGGTCGTGATCACCGTCAACCACAGGGCCGAGTTGGCCCAGTCGTACATCGCCCACGCGCGCGTTTCCGGGCGATCGAGCGCGAACTTCGCGAGCCAGCGGTTGAGCCGTCCTCCCATCGAGCGAGAGTCTAGCCCAACGCGGGACCCGCGGATCTAGGCGGACTTGAGCCCGCCCTTCGGCGGCGTGCCGAAGACGGTGCGGTTGCGTCCCTCGTCCTTCGCCACGTAGACGGCCTCGTCGGCCATCTTCAGGATCGAGTCGATGCTCGGCGTGTCCTTCGACAGCATCCCGACCCCGAGGCTCGCGGTGACGCGGCCGGAGAACTCGCCCGCATCGATACGGTTCGCCTCGATCGCGACGCGGATCCGTTCCGCGACGTTCATCGCGCCTTCCACGGACGACGTGTTCGGGCAGATGATGAGGAACTCCTCGCCGCCGATGCGCGCGCACGTGTCGCCGCGGCGCAGGACGCTTTGGATCGCGCGCGCGGTCGCCTTCAGCACCACGTCTCCGACATCGTGGCCCCACGTGTCGTTGACGCGCTTGAAGTGGTCGATGTCGAGCATGACGACCGAGAACGAGGTCTCCGCACGCTGGCAGTTCGACCACTCCTTCTCGAGCCGCTTCATCGCGTAGCGCCGGTTCGGCAGCTCGGTGAGCGCGTCGGTCATCGCCGCGGCCTTGAACTTGCGCTTCTCGATGTCGAGCTGACGGTTCAGGCGCTCCTTCTCACGCACCTGCTGATCGTTGTCTTCCTGTAGCTGGATGACGCGCAACGCCGGTTGGATCCGCGCGCGCAAGAGCTCGGGCCGGAACGGCTTGACGATGTAGTCGTCGACGCCAGCGCGGAACGCTTCGACGATGCGCTCCTCCTCGGTGCGGCCGGTGAGGATCAGGAGGTAGAGCTTGCGTCCCTCCTGCGTGCGACGGAGCTGACGGCACAGCATCAGCCCGTCCATCTCCGGCATCATCCAGTCGGTGATCACGCACTGCGCGCCCTTCTCGAGATAGACGGCGAGCGCTTCCTTTCCGTCGCGAGCGGTAAGGACGTCGTGCCCATCGCGCTTGAGCAAGGTCACCAGCAAACGCAAGGACACGGGATCGTCGTCGACCGCGAGAACGCGCAGCTTGCCCAAGCCCTCCTTGGCCTCCTCGGCCCGCTGAAGCACCGGTGCGAGTGCGGCGGATTGGTTCTCCAGCTCGCGCGACGTGAACACCTGATTCGTCGGAATGTTGAGCATCACGCCCCACTCCGCCCACTGCAACGCCACGCGATCGAAGAGCGCGCAGACCTCGTTCGCCGACGCGCCGAGCTCGCCACAGACGCGGCGCAGGCCAGGCCACATGTGCGGCTGCAGCTTCTTCTCGGAGACGCACACGTCGGCCAGCATTCGCGCCGCGGTCAAGATGCGCAGCATGTCACGCGTCTCGCGATGGACGAACTCGGTGCCGAGCGGGCGGCCGTCGAAGCACAGCGCGACCTCGCTGAAGTACGGCGGAAGTCCCCACTCCTCGAGTAGCGCGGCCGCGACCTCGCGGTGGTTGATGTAGAACTCGTCCGCCTCGAGCGTCGCGAGGTCGAGCTTCTTGTTCTGCGCCTTCGCCTTCAGGATCGCGTCGTACGACGACGGATGCACGGTCGCGAACGCGAGCCCGCCGATGCCGA
Source organism: Planctomycetota bacterium (assembly GCA_029259605.1). Classification (GTDB taxonomy): domain Bacteria; phylum Planctomycetota; class UBA1135; order UBA1135; genus OFTM281. Next base: position 18,697 of record JAJDEV010000041.1, on the reverse strand, counting down.
CGAGTAGCCCGAACGTGAACGCCTCGGGGGGCGCACCGAGCTTCATCTCGCTCGAGATGACCTGCGCGGCGACGGCCGTCGCGAGCGACTCGGACCAGAAGCGGTCGTAGTCGAAGGCCTCGCACTTCCCCGTGCGGTTTCCGGAAACGAGCGTGAACCCTAGCGCGATGTTCGAGACCGCGCGCATCCCGAGCCGCACCGCGGCGTCGCGCGCCGTCGTGACCTGCACCGCCCCGGCCATCTGCACGGACGTCGCGAGCTTCAGGACGCGTCCCGTGAGCGCAGGGTCCGACTGAACGGTCTTGACGACGTCGTCCATCGAGAAGTCGTCGCTCTGAGTCAGCACGAGAATCCGCATCCCGACGCCCGACGGCGACGGGAGCTTCCCCGAGTGCTTCAGTTCTTCGAATCTCTCTTGGTACATCGGTCGGTTCTCGTGGTTCGGCTTGCGATCGGGTGCGTCAGCTGAGCTCTGCCTTCAGCGCATCCTCGACGCGTTGGAACTCGCTGTGCGCGTTGGGCAGCAGCCCTGCGGCGCGCTCGAGGTCGTTCTCGCGACCGGCGCCTTCGAGCTCGCGGAACAACTCCGAGAGTCCGAGCGCGCCGAGGTTGGCGGCGCTCGACTTCAGCGCGTGGGCCGCGCGCTCGATCCCCTCGGCGTCTGCCTTGGCGAACGCGTTGTCGAGGTCCTTGATGCGGATCGGCGTGTCGTCGAGGAAGAGCTCGACCAACTCCGCGAACAGGCTCGGCTCGTCAGGGCCACTCAGTTCGCGCAACGATTCGATCACCTCGCGATCGAGGACGTCGTTCTCATTTCCTTCGTTCATGGCGGTATCTGCCCCGGTGGGGCCATCGGGTTCCAACTCCACCCACCTGTTCAGGACATTGGCCAGCGCATCTCTCTGCACCGGCTTGGACAGGTAGTCGTTCATTCCGGCGACGAGGCAGCGCTCGCGATCTCCGCTCATCGCGTTCGCGGTCATCGCGACGATCGGGATCGAGCTCTTCGCGGGGCCGAGCTTGCGAATCGCGGCCGTCGCTTCGAAGCCGCTCATCACGGGCATCTGGCAGTCCATGAAGATGATGTCGAAGGACTTCGACTCGACCTTCTCGACCGCGATTTTGCCGTTGTTGGCCATCTGGACGTCGCAGCCGAGTCGACGCAGGAGCATCGAAGCGACCTTTTGATTGACGACGTTGTCCTCGACCAGGAGGACCGAGGCCGTCGCCGCGCCGCTCGTTCGCGGTGTGCTCGCCGCGTGCCCGCGCTCGCGATCCGTCGGCTCGTCGACGTCGGCCATGACGTGAGCCAACGCGCTTTGGAGCTTCGCCGCGCCGATCGGCTTCGAGACCCAGGCGTCGAGCCCGGCGCGCGCGAGCGTGCTCGGCTTGTCGGTGCGCCCGAGCGTGTTCATCAAGATGACGGCGGTGCCTTTGAGCTCGAGGATCGACTTGATCTCGCTCGCCGCCTCCTTGCCATCCACGCCGTCCAGATCGCGATCGATCAGAACGAAGTCGAACGGACGACTGCCGGTCGCGCCGGTGCGCAGCGTTTCGATCGCGTCCAAGTGACCGGTCGCTTCGTCGACCTTCAGTCCGAGGCCTTCGCAATAGGCGCGCAGCACGCGGCGTGACGACTCGCTCGTATCGACGACGAGCATGCGGCGACCGCTGAGGGACGCGATGTCCGCCTGCACTCGATCCGCTTCCTCGAAGGCCGTGAAGCAGGCGTCGAACGAGAACGTCGAGCCCTCGCCCTCGACCGACTCGACTCCGAGCTTGCCGCCCATCATGCTTGCGAGCTGGTTGCTGATCGCCAAACCGAGGCCCGTGCCCCCGTACTCGCGCGTGACCGATGCATCGAGCTGCGTGAACGGACGGAAGAGGTCGCGCTGGCGATCCGCGGGGATGCCGATGCCCGTGTCCGCGATGTCGAAGCGCAGCGACACGTTCGACTCGTGTCGCGAAACGACGGAGACTTCGAGCGCGACGCTGCCTTCGGAGGTGAACTTGATCGCGTTGCCGATCAGGTTGGTCACGACCTGACGGAGCCGCGTGCTGTCACCGCTCAAACGGTCGGGAACCGACGGGTGCACGAGACACGTCAGGTCGACGCCCTTGTCGTGCGCGCTCGAGTACAGGAGCTCGACGACGCCCTGCAAGCACGGCCGCAGGTGAAACTCGTGCGACTCGAGCTCCAGCTTGCCCGCCTCGATCTTGGAGAAGTCGAGGATGTCGTTGAGGATGCGCAGCAGTCCCTTCCCCGACGAATGGATGGTCTTGGTGAAATCGCGTTGCTCGCGACCGAGGTCGGTGTCGAGCAGGAGCTCCGCCATTCCGATGATCCCGTTCATCGGCGTGCGGATCTCGTGGCTCATGTTGGCGAGGAAGACGCTCTTCACGCGACTGGCGGACTCGGCCTGACCGCGCGCGAGTTCGAGCGCCGCGCCCTTCTCCTCGAGCGAAGCCGCCTGCGCACGCAGGTCTTTCTCCGCCTGCAAACGCTCGTCGATCTGATGCTCGAATCGGTGCTTCGAACGGATGACGCCGGCCATCATGCGCTCGAGCTGCGTCGCTCGGCCGCGCATCGTGATCACGTACACGCACGCCGCGATCGTGAGCATCGTCATCCCGGCCACGACGCCCCACGCAACGCCGGCGACGACAGCTCCACCGAAGGCGAGCGACGCAACGAGCGCGGCCTCGCGACCGGCGGGTTGCGGGCGGGGGGAATCTTGCTGTCGAGTCTCGGCCATACGACGCCAGCCCCCCGTCGCGCACGTCACATCCGGCCCCACACGAAGGCGGGCGCAGTTCGAGACGTCGATCGGGACGGGAGACCCGGGCTCCTTTCATCGGGCGCCCGCGGCGACAACTTGGGGGCAAGGGGAGCTTTGCCCCTTCGATAGCGTCGATCGCGGGAATGGGCCCGCCCGGAAAGTCCTTCGCGGCCGCTCCGCGGCGACTCAGAGCAACGGGAGCGGGCGGAACCCGGAGCCGCCCAGGTCGCCCGACTCGCCGCTCTCGCCGTCCTGGCCAAACGAGAGCGTGGGCGGCGGAGGCAGCTCGAAGCCGAAGACGCGGCAGAAGTGCTTCACGATCAGGACCTCGCCGAGCAGGTTCGTCGGCGGCAGCTCGGCGTGGTCGGCGAGGCGAGTCATCACGTCCGGATCCAACCCACAGGGATGGAACGCACGGAACGCGGAGAGGTCCGTGTGCAGGTTCACGGCGAGCCCGTGGTAGGTCACCCAGCGACGAACGGCGACGCCGATGGAGCAGATCTTCTTTTCGCCGAGCCACACTCCGGTGAGGCCGTCGCGTCGCGTGCCGTCGAGCTGGAACTCGCCGAGCATGCCGATCACCACCTCCTCGAGGTCGCGCAGATAGCGATGCAGATCGCGGCGCCCGTCGGGCAGCTTGAGGATCGGGTAGACGACGAGCTGACCGGGACCGTGATACGTCGCTTCGCCACCGCGCTCGATCTCGACGACCGGAACGTCCACGCCGGACGTCGCGCCCGACGGCGTGCCGCGACCGAGCGTGACCACGGCGTCGTGCTCGGTGAGGATCAGGACGTCGCCGATCTCGTCCGCGGCGCGGCGCTCGACGAGCTCGCGCTGGAGTTCGTAGCAGGTCTCGTAGTCCGTCCGGCCGAGCCGGCGCACGTCGATCTCTCTGCCGCCACCCGCGTCCACGCTACTTCTTCTGGAAGATGTGAATGGCCATCTTGTGGACCGATTCCGCCGCTTCCATCATCACTTCGGGCAGCGTCGGGTGGGCGTGAATCGTGCGCGCGATGTCTTCGGTCGTCGCACCCATCTCGATCGCGAGCGCGGCTTCGGCGATCAGCTCGGTGACCTCCGGGCCGACCATCTGCACGCCGAGCACTTCATCGGTCTTCGCGTCGGCGACGATCTTGATGAAGCCTTCGGTCTCCATGAGGCTCATCGCGCGGCCGGACGCGGCGAACGGGAACTGGCCGACGACGACGTCGTGGCCCTTCTCCTTCGCTTCGTCCTGCGAGAGCCCGACGGACGCCATCTCGGGCGACGTGAAGATGACCGCGGGCACGCACTTGACGTCGTACTCCTCGGGCTGGCCGGCGATGACGGCGGCCGCGACGAGGCCCTCCTTGCTGCCCTTGTGGGCGAGCATCGGCTGGCCGGCGATGTCACCGACCGCGTAGATGTTCGGGACCTCGGTCCGCATCTGCACGTCGCTCGCGAGGAAGCCCGCCTTGTCCACCTTCAGGCCGACGGTCTCGAGTCCGAGCTCGCTGCTGTACGGTCGCCGGCCCACGGTGCAGAGGATTTGATCGCACTCGATCGTGTCGCTCTTGCCGTCGCGCGACTCCACCGTCACCACGAGCTTGCCGCCCTTCTTCTTCTCGAAGCTCTTGGCGCCGGTCTTCGTGATCAGCTTGATCTTCTGCTTCTTGAGCGAGCGCTCGATGACCTTGACGCAGTCCTTGTCCTGACCGGGAAGCGCGCCCTCGGTGAACTCGACGACCGTGACTTGGCTGCCGAGTTTGCGGTAGAGGATGCCGAGTTCGAGACCGATGTAGCCGCCGCCGATGACGACCAGGTGCTCCGGGATGCGATCGGGCGCGAGCGCTTCGGTCGACGACCAGACGTGTTTGCCGTCGAAGTCGAAGCCCGGAACCGAACTCGGAATCGATCCCGTCGCGATCACGATGTCGTCGCACGAGAGCTGCTTCTCACCGTCCGCGGTCGTGACGGTGACCGAGTTCTTGCCGGTGATGCGCGCCTTGCCGATCACGTGCGTCACGCCGTGGTTCTTGAACAGCCCGCCGATGCCGCTCGTCAGCTTCGTGACGATGCCCGCCTTCCACGAGACGAGCTTCTCGACGTCGAGCTTGATCTCCTTGACGGTGATCCCCATCGCGGTCGCATGGTTGACCTTGTCCATCAAGGCGCCGGCGGCGATGAGCGCCTTCGACGGAATGCAGCCGACGTTGAGGCAGGTGCCGCCAAGCTCTTCCTTCTCGACGACGGTCACTTTCTGACCGAGTTGGGCGAGTCGGATGGCGCACACGTAGCCGGCGGGGCCGGCGCCGATCACGACGACGTTGCGAGTCGTGCTCATGGGGGGATCTTTCGGTTGGGGGCTGCCCGGTACGGGCGGCCGGTTCTAGAGCGGGAACGCTCCGTCGCCGCGTTGCGCGTCGCCGAAGCGCTCCGCCACGCGAAGGAATTCGTTGTACTGCGCCCTCAGGTGTCGCGGGACGTCTGCGTACACGTCCTCGACGAGCGACTTGAGCGGCATCGGCTGCGCGGCCTCTTCGGCGTGCACGGTCGAGTCGATCTCGGCGAGCAGGGACGCCTCGATCGTGTCGGCTTCGCCCTCGGCGAGGAGTCCGCGCGTCTCGAGGAACTTCTTGTAGCGCGCGATCGGGTCGCGCTTCTCCCACGAATCGACCTCGTCCGCGTCGCGGTACTTGGTCGGATCGTCGGAGCTCGAGTGTCCCATCAGGCGATACGTGTTCACGACGAGCAGCGCGGGGCCGTGGCCCGCGCTCGCGCGCTCGACAAGCGCCTTGCTCGCCTCGCAGCACGCGAGCACGTCGTTGCCGTCGACCGTGACTCCGGGCATGCCGTAGGCGGCCGCCTTCCTCGCGTAGTCGGGCTGTGCGGTTTGCTGGGACGCCGGTACGGAGATCGCCCATCCGTTGTTCACGCAGACGAACACGACCGGTGCCTTCCAGACGCCGGCGAAGTTCATCGCGCTGTGGAACGGGTTGCTGCTCGTCGCGCCGTCGCCGAAGTAGACCGCGTGCACCTCGTCCACGCCCTTGCGCTTGGCCGCGAACGCCGCGCCGACGCCGTGCGCGATCTGCGTACCGATCACGGACGACCAGCTCGGGTAGTTCGAGTCCTTGTGCTGGAAGTGGTTGCACATCTGCCGCCCCTTCGCCGTGTCGTTCGAGTTGCAGTACATCTGCGCGACGTACTCGGACAGCGGCAAGCCACGCATGAGCGCCGCACCGCCCTCGCGCAACCCCGACCACATCCAGTCCTGGCGTCGCAGCGCCGCCGCGGTGCCGATCATCGCGGCCTCTTGCCCGAGCATCGACCCCACGAAACCGATGCGACCGGAGCGTTGGAGCTTGAGCATGCGCTGATCGACACAGCGGACGCGCAGGAGGTGCACGAAGATGTCGCGCAGCCACGCGTCGTCGTAGTCCGGTAGCTCGGACGTCACGGCGCCGTCGGCGCCGAGGTACTGCTCCCGGATCTCGGAGGTCGAATCCACGATGGTCATCGAGGCGGGCCTGCTAGAGCGCGAGCAGTCCCGGGTTCTCGAGCAGTTCCTTCATGTGGACGAGGAACCGCACGGCGGACGCGCCGTCGACGAGGCGATGGTCGACGCTGATCGACAGGTTCATGTACTGACGCACCGCGATCTCGTCGCCCTCGGGCGTCTCGACGATGCCCGGACGCTTCATGATGCGGTGCACACCGAGGACGCCGACCTCGGGGAAGTTGATGATCGGCGTCGCGAGGATCCCGCCGATGTTGCCCGCGTTCGTGATCGTGAACGTGCCACCCGAGAGTTCGTCCGGCTTGATCTTGCCCGCGCGCGTGCGCTCGGCGAGTTCACCGAGCTCGCTCGCGAGCTGCAGCAGTCCCTTCGACTGAACGTCGGGGATGACCGGAACGATCAGCCCCTGCGGCGTGTCGGTCGCGATGCCGAGGTTCACGTAGTGGAACGTGACGATCTCGTTCGTCGCTTCGTCGAGCTGGCTGTTCATCTCCGGGAAGCGATGCAGCGCGGACGCGGCAGCCTTCATGAGGAACGGCATGTAGGTGACCTTGATGTCGTCGCGCGCGCCGATCGCCTTCGCCTTGGCGCGCACCTCGACCAGCTCGGTCACATCCAACTCCTCGACGACCGTGAAGTGCGTCGCCGTGAACTTCGAGCGCGTCATCGCCTCGGCGATCTTGCGCCGGACGCCACGGAACGCGACGCGCGTCTCGCGGTCGCCGACCGGGATCGAAACCGGCGGCGCGGCGGCGCGCGACGCGGCCGGAGCCGACGCTGCGGCGGGTGCGCCCGCGGGCGCCTGGAACGACTCGACGTCGGCGCGGCGCACGATGCCACCGCGTCCGGTGCCCGAGACCTGCGAGAGGTCGATGCCGAGCTCGCGCGCGACACGCCTCGCGCTCGGAACCGCGCGCACCTTGCCGTTGCCGGAGGGCGCCGACGGCGCGGCCGCGGCCACCGGAGCGGGAGCGGCGGCGGCAGCGGGCGCCGCGGCAGCGACGGGAGCGGCGGCGGGTGCGCCCACGCCGGACGTCGCGAGGTCGAAGATCACCGTTCCGATCGGAACGACGTCGCCGGCGGCGGCGTGGATGGCCGAGATCACGCCGGCGGCCGGCGCGGGAATCTCGACCGTGGCCTTGTCCGTCATCACTTCGACCACGGGCTGGTGCTCTTCGACCGTGTCCCCCGCGTTGACGATCCACTGCACGATCTCGCCCTCGGCGATGCCCTCGCCGATGTCGGGCAGCTTGAACGCGATGGTCGCACCTCCGCCGCTCGCCGCCGGTGCGGGAGCAGGCGCGGGCGCGGCCGCGGGTGCGGGTGCGGCCGCGGGTGCGGCGGCCTTCGCCGCGGGAGCCGCAGCGGCCGGCTTCTCCGGCGCGGGCGCAGCCGCGGCCGAGCCGGCATCGGCGCTGTCGAGCACGAAGATCACGTCGCCGACCGGGACGACATCGCCCTCGGCCGCACGGATCTCGGTGATCGTCCCCGCGGCCGGCGCGGGAACCTCGACGGTCGCCTTGTCCGTCATCACTTCGACGATCGCCTGGTGCTCCGCAACGGAGTCGCCAACGGAGACGAGCCACTTGACGATCTCGCCCTCTGCGATGCCTTCACCGATGTCGGGAAGCTTGAACTCGAGTGCCATGATTGGAATTCGGGCTAGAAGTTGTAGACGTGTTCGATGGCGTCGAGCACGCGCCGGTGATCCGGCATGTAGTGGTGCTCGAGCGTGTTCGGGAACGGCGTATCGAAACCCGTGACGCGGATGACGGGCGCCTCCATGTACTCGATCGCGTGCTCGGCGATCATCGCGCTGATCTCCGCGCCGAAGCCGCAGAAGCGCGGCGCCTCGTGCACGACGACGACGCGCCCGGTGCGCTTGACCGCGTCGAGCACCGCCTCTTCGTCGAGCGGAAGCAGCGTGCGCAGATCGACGACGTGCGTCTCGATGCCGCCCTCGGCGGCGGACTCGGCCGCCTTGGTGCACACCGGCACCATCGCGCCGTAGCAGAACACCGTGACGTCACCGCCCTCGCGCACGTCGCGCGTGGTCGAGAGGTCGACCGTGTAGTGTCCCTCGGGCACTTCGCCTTTGACCGAGCGATAGAGCGCCTTGGGCTCGAGGAACAGCACCGGGTCCGGATCCGCGATCGACGCGATCAGGAGCCCCTTGGCGTCGTACGGCGTCGACGGAATGACGACCTTGAGCCCGGGCGTGTGGCAGAAGTACGCCTCGCCCGATTGGCTGTGGTACAGCCCGCCGCGGATGCCGCCGCCGTACGGCGTGCGGATCACCATCGGTGCCGTGTACTGACCGCCGGAGCGATAGCGCAGCTTCGCCGCCTCGCTGACGATCTGGTCGAACGCCGGGAAGATGAAGTCCTGGAACTGGATCTCAGCCACCGGGCGCAGGCCGTTCATCGCCATCCCGATCGCCGTCCCGATGATTCCGTCTTCGGAGAGCGGCGTGTTGAAGCAGCGCTCGGTACCGAACTCGGTCTCGAGATTCTCGGTCGCCAGGAAGACGCCCCCCTTCTTCGCCACGTCTTCGCCGAAGACGTGGACCGAGGGGTCCTCCTTCATGGATGTGTGCAGTCCGTCGTTGACGGCCTGAATGAGAGTCAGCGTCGGCATCGCTCGTCGGTGCTCGGGTTCGGGAGAAAGCGCCGCGTCCGCGGCGCGTGGATGGAGCTCGGGCGTCGGTCGGTTACAGGGGGAACTCGCCGCCGCCCGACTGCGCGTCGCCCTTGCGGGTCGCGAGGTCGAAGGCCGCCTGTCCCTGGGCGCGGATGTGGGCCGGAATCTCGGCGTAGACGTCCGAGAACACGGTCTCGAGGGGCGGCGGGCCGACGGCCTGCGCGTCCTTGGCCGCGGCGCTCACCTCGGCGTCGACCTCCTTCTCGAGCTCCGCGCGCTTCTCCGGCGTCCAGAGACCGGACGCGGCGAGGTAGGTCTCGAAGCGCTTGATCGGGTCCTTCTTGCGCCACTCGTCGAACACTTCTTTCGGGACGTAGCCGCTCGGATCGTCGGAGGTCGAGTGGCCGCCCATGCGGAAGGTCTTGGCCTCGATGAGCGTCGGGCCCTTGCCCGCGCGCGCCGCCTCGGTCGCTTCGACGACCGCCTTGCGCACCGCGAGCAGATCGTTGCCGTCGACGACGACGCCGGGCATCCCGTACGCGTCGGCCTTGATCGCGAAGCCGTCCGACGCGGTCTGCTCTTCGGCCGGGCACGAGATCGCCCAGCCGTTGTTCTGGCACAGGAAGACGACCGGCGCCTTCCACACGCCGGCGAAGTTGAGCGCCGAGTGGAACCCGAGGCTCGACGTGCCGCCGTCGCCGAAGCTGCAGAGCGCGACCATGTCCTCGCCGCGGCGCTGTGCGGCGAACGCCGCGCCGACGGCCTGCGGGAGGTGCGTGCCGATCGGCGACGAGATCGAGACGAACTTGATCGGCTCGACGAACGTGAAGTGCACCGGCATCTGCCGACCGCGCGAGTTGTCCGACGCGTTGCCGAACATGTTGTGCATCATGTCCACGGGCTTGACGCCGTGGTACAGCGCCATGCCGAAGTCGCGGTAGCTCGGGAAGATCCAGTCGGTCTTCTTCATCGCGCTCGCGGCGCCGACCTGCGTGGCTTCGATGCCCTCGTTCGGGATCGAGAAGCCGATGCGGCCCGAGCGCTGCAGCTTCAGGCAGATCGCGTCGAACGCGCGGACGGCGAGCATCGTGCGGTAGCAGTGCATGAGCTCGTCCTCGGACAGCCCGGGGTCGTACCCGTTCACGCCGCCCTTCGAATCGATCACCTGCAGAGGTTCGGTAGCTTTCATTCGTTTCCTTGGACCGAGTCCACGGAGCGCCGTTCGCGCACCGCCCGCTCGAAGAAGAACTCGCCGGCCTTGTAGCTCGAGCGCACGAGCGGGCCGGACGCGACGTAGCGGAATCCCATCTTCTCGCCCGTCACCTGATAGTCGGCGAACAGTGACGGCTCGACGTACTCGAGCACGGGTGCGTGCTGGCGCGTCGGCCGGAGGTACTGGCCGATCGTCAGGAAGTCGACGTCGGCCGCGCGCAGGCGCTCCATCGCCTCGAGCACCTCGTCGCGCGTCTCGCCCAGGCCGACCATCAGGGACGACTTGGTGAAGCTTTGCGGATGCAGCGCACGCGCCTGCCGCAGCGTGTCGAGCGAACGGTCGAACGAGCAGCGCGGATCGCGGATCTTGCGCTGGAGCCGATCGACAACCTCGACATTGTGCGCCAGCACGTCCGGCTTCGACTCCATCAGCGCGGCGAGGCTGGCGTCCGTGTAATCAGGGATCAGCGTCTCGATGATCGTCGAGGGACTGAGCTCGCGGATCGAGCGCACGCACTCGGCGTAATGGCCGGCCCCACCGTCGGGCAGGTCGTCGCGGTCGACGCTCGTGATGACGACGTAGCCGACGTCGAGGGCGGCGATCGCCTCCCCCACGTGGCGCGGTTCGTCCGGATCCGGCGGCGCGGGATTCATGTGCGTCTTCACCGCGCAGAACCGGCAGCGCCGCGTGCACTCGTCGCCGAGGACCATCAGGGTCATCGTCGGATGCTTGCCACTCCAGCACTCGCCGACGTTCGGGCAGGCCGCCTCCTCGCAAACGGTGTGGAGTTTGAGCCCCCGCGCGATGGCCTTCAGACGCGTATATCCGTCCCCCCCGGGCAGGGGAACCTTGAGCCACGGCGGCTTGCGGGAGGCCTGCTTGGAGGGGTCCCGCTCGGTTTGGATCGGTCCGGACATGGTGAGCCGGGCCAGGTTAGCAGAACGGCGCCGCCGAAGCCCGTTTCGAGGACCGTTCGCGGGGCGTCCGGAGCCCAAAATCGCGGAGTTAGCGCCGTGGGAGGTGTTTCCGCAGCCGCAGTCGCACGAGCGACGGGAGCTCGTCCTCCTCGATGACACCGCTCGCATCGAGGTCCCAGCGTCCCAGGAAGTCGTCGGGGCAGGCGTCGACTCCATTGCGCGTGATCTGGGCCACGAAGCGGGCGATTTCCTCCGGCGACCCGGTCCCGTCCCGGTCGCGATCGAGGAGCACGAAGACCTCGGGCCGCGCGCCGAGCTCGGCGCGCGAGAGGGTCCCGTCCTCGTCGGCGTCGAAGCGTTCGAGCAGGCGGTCCGAGAGCAGGCCGGGAGGGAGCGGGAGGAAGAACTCGCGGCGGGTCGGCCACTCGGAACCGTCCCGCGCGAAGCCGCGCTCGCGCTCGAACTCGAAGCGTCCCTCGATCAGCCGCACCTCGCCGTCCTGGTCCGCATCGAGCGCCAGCCACTCCGGATCCTCGATGCGGAATTCGCGGCGTGTGATGCGCCCATCGGGCGTCTTGTCGAACGCGCGGAACGTGCGCTCGGCCTGCGCGTCGCCATAGCGGAGCTGACGCAGGTTGCCCGGATAGCGCGACAGCTCGTCGCGCGTCAGGCCTCCGTCGGCGTCGAGGTCCAGCGCGGCGAAGAGCGCGCGGTCCGTCTCGCGGCGGTCGAGGCCGGAGCTCTTGTCCTCGTCGAAGTCGAACGGGTTCGTTCCGTCGAGCAACCGCGCGAGGTCGCCATCGCGGAAGACGCGGGCGGCGATCATCTCGTCGGCGGCTTCGACGCGTTCCTGCCGCACGTCGTCCGACGTCGTGTCGCCGAGCAATCCGGCGTGCCGCGCGAGCTCGATCAACGCGATCCGCCCATCGCGGTTGTCGTCCACTCCGAGACCTCCCGCCTCCGCGTACTCATCGCCCTCGAGCATCCCGGTCCGGTCGATGTCGGCGCGCTCGAGGTGGAGCCTAGCGGTGATGCCGTAGATCTCGGTCGGCGCCTCGTAGATCACGTCCGTCCCGAGCTCGTCCGCGGAAACGTCGAGCACGCGCTCGATCTCCGCGCGGTACATCCACCGGGACCGATCGCGGCTCATGTCCTTCAAGCGCGCGCCGGACGCGTCGATCATGCGGTCGAGCGGAAACGTCTCGACCTCCATCACATACGCTTCGAGCAAGCCTGGAATCGAGCCGACCTGGGACGGATCGCGCGACGTCGACAGGTCCGCGACATACACGCCGAGCTCGCCCGGCGTGAACACGACGCGCTGACGGAACGGCGGGTTGTAGAAGTCGGCCGCGAGGATCTGCTCGGTCGCGTAGCCCGCGGGAACCGTCTTCGTCTCCCGCGGTCGCGTTTCGACGACCGTCGGATCCGTCACGTCGATCAGGCGGACACGCGAGCGGCGGTTCGTCGGTTGCCCCGTCTCGACGAGCACGTACGCGTAGTCGCGCTCGGCCGTCCGATCGCCACCTCCCGCGTCCGCCGGATCCACCTGCGAAAGGAGCGCGAGACCGCGATACGACGCGTTGCCTCGCGAACGCGAGCGCTCCTCGACCTCCCGCGGATAGAGCAGCTGCGGACGCGTCGGCTCGGTCGCGTCGATCAGCACGAGGCCGAAGCGCTCGTCGAGCACGGCGGCGAGGTTGCGCGCGCGCGTGCGGTGATCCTGTGGCGCGCCTTCGTAAGCGACGGGGCGGCTGTACTGGAACAACGTCTCCACGCACGTCGCCCGGTTCGCCTCGCGGTTCTTCCCGTTGATATCGACCGACGCGATGAGCGTCGGCTTGATCGGCGCGCGAACGTCGATGATCGAGAAGCCTCCCGGACCGTCCGCCAAGTACGCCCAAGGCCATTGAATGTCGACGTCGTGCGCGTCGAACGAAGGCAACTGGCCGACGGGATGAATACGCGCGGGATCCGACACGTCGAAGATCCTCAGCCCGCCGATTCCGTCCGCGACGTACAGGAAGTCGCCCGCGAGCTCCAATCCGCGCGGGTTGATCGTCGCGACGAAGGCGACGCGCTTCGGTGCGAGCGGATTCGAGACGTCGAAGACGTGAACGCCTCGTCCTCCTTCGGCCGCGTAGAGGTGGTGTGCTCGCCCCTGCAACGGATCGCAGTGCGCTGCCAGCGCGACGACGTCGGAGAGCGGAATCTTGAGCAACGGGGTGGAGCGCGCGAGCTCGCTGCGTTGCAAGCCGATCACTTCGATGCCGCGTCGGTCGGCGACGAAACCGATCTGGCGACCGAGCTCGAAGTTGCCGCTCCCCATCCCCCACGTCGCGGATGTGCGGTGACACTCCACACACGAGCGCGCCGTCGGGCGCGTGGTGTGCAGCTGATGGTGCACCATCGTCATGCCCGAGAGCCCAGCCGCCGTGACAGGCATCACCTGATCGAGGACGAGCTCGCCGTTCGCGTCCCACACGCTGCCCATCGTCGAGAAACCGGTCAGGTACGGAGCGATGGCGCCACGCTCGTTCCAACCCGCGTAGAGGCTGCGCCACGTCGCGAAGACCTTCTCCTGCGTCGTGACCCGCCCCGGCGTGCGCTTGCCCGACAACAGATCGAGCTGCGTGAGCGATTCGATGCGCGAGAAGTGGAAGCCGAGGAAGTTCGTGTTCCACGCGGCGTGGCACGTGTAGCACTCGAGCTTCCCGTGCGCGTCGGTCATCGCGCGGCTCGCCGACGGACTGTACTCCGGACGGTTCGGATCGACGACGTGCGCGGCCTGCTTGACCACGCGCTCCTTCCCGTCGACCTTGCTCGTGAGCACGACGACATCGCCGTCGCGGCGCAGGTGCTCGAGCGGGGTCCCGCGCTCGGTGCGCAGCGTCGCCGGCGCGTCGAACGAACCGTGGCACGCTTCGCACGAGATCTCGACCGCGTGCTCCATCTGGCCGTGCAGCCGCCCATCGCCCATGACGTCCCCGACCGTGTGGCAATCGATGCAGTGCATGCCGCGCTCGTGGTGCACGTCGGGAGGCACGACGGCCGGGTCGTTCATGTAGAAGACCCGGTTCAACGGAGCGTCCGTCGTCCCCGGAATGTTCGGGCCGCCCGGAGCGTTCGGCGGCAACTGCGAGAGGCCGCGGTAGTGCAAGCCGATCGACGCGTCCCCGTAGTGGCACGTCGTACACGTCTGCGTCGTCGGAGCGCGCGTCATCTCGTGCCGCAGCGGATGACCCGGCTCGCCAAAGACACGCTTTCGGTCCCCGGACTCGGACAGTCCATCGATGCCGTAAGCAACGTGACACGCCGCGCATCCGTCGCCTCGATAATCGCCGTCGAAACCGACGCGCCCGCGCACGGCGCGGCCCTCCGACCACAGATGGCACTGCATGCACTCCTTGCGCGCGAGATCCGCGAAGTGCGTGGCGAGTTCGGTCTCCGGGAGGTGATCCATGAACTCCGGAACCTGTACCAGGCGCGAAACCTCCCCCCCCTCGACCGGCGCGTTCTTGACCGGAAAGACGGCGTACTTCGACCCGCGCTTCTTCGAGAGCCCCATTTCGTAGTAGCCGTCCGAGAGATGGCCGGCGGTCGTTCCGTGCAGACTCGTGAGCAGGTGCTCGACCGCGTCCTCGTGACAACCGCCGCACGTCATGTCGGCGACGCGCAGGTCCATCGGATTCCGGAACCGGCGCCAAGCGAGGTTCCGATCGAGCGGCGCGGTGCGCTCGTCCGCGAGCGTCGAAGCGGGCGCCGCGACGTGTGCCTCGAGCTTCAGCGTGGCCGTCCCGTCTCCACCGTGACAATCGACGCACGAGAGCTCGGCCTCGGGATGCATCGCCTCGATTCCCGCGTGACACGCGATGCAGCCCGCGGACGCCGGGTCGATGACCACGGGCGTCGACTTCGTGCGCTCGCTGTCCTGCTCCCCGCTGTCCTGCGGCATTCGGGCGAGCGTGGGCGCGACGAGCGCGCAGATCAGCGCGAGCCCGGCCAGGCTCACACTCGCAAGGGAACCACGCGACGCGCCCAACGGAACTATGCCAGCAACTTGGGAAGCCGACGGCCGGCCGCGTACCGCGCATCGGCGCCGAGTACGTGGCAGATCGACGAGCAGACGTCGATGGTGCGGACCTCTTCGAGCACTTCGACTCCCCGACGGAAGTCGGGCCCCCAGCATACGGCCGAGACAAGGCGCAGGTCGTCGGAGCCGTCCCCGTGATCGAGGCCGCGGCGTGAGTTGAGATCCGAGTCACGACCGAACTCGGGCACGACGAAGATCGCCGTCGATTCAGCCAACTCCGGGTCGGCCTTGATCGCATCCCACAGCTCACCGAGCTTCTCGTCGTTCCTCCGAACGACCTCGACGTAACCGTTGAAGTTGCTGTGCGCGATGTCCGCGTCTTGCAACGTGACGCCGAGCAGCGTCGGCCGGAAGACCGCGAGCAAGTTGCGCGCGATGCGCAGCGCCTTGGCATCGCTCGCGCCCGTCCCCCGCAGGTCGGACGTTCCGCTCGTCAACTCCTGAAGCAGGTACTGCTCGATCTGCGCGAACGACTTCGGCGTGTTCAAAGCCTTCCCCGACACGCCCGCTCCGATCACTCCGCGCATCGTCTCGAGCAACTCCGACTCCCGCGGCTCGAACGTGCGCGGACGTCCGTACGCGTCGACGATGCTGCGAAACTCGGCGTTGAAGATCCCGTCGCCGTCGACCGTGTTGGCCCCATACGCCGCGCCGTAGTCGCGGTGCAGGCTGTACGCGTAATTCGCTTGCTGCGCGCCTCCCGACGTGCTCACCCAGACGTCGGCCGCGCCCAACCCGAGGTCCTTGCGCACGTACTCGAACAGCGTCGGGTCCTCACCACGCGTGTTGTCCCGAATCCCGCGCGCCTCGGCGATTCCCGTGAGCAACGACATGGTCGCGCCGAAGTGCCCCAGGTTCGCGGTTCGCGCGCGCGCGTACGTCACGCCTTCCTGCGCGATCCGCATCAGGTTCGGCACATTGAGCGGAGTGCCGAGCGTCTCCTTCGTGCGGACGCCTCCGGCGAACGCGACGAGCACGACGCGCTTCGTCTTGCGCTCGACGCCCGGTCGTAGGGCGGCCGGCCCCATCGCGAACGCGCCGCACGCGGCGCTCGACTTCAAGAAACCGCGACGATCAAAGGTGCGTGCGTTCACGATGCTCCTCCTTGCTGGAGAACGAGTCGCGACGTGCTACCACGTCTGATACTCGGGATGAGAGACAATAGCGTACACCACGGTCGCGGGCTTGCAGGCCGGATCGTGAAACGCTGAAACGAACGTCGTCAGCTCCTCTTCGCTCGGCGAACGACCAAGGAAGCGTTCGAACAACTCGCGCACCCACTGGGTCGGATCGGCGATCGCATCGCGCTCGGGAAGCGCGACCTTTCCCGAGTCGATCAGGAGGCGCGCGATCACCGACCGAAGCGGTCCGGCGTCAGCCAAACCGTCGAGCGCGATCTGGAGTCGGCGCTCGTCACCCGCGTCCGGCAGCGCGTCCGTCAGATCGACGAAGAGCATGCGGACGAAGGCGCGGTTCGAGATCGACCGCGTCGACGCCAATCGTTCCCCGTACGCCGGCGACAGGATCCAGCCTCGCACCAAACTCGCGTACGCGAGCCGATCGTCCTCGAGCGCACGGACCCAACCGCTCAGGTCGCGCGTCGTGGGCTCGCTCCGAAGGAGCCGTTCGTACTCGCGCCCGAGGAAGTGCCGGAGCGCTTGACGGTCTTCGATCGCGAAGCGAACGATGTCCGCCTGGGAGCTGCCGGTCTGCCCGAGGAAGTTGCCGCGCGCTCCGTCGTAGATCCGCTTTCCGATCTCGAGCTCGCGAGGACGCTTCTGCACCGTCGCACCGAGCAGTTGCTCCATGACAACGGTGACGTAGGTGTCGGGCCCGGGATTGCGCCGCTCGAACGCCGACGACAACGCGATGCGGTGCAGGGCCTCGCGGACCCCCACCTTGCGACTCCGAAGGTCGGAGGGCATCGAAACGATGCTGTCTGTTGTCGGCCGAAAGTTGTCGACGAGCAGGAAGTAGTAGAGCTGCTCGTCGAGCCAATTGCTCCAGAACGCGTCGCTCGCGATCAGCTCGTCGACGAGGTCACGGAAATCCGCGGCGAGCCACCGGTCACGCTCGCTCCGAAACGGCGGCCGTCCGACGAGGTCCAGATAGATGGACCGGAGCCGATGGGCGTCGACCGGAGCGCTCGCCTGCGACGTCCCGGCAACGAAGAAACCGCCCGCTGCGGGGCAACGGGCGGTTGACGGAACTCGATGGGCCATGCGGAGTACTATCCACAGACCGCGTGTTCGTTGCGAGTCGTCTCAGTTCAGGAACGGATCCAGCTCGCGACGCAGCGACGGCGTATCGAGCTTGCTGAGCGCTCGGACCTGGATCTGGCGGACGCGCTCGACGCTGACGCCCAACTGCGCAGCGACCTCGGCGAGCGTGTGCTCGCGCTCGTACCCGATGCCAAACCGCATCCGAACGACGAACGCCTCTCGATCGTTCAGCCCCGAAAGCGCTCGTCGGAGGCCGTCCTCCAGCGTGATGTCTTCGATCCTCGGGTCGTAAACGACGTTCGCGGACTCGTCGACCAGGAGGTCGCGCAGCCGTGAGCCTTCGGAGTTCGAGAAGTCCGCGTCGATCGAGAAGCTGGCGCGGGCGGCCTTGATCGCCGAGCGCACGACGTTCGGCTTCAGGTCGGACGAAGCGGCGATCTCATCCGGCGAGGGGTTCGTCTTGCCCAGGCGAATCGTCGCCTGGTTGATGTGCTTGAGCGCCTTCTGCAGGTACACGGGCACGCGGACGGTGTGCGTGTTGTTGTAGAGGTAGTTCCGGAACGCTTGGTTCAGCCAGTGGACCGCATAGGTGCGGAAGAGCAAGCCTCTGCGCCAGTCGAAGCCGTCGACGGCGCGGAACAGCGAGAGCGCGCCCTCTTGGATCAGATCGACCCGGCTGTTGCCCGCCTTGGCGTAGCGCTCGACGTTGATCAACACGAGGTACAGGTTGCGCTCGACCATCTCGGTGCGCAGCGCGTGCAACTCGATGGCGCGACGCTCGACGCGACGCGGGAGTTTGCTTTCCAGAACGATGGCCTCACCGGATTCGCGATCCTCGAGCCCCTCCTCCTGGCGCGCCTTCTTGAGGCGCAGCCGCGCGAACTCGATGCGCCGTGCGAGGTCGGCTTCCGATTCGCGATCGAGCAGCTGGATGCTGTCGACGTCGGCGCGGAACTGCTCGGGGAACGAAGCCCGGGTCGACGCCGTCTTGCCGCGGCGGTATGACTGCGGATCGACGATCTCGAGATCGGCGTCGTCCCGGTCAAAGCGGGCAGCGATCTCGAGCGCCCGCTCTTCGAAGCGTTCGGACGGCTCGGCAATCTCGCCGAGCAATGCGTCCAACTCGCTGTGAACAATCAACTTGCGCACGATCTCTCCTCCCTGGTGATTCCCTCGTGTTCCTCGTATCGAGGCCCCTGCGTCTGCTCTTAGGAAGCGGATTCCTGACCGGGGTCCGTACGGGCGGCGGCCGTTTTTGCTGCGGGAATCGCCAATTCTCCGCGGCGCGCTCGACGGTCGGTCGGGGGCTAGCCCGGGTTATTCATGAGGC
>JAJDEV010000005.1 GCA_029259605.1 Planctomycetota bacterium | reverse complement strand
TTATCGATTCACGCGCAGCGCTTCGCGCTGCTGCGGCACAGGCTCGCTTCGCTCGCGTGCCGCGGTTCGCAACGGAACAGGGGTTTACACGGCAACCGCGACGGCTTCCGGAACGGGCGATGAGACGTTCGGGGACTTGTTCGCCGTCGCGTTCGTTTCGGCGCAACGGACCGGGCAGCGACACGGCAGCCGTCGCGGTCTCCGGAACAGCCGATGAGACGTTCGGGGACTTGTCGCCGGAGTGCGGCGGGCCGGTTGCGCGCGGTCACCGCCGGCGCGCGTTGGTCGGTGGCTCCCACACCACGCGCCAGACTTCACCTGGGCGCGCGCGCTCCCGCACGAGCTGGTCGCTGGCGCAACGGCATGTGTCGGTCTCCGACAGTTCCAACGCGGATAGCGTTCGGTTCGGGGACTCGGGGACGTCCCCACCTTTTGACGCGCGGGGCCTTGGCCCCGCAGCGCCCGGGCGTAACCAGCCGGTCGCACTCCGGCGACAGGTCCCCGAACGCCCCATCGCCCGTTCCGGAAACCATAGATCTGCCGTGCAACCCCCTGTTCCGTTGCGAACCGCGGCACGCGAGCGAAGCGAGCCTGTGCCGCAGCAGCGCGAAGCGCTGCGCGTGAATCGATAACGAACGTCGACAAGTCCCCGTCCCTGAGAGACCCAACGGACCAGAGGAACACGTTCGGAACTCCCCTTTGCGACTCGATTCGCGGAACCACCCAGACCGTCGGAACTAGACGAAGGTCAACAACTCCCCGTCCCCGGGACTTCCAACGAACGAGAGGCACACGCTCGGAACTCCCCACCGCAATTCGATCCACGAAGCCGCCCGCACCGTCCCGATCCGAGGAACGTCAACAAGTCCCGCCGCTCGGATTTCCACGCCGCGATCGACTGCCTACCGCCCGACAACCAAGTCGAGCGCGTTGCTCAGCGTCGCTTCGGTTGCGGTGGCGCACGTGCCTTGCACGTAGAGGGCGAAGTCGCAGAACGAGAGGTCGGCGGGGAGAGTCACGCTTGCGGTTTGGGCGTCGCCGGCGTGCGGGAGCGTCAGCGTGAAGACGCGGGCGCCGGGGGAGGGGTCGATGAGCAGTTCGCCGGCGCCGGTCATGCGACCGAAGACGGCGCGTGAGCTTCCGACGATCGTCGCGATGCCGGGGAGCTGGGCGGTGCAGTCGAGCGTGACGTCCCAACGCGCGCCGGCTCGCGGCGGAGCTTCGGTGGAGAGGATACGCGGGTTGACGCCGTAGCCGTCGCGGGTCGCGGCGCTCGCGGCGAAGCAGCCGCCGAGGAAGACGTTCCAGACCGCGCCGCCGCGCCCGGTGTTCCATGCGCCGACGGTCAGGTCGGGGCGTCCGTCTCCGTCGAGGTCGCCGAGGGACGTGAGCGATTGGCCGAACGCGTCGTACGCGTCGATGCCGCTCGCGATCGCGGTCGTGCTCCCGTCGATGCGTTCCTGCGCGCGCACGGTTCCGTCGCTGCGCAAGAGCAGGAGCCAGAGCGCGCCTTCGCGTTCGGCGCCCGACGCGGGTGCGCCGACGGCCAGGTCGGGAACGCCGTCGCCGTCGATGTCCGGTGCGGCGGTGAGCCCGGCTCCGAACGCGGCTCCCGGTTCGAGCGCGCCGCCGAAGCCGCCCTCGTCGGACGCGATGCGCACACGGCGGCGCACGCGCGACTCGTGGTCGAGGAAGAGGAGCCAGACCGCGCCGCTGCGCGCGTTGCCCGCGCGCGGCGCGCCGATCGCGAGCTCGCTGCGACCGTCGCCGTCGAGGTCGCCCGCCGCCGCGACGTCGGTTCCGAAGGCCGTGAATCCGCGCTCCGCGTCGTGGATGCGCCGGCTGCCGAGCACGTCGCCCGACGCCGACAAGCGCAGCGACCAAACGACGCCGTGCCCGTCGCCCGTGCGTTGCGCGTACGGTGAGCCGACGACGAGGTCGTGCGCTCCGTCTCCGTCGAGGTCGCCCGGTCCGGCGACCGAGAATCCGAACGCGTCGCCGGCGTGCAGTGTCTCCGGGAAACCGGCGAGTCCGGTGGCGATGCGCTTCTCGGCCTTGACGCTCCCGTCCTTCTCGAGCGACAGGAGCCAGACGGCTCCGCTCTTGTTCGCGCCCGCGCCCGGCGCGCCGACGGCGAGCTCGGGGTGTCCGTCGTGGTCGAGGTCGCCGACGAGTGCGACGCCGGTCCCGAAGCGTTCGTCGTTCGCCAGCGGCCCGGTGAAGCCGGCCGTGCCCGACGTGATCTTGCGCGAGCTGCGCACCGTCCCGTCCTTGTTGAGGAACAGAATCCAAACTGCGCCGCGTCGCGATCCGCCGACACCACCGGCGTCGGCGCTCGAACCGACGGCGAGGTCGGGATGCCCGTCGCCGTCGAGGTCACCGATCGACGCGACCGCGGACCCGAAGCGCGCTCCGCCCGCGAGGCCGAGTTCGCGCTCGCCGATGCGCACCGCGTCGCGCAGACCGTCGAGGGTCGGGTTGCGGAGCGACGTCGAGCGCGGCGTGTGCGCGCCGGCGGGGAGCGCGGCGGTGAGGAACCCGAGCGCGAGGAAGCGGACGAAATGCGCGCGGGTGGATGTCATTGCGGGAGGTTGGGCCGACGCGGGACGTGTCGACCTTAGCGCGAAGCGTCGTCCGGGTGTTTGCCTTCTGGCTCGATAACGAAGTCCTCACACGCGCGACCGATGCGTTTGCCCTCGCGGTAGACCTCGGCGTTCCCGTGGTTGCCCTGCCACACGATGCGTCCGCTCGAGCGTCCGGCCTTGCTCGGCGCGTCGAGCTCGATGCGCGCATGCGCGCTCCCGGCCTTGGCGCCCTCGGCGTCGACCGCTTCGAATGTGCAGTCGCGCACGATCAGCTCGGCGCAGCCCTTGATCTGGATCAGCGCGCGGTCGGGGTCGCGCTGGCGCACGGTGACGCGCGTCAGCGTCGTGACGCCCTGCGTGAACGGCGGCACGAAGTCCGCGGGCGGGTCGTCCGGGCGCCACCATGGGTCCTTGCGACCGGGGAGATACGGCTCGGCCTCGATGACGATGCCGCCGCCCGTTTGCCCCTTCGGCCACTCCGTTGCATCGAAGCCGGCGACGATCTCGACGTCCTCGAGCACGACATCCTGCCCCGTGCCGAAGATCGAAACCTGGAACGCGCCGCGGTTCGGATTGAAGCCGTTCTCGACGAAGCGCGTGCGCACGACGCGGACCGTGCCGGGCATGGGCCCCTTGCCCATGGTCGTTTCCTTCGGCCGGTTGACGAGCTGCAACCCCTGCCCGCCGTTGTGGTGGATGTACGAGTCGACGAGCGTGAAGTCGCCCGCCGGGTTCACGTAGATCGCGTGCCCCTCGTCGTGCTTGTCGGTGACGACGCCGAACCCCGTGATCTCCACGTGGTCGAACAGCGTGTCGATCATGTCGTAGCCACGCAGCGCCCAGTACGAACGATCGAGCGCGAGCGTCCCCGGCGCGACGCGAATCAACACGTTGCGGAGCGTCGTCCCGCGGTGCGCTCCGACCTTGTCGTAGAAGATGAGCGCCGTGCGCGGCGACGCGTCGACGATCGCGTTCTCGAGCGTCCAGTTCGTCTGCACGGTCGAGAACCCGAGCGTGTCGCCGTACGCCTTGCCGGTGATCACGCGCCGCGTGTCCGCGGTCGGCGGCGCTTCCTGCGCGCCCGCGGTGTCCGCCTCCTCTTGGGCGGACGAGAGCGTTGCGAGAGCGAGCACGAGCGCGGGAGTCTGCCAGGATCCCATCGCGCCTATCGTAACCGCGCGCTCAGTCCGCCGCGGCGCGCACATGCTCGGCAATGTGCGCCAGGAAGACCTCGCCGAGGTCGGCCGCCTTCTTCTCGCCGATGCCGCGGATATCGAGCAGCTCGGCCTCGGTGTTCGGCTTGCGCGAGGCGAGCGAGGCGAGCGTGCGGTCGTTGAAGATGACGTAGGGAGGCACGGCGCGCTCGCGGGCGATCTCGCGCCGCAGCTCGCGCAGGCTCTCGAACAGCGCCTCGTCCGGCGTCTCGCCCTCCTCGAACACCGGC
The DNA here is from genome assembly GCA_029259605.1 of Planctomycetota bacterium. Taxonomy (GTDB): domain Bacteria; phylum Planctomycetota; class UBA1135; order UBA1135; genus OFTM281. The sequence continues at coordinate 44,361 of JAJDEV010000005.1, read as the reverse complement.
CCCGTGCGTTTCTTGCGCTTCTTCCCCGCCGCCACCGCGAGCAGCTCGATGTCGAGCTCGCCGCGCATGACCTCGACGCCGGTCGGCGAGAGGTAGAGCGTCGGGTAGCGATCGCCTTGGACGCGCAGGTGGTCGAGCCCGACGAGCTGATCGATCCAGCCGCGCACCTGCGACACCGTCGCGTCCTTCAGGATGCCGTAGGTCGAAAGCGACTCATGGCGCGCCTGGCGGATGCCGGCCGTCGCCGCGCCGCGCAGTACGGAGGCGACGTGGTGCGCTCCGTAGCGCTGCTCGCAACGCACGACGCACGACAGGATCTTCTGCGCGATGACCTGGGACTCGGGCTCGACGCGAATCTCGCCCAGGCAGACATCGCACGCTCCGCAGCCATCGGCGGCGGCGTCGTACTCCTGCCCGAAGTACTCGACCAGTTGGCGGTGCCGGCAAATGGGCCGCGTCGCGAAGCTGACCATGCGACCGAGGCGCGCGATCGACGCCTCGAGCGCGTCCTCGCCCGCCGTTTCGCCGAAGTTGTTGTCGGCCTCCGCGTGCCCGCGCTCGAGCAGGCCCTTCCAGCTGTAGTAGTCCGTGCCCGAGTAGAAGAGCACGCACTCGGACGGCAGGCCGTCGCGCCCCGCGCGCCCCGTCTCCTGCCCGTACTGCTCGACGCCCTTCGGCAGCGCGGCGTGCACGACGAAGCGCACGTCGGTGCGGTCGATGCCCATGCCGAACGCGACGGTCGCGCACACGACGTCGACGTCTTCGTTGAGGAAGCGCTCCTGCGTCGAGCGGCGCAGGTCGGGCGACAAACCGGCGTGATAAGGCAGGCTCTTGACGCCGGCGTCGGCGAGGTCCTTCGCCAACCGCTCGACCTCCTTGCGCGAGATGCAGTACACGATGCCGGCCTGCCCCTCGTGGCGCTTGGCGACGTCGAGCACCTGGCGCGTGACGTCGTGCCGCGACTGCACGCGATAGGTGAGGTTCGGCCGGTCGCACGGACCGACGAGCACCGCGGGATCGATGAGCCCGAGCTGCAGCGCGATGTCGTCGCGCACGGTGGCGGTGGCGGTCGCGGTGAACGCGTGCACCGGCAGCGACGGGTTCTTCGCCTTGAGCTCCCCGAGCTGGCGGTACTCGGGCCGGAAGTTGTGGCCCCAGTGACTGATGCAGTGCGCCTCGTCGACGGCGACCGCCGCGAGTCCGTTCGCGACGAGCTTGTCGAGGAAGCCGGGCATCATCAGCCGCTCGGGCGCGACGAAGAGCAGCTTGAGCCGGCGTGCCTCGAGCTCCTCGTACACGTGACGCAGCTCGCTCGAGCTCTGGACGCTGGTCAGCATGCCCGCCGCCACGCCGTTCTGGACGAGCCCGTCGACCTGGTCCTTCATCAAGGAGATGAGCGGGCTGACGACGATCGTCAGGCCGTCGCGTACGAGCGCCGGCGCTTGATAGCACAGGCTCTTGCCGCCGCCGGTCGGGAGCACGAGCACGACGTCGCGATCGGCGAGGTTCGCGTTCATCGCCTCGAGCTGGAGCGGGCGCAGCTGATGGATGCCCCAGGTGCGCGCGATCACGGAGGCGAGCGCGTCGCTCGCCGGCGTGGAAAGGTCCGCGTCGGATGCGGCATCGCCGGGCGACTCGCCCGGTGCCGGAAGGGATGCATTCCCGGTCGTCGGGATCTCGGTCAAGAAGTCGCTCACGATGTCGTTCGGACCGATTCCAACCGCGCTCGGTTCTCGTTCCAAGCGAAATGGAGAAATGCCGCGACGTGAGCGGCAACCCGCGCGGCGCCCGCACGTCTATCTCGTGACCCCGAACACGAGGAGCCCGCCATGCAAGTCGACTTCAGCCAAGTCGTGGACGTCGAGTCCTACATCTCCATTCCCGCCGGAACCTACCTGTGCCGCATCGGCGAGGTGCGCTCTGGTGTCACCCGTGACGGAAGTCCGCGCTGGGCGCTGCGCCTCGAGGTGGCCGAGGGCGAGTACGCCGGTCGCACCGCGGCGTGGGATGGTCTCGTGTGGAGCGAGCGCGGGTTGCCGCGTGTGAAGCGTGTCGTGCAGTGGCTCGGCTTCGACGTCAGCGGCGCGATCGACATCCATCCCGACGACCTCGTCGGCCGGCGATTGCGCGCGACGCTCGTGGCCGAGGAGCGCGAGGACCCGCAGACGGGCAGCGTCGTGCAGCGGCTGCGCGTTCCGTACATGGGGTACGAGCCCGTGTCGGACGAGACGCCGTTCTGATTGGACCGCGCTCGCGCAGCGAACGAGAATGGGGCCAATGTCCGTTCCCCAGAAAGCGCGTGTGCGCGCCGCCGAGCTGCGCGCCACGATTCGGCACCACGATCGTCTCTACTACATCGAGTCGCGCCCGGAGATCGCGGACGCCGAGTACGACGCGCTCTTCCGCGAGCTGCGCGAGCTCGAGGCCGCGCACCCGGACCTCGTGACTCCCGACAGTCCGACCCAACGCGTCGGCGCGCCGCTCCCCGAAGGCCAGGGCTTCGAGAGGGTCCAGCACGAGGTCCCGATGCTGTCCATCGACAGCCTGTTCGGCGCGGACGAGGTGCGCGAGTTCGACGAGAAGCTGCGCCGCTTCCTCAAGACCGAAGAGGGCGCGGACTACGCCTGGGCCGTCGAGCCGAAGTTCGACGGCGTGAGCGCGTCGCTGCTTTATGTGGACGGCGTATTCGTGCGCGGGCTGACGCGCGGGAACGGCGGCGTGGGGGAGAACATCACGTCGAACCTGCGGACCGTGCGGAACATCCCGTTGCAGCTCAGCGCGGAGAAGCGCCCGCTGCCGCGGCTGCTCGAGGTGCGTGGTGAAGTCCTGATGCAGCGCGCCGCGTTCGCGCGCTTCAACGTGGTGCGCGAAGAGGCCGGCCAGCCGACGCTCGCGAACCCGCGCAACGCGACGTCCGGAGCGCTGCGCCGCAACGACCCGCTCGAGGTCGCGCGCTATCCGCTCGAGTTCCACACGTGGGCCGTGGCGCGCGTCGAGTGCGACGACGCGTTCGAGACGCACAGCGCGTTGTTCGGCGCGCTGCGCGATTGGAGCCTGCCGGACTCGGGCTACGGCGAGGTCGTGCAGGGCATCGACGCGTGCCTCGACTACCACCGCTCGATCGAGGAACGCCGCTTCGACATTCCGTTCGACATGGACGGCGTCGTGGCGAAGCTCGACCGGCTCGACCTGCGCGAACGCCTGGGCCAAACGTCGCGCTCGAACCGCTGGCAGTACGCGCACAAATTCGCGCCGGTCGAGGCGACCAGCACGCTGCGCGCGATCGAGGTCATGGTGGGGACGAACGGGCGGTTGACGCCGCGCGCGCACGTCGACCCGGTCGAGGTCGGCGGCGTGACGGTGCGGCACACGACGCTCCACAACGCCGACCACGTGGAGAAGCTCGGCTTGACGATCGGCGACCGCGTGTTCATCGAGCGCGCGGGCGACGTGATTCCGCAGGTGATGGGCGTGGCCAAGGCGGCGAAGGATTTGGAGGGCGGCAAGCCGCCGGAGTGGTCGTCGTCCGTGCCGGCCGAGCTCCTGATCGACGCGTCGCGCGAGCCCGGCCCCGTGTCGGAGGACGACGTGCGCCGCGGCGTGCTCTGGCGCTTCGGCGAGTCGTTCGCGATGCCGAGCGAGTGCCCCGCGTGCGGGACGCCGACGAGCGAGACGGGCAAGTACTGGTTCTGCCCGAACGGGCTCGCGTGTCCGCCGCAGCTCGTCGGGCGTACGGAGCTCCTGTGCGGGCGGACCGCGCTCGAGATCGACCGGCTCGGCAAGAAGCTGATCGCGCAGCTCGTCGACGCCGGCATGCTCGCCACACCCGCCGACGTGTTCCACCTCGAGGCAGCCAAGCTGATCGAGCTCGACCGCTGGGGGCAGAAAAGCGTCGACAACCTGATGGCCCAGCTCGACGAGCGCCGCCGCGCGCCGTTCGACCGCTTCCTCGTCGCGCTCGCGATTCCCGAGGTCGGCTCGGCGACCGCGCGTCTGCTGGCGCGGAACTTCGCGTCGCTCGACGCGCTCGCCGCCGCGACGACCGAAGAGCTCGAGGACCTGGAGGGCATCGGGCCCGAGATGGCGAGCGCGATCCACGCGTGGTTCGGTTCGCCGGAGGGAGCCACGCTGCTCGCGCGCCTGAGCGCGGGCGGCGTCGAGATCGTTTATCCCGCCGCGACCACGGCCGCGGACGGTGAGCTCGCGGGCAAGACGATCGTCTTCACCGGCACGCTCGAGAACCTGTCGCGCGCCGAGGCCAAGCGTCGCGCCGAGGGCGCCGGTGCGCGCGTGACCTCGTCGGTGACCTCGAAGACCGACTTCGTGGTCTGCGGCGAGGCGGCGGGCAGCAAGCGCAAGAAAGCCGACGAGCTGGGCGTTTCGATCCTGGACGAAGCGGCCTTCCTGGCGCTCGCCGGCGGCTGAGAAGCGTTTTCCTCGCCCGCGCTCCTCGGATTCGGGGAGACTGAAGGGGCTCCCGCCGGTTTGTGTCGGTCACGGTTCGACTTTTGCACTCGCACTCGTGTGCGCCTGACGAATTCCGTAGGCCGCCTGCATCCGAACGAGCCCATGGAGCGAAACGCTCCAAGACCCACCCCGCCCCGATGGAACCCGACAAAGACATCCAGCCGGCCGAACGCCCCGATGCCCTGCCCGAGGAGATGCGCACCGACGCCGTGCGCGAGCTCGTCGACCGCGCGCAGGGGGGAGACTCCGACGCGCTGAACGAGCTCTTCGGACGCTACCACGACCGCATGGTCCGGACGGCCCAGCGGACGCTCGGTGCCAAGCTGCGCACGAAGGAGGAGCCGGACGACCTCGCGCAGACCACGTTCCGCGAGGCGGCGCGCGACTTCCAGCGCTACGAGTACCGCGGCGAGGGCTCGCTCCTGCGCTGGCTGCTGATGATCCTGCGCAACAAGATCCGCGACAAGGCCGAGTACTACGCGGCGGGCAAGCGCGACATGATGCGCGAGCGCTCCGTCGAAGAGGGCGCGACCGACAGCGAGGGCGAGCGTCGCCGCTACGACCCGCCGAGCGAGGAGCTGACCGTCACCCGTCAGGTGCAACGCGACGAGGAGTTCGAGATCCTGCACGAGGCGCTCGAGGATCTCTCGGACGATCACAAGAAGGCGATCACGCTCGTCTTCTTCCGCGGCATGACCCTGCGCGAAGCCGGCGAACACATGGAAGGCCGCACCGAGGACGCCGTCCGCATGCTCCTCCGCCGCGCCGAGAATCGCGTGCGCGAACTCACCAAGGCACGCCTCGCCAAATAGCGCGCGGCCTCTTGCCGGGACACGCTGCCGCGACTACCCTCCGTCCCCTTCCTGCTGTGAGGAAGCGAGTGGGCCACTAACTCAATTGGTAGAGTGCCATGTTCACAGCGTGGAAGTTACTGGTTCGAGTCCAGTGTGGCCCACCACTCGCGAGTCCCGGTTGCTGACGTGAGACGACGAAGTCCATGGAAGCGATGCACCTGAAGAGCGCCGACGTGCGGGGCGTGCCGTGGAAGAACGGGCGCGGCACGACGCGTGAGTTCGCGGTCTGGCCCGAGAACGCGAGCTTCGAGCGCGGCGACTTCGACTGGCGCCTGTCGAACGCGCCGGTCGACGAGGCGGGCCCGTTCTCCGCGCTGCCCGGCTTCGAGCGCATCCTGGTCGTCACGGTCGGCGACGAGCTCCTGCTCGATCACGGGAGCGCCGCGCCGCCTGCGCGACTGATGCGGCTCGACCCCTATCGCTTCGACGGAGGATGGCCGACGAGCGCGGAGCTCCCATGCGGACCGATCGCGGACTTCAACGTCATGCTCCGCACCGGCCGCGCGCAGGCCGAGATCGAGGTCGTCAAGTCGGGCGCACGGGACTACCGCACCACGCTTGTCGCCGAGCACGCGTTCGTCCACATGCTCGCGGGCGGATGCACGGCACGCGTCGCGGGCGACTCGCGAGCGTTCGATCTCGATGTCGGCGACTCGCTCTGGCTGCGAGACGTGCAGGCGGGAAGCGTGCTCGAGTGTTCGGAACGCCCGAGCGAGTCCGAGCTCCTGATTGTCACGCTCGGCAAGGAGCATCCTCTCTTCTGATCCAGGACCTGTATGGAAACCCCGATGACCGAATTGGACCTGCATCTACTGGTGCGCCAATTGATGGCAGCGATCTTCGTGGTCGTCGGTGTGTCCCACGCGGCGCACCCGAACCTCTGGCGCCGGGTCTTCCTCGACCTCGGTCGAGTCGAGTACGCCCCGTTCGTGATCGCGATCGCCACGCTCCCGATCGGACTCGTCACCGTCCTCTGCCACAACGATTGGACCGTCCAGCCCGCGCTGATGATCACGCTGTTCGGCTGGGGCATGACGATCAAGAGCGTCGTCTACGCCCTCTTTCCATCGACCTACGGGCGCATCGCCTCGGCCACGATCGCGCAACCGACGCCGGGTGAGATCCGCGCGTTCCGCATCGGTGCGCTGGCGATCGCGGCAATCAGCGCTTGGATTCTGATCGACAGCCTCTGAGGCGTGCGCGCGGCGACCCCGTCCTCAGCGCGCGGTGCTAAGCTGAGATCCCCACGGGCTGATGCCGTGGGCCCTCTTCGAATGAAGGTCGCTCTCGCGTTGCTTCTCGCCGTGACCGCCGCTTGTGTGCGCGTGGAGTTCCCATCGACCGAGATCGCGCGCGACGGAAGAGTCGTGTTGGTTCGTCAGGGGGCTTGCGTGGGAGCGCTTCTGTTCACGAGCCAAACGCACGGGCGGCCGGATGTCGCGACGTACGAATGGGTCTCGCGAAGTGGAGGGACGGTGCTGGATCCCGCGGACTCGGCGACGAGTTCGGGGAGCGGCGAGAGCAACGGGCTCGTCGTCCTCGGTCGGTTCGAGCTGGCATGGTCCTACGCGTCGCCATCGTGCGGTTACCTCTACTACCCGCACGACGTCGAGGAGGTCGCGGACCTCGAGATGTGCATGACGTCGCTCCGTCGGCTCGACTTGCCGATCGACACCGCCGACGAGCGTTTCGAGTGGCGGACGAAGTGAGGGGCTCCCGAAGCGGCTGGCTCCGCTCTCCGGCCCACCACGCAACCGAACGATCGGCTCCGCGATCCGGTGCTCGCGCGAATCCAGCCGCGCGCGTAACGTGACCTGGTGACGAACGCGAGCGACGAAGGCACCGGATTCGCGACGCGCCTCCTACGCGCTTCCGCCGTCCAGGGCGGCGAAGCGTCGAGCGAGCTGCTGCGCTTCCTGCACGACGAGCTGCATCGCATCGCCGATCGGCAGATGGCCGGCGAGCGCGCGAACCACACGCTGCAGGCGACGGCGCTGCTCAACGAGGCGTGGCTCAAGCTGTTCGAGGGCGAAGCGGACGGGTTCGAGGATCGACGCCACTTCCTCGCCGCAGCGGCGCGCGCGATGCGGCAGATCCTCGTCGACCACGCGCGCGCGCGCGGGCGGGTGAAGCGCGGCGGGGCGTGGAAGCGCGTCGAGCTGACGTCGGAGCCGGAGTCGCGACACGAGGACGAGGGCGTCGACCTGGTCGAGCTCGACCGCGCGCTCGAGGAGCTGCGCGAACTCGCGCCGCGTCACGCGCAGGTCGTCGAGTGCCGCTTTTTCGCCGAGCTGTCCGTCGCGGAGACTGCGGAAGCGCTCGGTATCTCCGAGCGCACGGTCGCGCGCGAGTGGAGCTTCGCGCGCGCTTGGCTGACGCGGGCGCTCGAGGGCACCGACGAAGAAGGCGCGCCGGACTCCCCCTGAGCGAGAGGCCGACGCGCCGCACAGAAGCCTGAAGGGGGATCAGGGGCCGACGACGAGGTGCATCGATTCGTGCAGCTTCCACGCCGACGGTGCCGCGCCTGCCGAGCCGGCGAGCGTGCGCCGCTGGGTGATCGACAACCCCTGCACGAACATCGATGTACCGACGATGGAGGAGTCGATCGGCAGCGCGAGGTCGATCGTACGGGCGCCGAGCTGCGCGCTCATCAGGATCGAGTACGGCTGCGTCAGGTCGATCTGCAGGTAGCCGCCGGCGACCTTGGTTCCGCAGCCGGCGAGGTCGGCCGTTCCGACGATCAGCGCCGCGCGTTCGCCGAGGCGCACGTTGCCGCGCGGGACGCGGAACGTGAGCGTCGCGCCCGGCGTCGGTGCGCCGCTCGCGAGGGTCAGGCTGCCCGCGTCGTTCCCGCAGCCGTACGGAATGACGTACGCGCCGACGCGCTCCGCGCAGCCGATGTCAACCGGATCACCCGCGCCCGTGTTGGCCGTGAAGGGATCGTCGAACGAGCGCGGGTTGCCGTCGAGGTCCGCGAGCGACGACGACGGGACGAGCGCGCCGTTGCCCGCATCGATGCAGGGCGAGCCGGCGTTGGGCGAGTAGCCGGACAGCGCGGGCCAGACCGAGATGTTGCCCGCGCCGGCGCGCGCGACCGACAGGTTGCAGTACTGCGCGTTCGCGCCCGTGATCGGCGTGCCCTGGTGGCTCCAGGAGATCGAGTTGAACAAATCGGTCGTAGCGCCGGACGCGATGCCACCGACCGTTCCGTTCGGACCGATCGAACCGGGAGCGCCGTGCGCACCGCCGCTGCTGCCGCCGTTGCCGCCCTGGCCCGGGGAGCCGCCGTCGCCGCGCCAATCGGAGACGAGCGTCGAGTTCACGATCGTCGGGCTCCCCGAGGCGACGTAGATCGCGCCACCTTCGCCGCCGCGACCGCCGTTGCCGCCGCGCCCGCCGTTCGCGCCGGCACCGCCGGCCCAACCGTTGCCTCCGTTGCCGCCGCGACCACCGGTGCCGCCGCGACCGGCGCGGTTGTTCGCGATGTAGCAGTTCACGATCGTCGGCGACGCGTTCTCGATGTAGATGCCGCCGCCGCGTCCGCCGGTGCCACCGGTGCCGCCGGGGTTGCCGTTCTTGGGGGAAGTGAACACGCCACCGTTGCTGCCGTTCGCGCCGTTGTTGCCGGCGCCGCCGACGCCCGCGTTGTTCGACGTGATCTGGCAGTTCTCGATGAGCGGTCCGCCGCCGACGATGTAGAGCCCGCCGCCGTGCCCGCCGCGGTTCGGACCGCTCTGTCCGAAGTCCGCGCGGCAGCTCGTGATCACGCAGTTCCGAATCGTCGGGAACGCGTTGACGACGAGGATGCCGCCGCCGCCGTCGCCGACCGTTCCGCCCGTGTGCGGCGCGTAGCCGTCGCGGATCGTGAAGCCATCGAGCACGGTCTCGTCCGTCTCACCGCCCGTGAAGTAGAGGACGCGGTCGTTGTCGTTTCCGTCGATCGTCGTGACGGCCGCGCCGCCGGTCGAACGGATGACGATCCGCTTGCCGTTCGTCTTGATGTTCCACTCGTCGTACGTGCCGGGCTCGACGAGGATCGTGTCCCCGTGGACGGACGCGTTGATCGCGGATTGGATCGCGGAGAAGTCGGTGGGGACGGTGTACGTGGTCTGGGCGGCGGGAAGCGCGCCGAGGAGCGGAAGAGCAAGGAGGAGCTGGATAGGCTTCATGGGGTCTCTCGTGGTTCGGGCAGAGCGAAGAGCTCCGCGCTCGAACCCCGAGGCGACGATGGTCCCCGTGCGCCTGCCACGATTTGCCGTATTGGCGCAAATCGGCCCCTGACCCCCTCGAACATCCCGTTGTCGTGGGCCGCGCTCTCCGGAACGACCTGCAGCACGTCGTCGTCAGGACCAGTTCTCGAGGACGACCTTCCCGATCGTGCGTCCGGTTTCGACCTGAGCGTGGGCCTTGCGGAGGTTCGCGGCGTCGATCGTGCCGACGACCTCGGCGCTCGTGGTGCGCACCTCGCCCGCGTCGACGAGGCGCGACACCTCGTTCAGCAGGTGGTGTTGCTCGATCATGTCGGGCGTGCCGAACATCGAGCGCGTGAACATGAGCTCCCACGAAAAGGACGCGCTCTTCGCCATCAACGGCTCGAGGTCGACGGGCTCAGCCGTCTCGACGATCGAGCAGATGTGCCCCTGGGGCGCGACGACCTCGGCCATCGCCTTCCAATGTCCGTCGGTGTTGTTGAGGCACAGGGCGTAGTCGACCTGCGGCATGCCCAGGTCCGCGAGCTGCGCTGGGATGGACTCGCGGTGGTTGACGACGTGGTCGGCACCGAGCTCGAGGCACCACGCCCGCGATTCGTCGCGCGACGCCGTGGCGATGACGTTCAGACGCGCGACTTGCTTGGCGAGCTGGATCGCGATGGAGCCGACGCCTCCCGCTCCGCCGAGCACGAGCAGCGACTTGCCGGCCGACGCTCCGTCGCGGGACACGCGCATGCGGTCGAACAGCGCTTCCCACGCGGTGATGCTCGTGAGCGGGAGTGCCGCCGCCTCGGCGAAGTTCAGTGTGCGCGGCTTGCGCCCGACGATGCGCTCGTCGACCAGGTGCAGCTCGCTGTTCGTTCCCGGCCGCGTGATGCTGCCGGCGTAGAAGACCTCGTCGCCGGGAGCGAACAGCGTGACGTCCGCGCCGACCGCTTCGACGACTCCCGCTGCGTCCCAACCCAGAACGCGAGGCGGGTCCTCCGTGCCTTCCTTCGGCGCGCGCACCTTGGTGTCGACCGGGTTGACCGAGATCGCGCGGACCGCAACCAGCAAGTCGTGCCCCTGCGCCTCCGGTCGCGGGAGTTCGATGTCGACGAGCGAGGCGTCGTCGGCGATGGGCAGGTACTTCGAGAGACCGATGGCTTTCATGATTCGCTGGGTACGGGGGGGGGCGCGAGGCGAGCGACGTTGCGCCGCACGCATACTCTACGTCCGTACTGGGCGAACTCGGCGCAAGCAGCTCCTAGCCCGGATCATTCATGAGGCTTCACCGAGATCGACGCAGCTGCGGCGCCATATCAACGCTTCCCTTCCTCACCGGGCTAGCTGCCCTTGCCAGCGAGCTCCGCCCGCCAGCGATCCGCTTCCTCGCGATCCTCGAGCCGCTGGTAGGCCGCGATCAGCGTCTGCACGACCTCGCGATGCCGCGCGCTCAGGGCCCCGTACTGCTTGCGCGCGAGCGCCTCGGCTTCGAGCGCGAACGGCACCGCCTCGTCCGGTCGATCGAGGTTCGTGAGCGCGTTCGCCAGGTTGCGCAGTGGCATGCCGATGCGATGTCCACCGGCGGCGCGGTGGATCTCGATCGACTCGCGGAAGACCCCTTCGGCGTCGGCCCACTTGCCTTGGTCGACGTAGAGCGTGCCGAGGTTGTTGAGCGCGACGGCGACGAACGAGTGTCCGTCGCCGAGCCGCGCGCGATAGCTCTCGATCACCGTGCGGTACTCGGCTTCGGCCTCGTCGAAGCGCCGCAGATCGTGGAGCAGGAACGCCATCGAACCGTGGATCTTCTCGACCAGTCCCTCGTCGCCGCGCTCCGCGATCTCGAGCGCCTCGTTCAGCGCCAGCTCGGCTTCCTCGAACTTCCTCTGTTCGATGAGCGCGTCGGCGAGTCCAGCCAGGCCGTGCGCGACGAACACGTGGTCCTCGCCGAAGACCTCGCGGCTCATGTCGATGCACTCGTGGAAGAGCACCTCGGCGCCCGCCCGGTCGCCGCGCCAGGACTTGATCGAAGCGACCGTGTGGATCAGCTCCGGGACGTGGTAGCGCCACTCGGGATGCGCGCGTCGAACGGCGAGCGCGTCGCCGAGCAGGCGCTCGGCTTCGTTCAGGTTGCCCTCCGCGAGCGCGACGAAGCCGAGGCTCTGCGCGCTTTCCGAAAGCTCGAGCTCGTCGGCACCGGATTCGATGCGCCGCTGCTGCGCGTCGTCGGCGAGCTCGCGCGCGCGCGCCAGGTTCTCGTCGCCGCCGAGGTCGCGGTACAGGCGTCCGAGGATGTCGATCGATCGCACGACGTCCGGGTGGTTCGGCGCCAGGTGCGCGGAGCGGATCTCGAGCGCCTCCGTGTAGAGCGGCTCGATGGAGGAAAGCTCGCCGCGGTAGTGCAGCACTTCGCCGAGCGAGAACAACGCGGTCGCCAGCTCGAGCGGATCGACGCCGCCCGACGCGCGCAGCGCCTGTACGGTCTCCTCGAGCATCGGCTCGGACACGGCATACTGGCCGAGGTTGAAGTACACGCGCCCGAGCGCCTGCATGACCTCGGCGCGCACGTCGGGTTGATCGACGAGCCTGTTCCCGATCTCTTCGCGCCCGCGGTCCAGCAGTTCGAGCGCGGTGATGCGCGCGCCCGCTTCCCCGCTCGGATCGGGAACGTGGAAGATGCCGACGACGAAGTCGGTCACCTCGCTCGCGAGCGCCGCCTTCAGCTCGGCGCGCTTCGCCGCTTCACGCGCGTCCTTCTCGGCAGCGAGCGCACGATCCGCGGCCGTGACCGCGTCCTTCTCCGCGCCGACCGCGCGCACGAGGTTCTCCTGCGAGCGGAGGTAGAGCACGGTCGACGTGATGGTGCCCGCGAGCAGCACCGCGAACGTGACCGCGATCGCGACCAGGAACCCGCGGTGGCGGCGCGCGAACTTGCGCAGCCGATAGGAGCGGCTCGGCGGCAGCGCGAGGATCGGCTCGTTCGCGAGATAGCGCCGGATGTCGAGCGCGAGCTCACCGGCGGATGCGTAGCGCAGCTCCTTCTCCTTGGCCATCGCCTTGTGCACGATGGTCGACGGGTCACCGCGCAACGCGCGCACAACGACGCCGAGCTCGGTCGGCTCGTCCTCGACGATGCTGCGCACCGCGTCGGGCAGCGCGAGTCCCTCGAGCGCGAGCGGCCGCGCGCCGGACAGGAGCTCGTATGCGAGCACGCCGAGCGCGTACACGTCGGTACTCGTGTCGATGGCCGCCGGATCGCCGCGCACCTGCTCGGGGCTCATGTAGGGCAGCGTTCCGAGCAGCTCGCCCTCGCTCGTTCCGCGCGTCGCTTCGAGATCCGAGTCGGTGATGCGCGCGATTCCGAAGTCGAGCACCTTCGGTTGGCCGTCCGACGTGACGAGGATGTTGGCCGGCTTGAGATCGCGGTGAACGACGCCCTTCTGATGCGCGTGGTGCACGGCGTCGCAGGTCTCGGCGATCAGCCGCAGGCGCGCGTTCACGTCGAGTTCGGCGCGGCGCAGGTACTCGTCGATGCGGCCGCCGCGCACGAGCTCGAGCACGAGGTACGGCTGGACTCCGTGGGGCGTCTCGACGCAACCGGTCTCGTAGACCGTCGCGATGCCCGGGTGGCTGAGCCAACCGAGGATGCGCGCCTCGTGCTCGAAGCGGCGCAACAGCTCCTCGGTCAGGAAGCCCGGCCGGATGAGCTTGAGCGCGACGGAGCGATCGGGGCTCGTCTGCCGCGCCTCGTACACGATGCCCATGCCGCCGGCGCCGAGCAGGTCGAGCACCTCGAAGCCGGGCAGGACGAAGCGCGTCGACTCGGCGCCGACGCGATCGGCGAGGAAGCGCGAGATCGGCCCGCTGTCGACATCGAGCCCGCTCTCCTCGTGGCGCAGTAGCGCTTCGACCTCGGCGCGCAGTTCGCGGTCGTCCGCGCACTCGGCGTCGAGCCGCGCGCCGCGCTCGGCGACGCCGAGCTCGCACACCTCTTCGAAGAGCGCGCGCACGCGATGGAAGCGTTCGGGGCTTGGGTTCGGGTTCGAGCTCATGGGCGATCCGGCGCCGCGCGGATTCTACTCGACCGGAATCGAGCCGAGTGCTCTCCAGGGCGACAGCGCGTCGGCGCGACTGCCAAGAATCCGAACTTCCGCGTCTGTCGGCCGAGCCCGAACTCAGCCCGCGAGCGTTTCGCGCACGGAACGCACGAGCGCGCGCCGTAGCGTCGTCCAGCGGCGCGCGTCGCCTCGCGTGAAGCGCTGCGACACCTCGAGCTCGATTCCCAAGTAGCGGCTCGCCCCGAAGCGTTCGCGCAGGCTCGTGGTCAGGCCGTCCGACGTGCCGCGGTACGGACGGTTCTTGCGCACGCGCAGTTCGGGCTCCTCGTTCGCGATCGCGCGCGCCCATCGCGCGACGAACGCGCGCTCCTTCGCCCGCGCCGGGTCGTACAGGAGGCCGATGTCGACGTCGCGCACCTCGCCCTTCCAGCGCGGCGTGAACGAGTGCACCGAGAGGTGCAGGACGGTGCGTTGCGCGCGCGTGCGGCGCTCGACCTCGTGCGCGACGGCGTCGCGGTGCGGGCGCCAGTGCGCCGCGAGGACGCGCTCGCGCTCGTCCTGTGGCAGGTCGCGCGTCCAGCGCGAGAAGACGTTCGGGTTGTCCGCGGAGCGGTTGGCGTCGACGAGCAGGCGCGTCGTTGTCGTCAGCACGAGCGGCGCGTGCAGCGTGCGCGCGAGTTGGCGCGCGAGCGTCGCCGCGCCCGGGTCCCAGCCAGCGTGGCTGTCGAGCTCCTTTGCCGCGCCGCGGAAGTGCGCCGCGTACCGCGCGGGGACGCGGTTGCCGCCGTGCTCGCACGACAACACGAGGTCGAGCTTCACGGGCGGAAGGACTCGCCGCTCGCCAGCGAGTCGCACAGCGTCGCGTAGACGGCGCGCAGCGTCTCGCGCGTCGGGTCGGGTCCCGTGGCGGCGACGATGCGCTCGGCCAGCGTGCCCTCGTCGAGGATCAGGGCGAGCGGCTGCTCGAGTTCGGGCGTGTCCCTCATCGAACGCTCGACGACACGCTTCAGGAGCTCGCCGACGGTCGTCGCCTTCGCGGCGCGCGAACCGAAGAGCGCGGCGTACGCCGGGTCGTCGAGCGTCGTCGCCGGACCGCGGTCGATCGTGCGCTCGAGGAGCATGCGCAGTTCGTCGGTCGGCACGGCGCGTTGTGCGTCGTGTTTCGTGCCGCGCTCCTCGACGAGGTCGCGCACGAGCGCCGTCACCGCCGCCGCGATCGCGATGTCCGCGCGCGCACACTCCTGCGCGTCGATGAGGCGAATCTCGACCGCCATGCGATCGAAGCGCGCGATCGCGCCGCGCGCGTTGGTCCACTCCTGCCCGCCGCGCAGCACCGGATCCGCGCCGAGCGCCTCGAGCTCGCGATCGATCGGCATGAGCACGCGCTCGCGATACGCGTCGAAGGTGTAGATCGGCTCGGGGATCACGCTCCCCGTCATCGACGGCGTGCGCTGCGAGTTCGTGCGATAGACGTCGAGCCGGCTGTCGAGTTTGCCGGTGGCGCGTCCTTCGACGATCGGCGTGCTCGCGGCGAGCGCGGGGATGAGCGGGAGCACGATGCGCACGGCCGCCATGAGGCGCGCGAACTCGTCCTCGCCCGAGAACGGCAGGTTGACGTGCACGCTCTGCAGGTTGGCGAAGCCGTGGCGGCGGCAGTCGAACAGCCGGTCGTAGGCGCGGTAGATCGGGCCGGTCTCGTGCGGCCAGAGGCGCGTCTCGCGCGCCGGCTCCATCCACGGGTGCATGCCGGTCGGCATGAGGCGCGCACCGTGTGCGTCGAGCGCGGTTGCCAGGCGCGCGGCGCTCGAGCGGAAGTCGCCCGCCATGTCGTGGAACGACGGCGCGGGCCCGTTCGTCTTCAGCTCGATCACGTGCGTGACGAGCTCGTTCGACCACGCGATCTTGCCGTCGTCGAAGTCCTCGGTCCATTCGTCGGCGCCGGCGCACTCGCGCAGGACCTCGTCCGCGATCGATCGGACGTCCAGCGTCTGCGCGTCGACGATCATCGATTCGATCTCGATGCCGACCGCTTCGAAGAGGGAGAGGGTGCGTTCCATGGATGATCTCGGCGCGTCAGCGCGCGGCACTCTTCTTCTGTTCCACGCGCGCGAGGAAGCCGGCCATGATCTTCTCGTAGAGCGACTTCTTGAGCACGATGTCCTCGCTGCCCGCGTCGATGTTCGGGTTGTCGTTCACCTCGACCACGACCACCTGTCCGCCGATCTGCTTGAGGTCGACGCCGTACAGCCCGTCGCCGATCGTCGCCGCGGCGCGCAGCGCGGTCTTGACGACCTTCGCGGGCGCGTCCTCGACTGGCAGACACTCGGTCCGTCCATAGTGATAGCGCCCGCTGTCGCCCTTCTTGACGATCTGCCAGTGACCGCGCGCCATCAGGTAGCGGCACGCGTAGAGCGCTTCGCCGCCGAAGATGCCGATGCGCCAGTCGAAGTCGGAGGGCATGAACTCCTGGACGAGGAGCAGCTCGGTGTCCTCGAGGATGCGCGCGCCGACGACGCGCAGCTCGTCCGCGTCCTTGCACTTGACGACGCCCTGGGAGAACGCGCTGTCCGGCACCTTGAGCACGCACGGAAAGCCGATGCGCGCCTCGACCTCGTCGGCATCGATGCGATCGGTGATCCACGTGCGCGGCGTCGCGACTCCGTTCAGTGCGAAGGTCTCGGCCTGGTAGACCTTGTTCGTGCAGCGCAGGATCGACTGCGGATCGTCGATGACGACCAGCCCCTCGGTCTCGGCGCGGTGCGCGAAGCGGAACGTGTGGTGGTTGACGGCCGTCGTCTCGCGAATGAAGAGCGCGTCGAACTCGCTGAGGCGACCGAAGTCGTCGCGCCCGATCATCTCGACGCCGAAGCCGAAGTTCGTGGCGGCGGCGCGGAAGCGCTCGAGCGCCTTCGGGTTCGACGGCGCCAGCTCCTCGTTCGGGTCGACGAGGATGGCCAGGTCGAAGCGCGATGCGCGGCGCGTGGGGACGCGATACCGCGCGCGTCCGAAGTAGGCTTTGGCCGCCGCGTGCAGCGCGTCGACGTGAGCCGCCGGCACGTCGTGGAACGCGATCGGTGCGATGCTCGTCAGGCGCCAACGATCGCCGCGCTGGAAGACCGCGCGAAACAGCGGCGCGGGAAAGCGTGCGAAGAGCTCCTTCGCGAGCCGCGCGTGCCGCTTGGCCAGGTTGCTGCCGAAGTACACGCTCAACTCGAAGCGCGCCGAGCGAATCCCCGTGAGGCTCTTCTGAATGACCGCGTCGATGTCCTCGTCGACCGTGCGGACGAGCGAGCGGTTCTTCATGTTCAGCACGGTCATCAGGTCCGGGAACGGACGATGACGCCGCGCCGCAGCCAGGAGCGAGACGTAGTATCCGGCCGTCTGATAGCGATACGAACGCGACAGGTTGAACATCCGCACGCCGCGCTCCTCGAGCCACGCGGGATCGGTCAGGTAGTCGCGCTCGAGCACGACTTCGACGCCCGGTATCTCGAGCGGCCAGTCGCCAGGTTTGCTCACAACGACGATCGTGCGCATGGTTCGACTCGGGCCTCAGCCCTTCGGTTGCAAGACGATCAGGTTGGCGTCGTAGGTCAAGACGCCGAGGTAGATGGCACCGACGACGCGATCGATGGCCACCGGATACGTGTGCACGCTCGAGAGCGGATTCGGGTAGAGCGGGTCCGTGACGTACACCTCGCGCGACTTCGACGTGTAACCGGTCAGCACCGTGAAGTGTCCGACCGGGTCGCCGTGGACGTCGTCGGGCTCGTCGTCGTGCGAGCGCTCGCGCTCGGAGCGGTAGAGGAACGTCGCCGACAAGCCGACGAGCAACGGCAAGCGCCGCTTCAGGTACGACCGCAGAAGGGTCGGCGAGAGCTCGCGCAGGGCGACCTTTCCTCCGAGTCGGATGAACTCCGCGTACGCGTTGGCGGCGACACGCAGCTTCTTGTCCTCACGCGCGGCGGCGCGAGCCAGGAGCTTCGCGCGCATCTCGGCAGCCGGCAGCTCGAACCAGGTCGGGTCGAACAGGCTGAGATTCCACGTGTAGATCTTCGCCTCGTATCCACGCTCGAGCGCGTGCGTCGCGAGCAGCACGCCCAACGTCCCGCCGTCCGTGAGCGTCGGCACTTCCGCGACGACGTCGGCGAACGGGAGCTCGTCCCCGAAGTGTCGGTAGAGCGCGTGCAAGCACGTCGCCCCGCACGTCGTGTCGTCGGGTTGACGCTGGATCTCGAAGGAGAGGAGCCGTTCGCTCCCGGAGTCGTCGTTCATGGGGACCCGAAGGACCGTGATAGATCGCGTCGAGGCGCGGCACGTTAGCGTCGGCCGAGTCCCTTGGCGCGCGGATTCCGCCTCAATCGTAGTTCTTGACCCGGCTCCAGAACGCTTCCATCGGCACGATCATGTCGCGGGCGATCCAGATCGACTTGTTGTTCTCGTACGGCATGCAGTCGGGGAACGAGTAGAGCGCTCCGAACTCGACCGTTTTGAAGGCCTGCTTCAGCACCTCCCCGTCGGTCCCGATGACGAGCAACACGGCGCCGTCCCAGTCGCCCGGCCCCCAGAGGTAGTAGCTGTTGTGCCCGCAGATCGAAGGCGCGAGCCCGAGGGCGGGACCGAAGAGGTCGATCGCGCCCGCCTGACCGTAGTTGGTCGCGAACACGCGCGCGCGACGTTGGTCCTCGGGGGGCAGCTGCGCGTGCACGCTGGCGACGGTCTCGGCGAGCTCGCGCCAGCCGCGCATGTCCGCGAAGAACTGCGGCAGGCGTCCGAGTTCCTTGCGCTCGTCCGTCGACGGGCCGACGCCGAGTCGCTCGGCGTAGCGCAGGTACGCGTCGACCGAGAGGATCGGTTTGGCGAGCGGAAGCGCGACGACGGTGCCGAACACGACGACGGCAAGCAGCGAGGCGCGCACGGTGCGCGTCGCGAACGTCGCGCTCCAGCGCTCCCACGCGACGCCGCCCGCCGCGAACAGCAGCGTGAACCCGGGGCCGAGGTAATAGGGCTTGCCCTTCTGCGCGATCATCACGACCGTCACCGCGACGAAGGCCCAGCCGAGCGGGCGGAACACGCGGCGTGACGGCGCGGCGAGCAGGAACACGAGTCCGCCGCACCAAACCGGCAGGGCGAGCGGTCCCATCATCTCCACCTGCGCGGAGAGGAAGTCGAGCGGCGCGTGGGGCAGCATCTTGTTCGCGCGCGCGTTCGCGATGAACTCGGCGGTCGGCCAGTCGTGCGCCACTTGCCAAAGGACGTGGGGCAGGAAGATCAGGAGCGCGACGCTCGCGCCGAGCCACGGCCAGCGCGAGCGCAGGTGCCCGACGCGTCCGCACGCGAGCAGCCCGACGACGATTCCGAGCCCGAGGAACAGCACGCTGATCTTGTTCTCGAGTCCGACTCCGCACGCGACGCCGATCCAGATCCACAATCGCTCGTCCTCGCCACGCAGAACGCGCGCGGTCAGGAGCCAGACGATCGCCCAGACCAGGACGTCGAACGCGTTGAGCGACAGGAAGCCGAAGTGCCCGATGAAGAGCGGCGCGCCGAACGCGGCGATGCCCGCGAGCAGCTGCGCGAACCTGCCGCCCCCGAGCACGCGCGCGAGCTCGACCGTGACCGCGACGACGGCCGCACCGCACAACGCGGGGAAGATACGCACGGCGAACAGCGACTCGCCGAGCAGCGTCCGGATCGCCGCCGCGACGAGACCGATCAGCGGTGGGTGGTCGACATACCCGAAGTCGAGATGGCGGCCGTTCGCGAGGTAGTAGAGCTCGTCGCGAAAGAACCCGTAGCCGGCGTAGGTCGTCAGCTGGAAGACGAGCGCGGCGGCCGGCAGCAACCAGCGGAGCGCAGGCCACGCCGGTCCGACGGCGGGGCGGGGACGGGCTTCCAATGGGCTGCTCACTGTGCGCTGCAGCCTAGCAAGCTGCGCGCGCTAGCGACCGTCTCGATACGCGAGCAACGTCGTGCGCCCCTCGACAACGGTCGGGGGCTGGGCGTCGCCGTAGTCGATCGTCACGCGATGAGTGGCAGCGAGCAGCTGCAGGAGCGGCACGTCCGCGCTCGCGTAGACGGTCATCTCGACGTCCACCGGAATCGTCCGTCCGCTCCCGACGTCGAAGGTGAGCAGCGAGTCGATCCAGTACTCGTGTGCTTCGAACGTGCGTCCGCCATACGCGTACTTGCCCGGGCGCCGCTCGAGCGCACGCAGCTCGAGCCTCGCGCGCGGAGCCTCCGGCAACGGCAGCTGGAGCCAGCGCAGGAGCAGGTCCTCGTCGCTCGACAAGCCGGTGGTCTCGTCCATCGCGGACGAACCGTGCGTGCGGCGCGCGTGGAGCTCGGCCCCCGTTTCGGAGCGCGACACGACGCCGAGGGCGTGCGCTTCGAATGGCTCGTCGGGCGCGCTCGAGGTGAGGGAGATCCACGCTCCCTGAGGAGCCACTGTGAGCACGCCGGGAAGATCCGCGCGCGCGATTTCTTCGGACGGCCCGGACGACGTCCACTCGCCCTGTGCAACCGAGCGCTCGACCTCGAACGTGGGATCGACGAAGGCGACGGACTCGTTCGCCCAACGCGCGTCGAGCGGGCGATAGCGCAACGGCGAGAAGCCGCTCGCGATGAGGTCGGCGACGGCGTGCTCGCTCTCCTTGACGCGCGGCGTGACCGCCTCGATCACGCGCACACGTGTCCGATCGGGCGTCGCCCACTCCTTGAAGAGCATGACGTGTGCGCTCGGTCGGTTGATCGCGTCGCCGGGCTCGAGCTCGTCGTAACTCGCGAGTTCGTAGCAGAGCGCGGGAAGCGTCGCGGTCGATTGCTTCACGGGCAGATCCCAACAGCGGGTGATGAGTCCTGAGCAATCGACGCCCACGGCAACGCCGCTCCCGGCCGATCCGCGCCCCTTGGGGAGGTGTCCCGCAGGAAAGCCGCGCGCGATTCCGGCGTCGAACTCGTCGAGGGTGCTAGACCCTCCCCAGGCGTAGGGCACGCCGACGTACTCGCTGCCCGCGGTCCAGCCGGTGGACACGTACGCCTGATCGGGTGTGTCGACGTGGACGCCGTGCAGGTCCGGGCCGTGGAGGCGGTTCGTTTCGGACGCCGTCCAGCGATGCGCCGCGTAGCGCTCGGCGATCGAGATCGCGGCGGCGCGCCGCTCGGAGGCGACGGCGCTGCTCGCGGGTTGCGTGTCCTGCGCGCGCGCCGTGCCGGCGAGTGTGGCGAGAACGAGGGGAACGAGCAGGGCTCGCGCGCCGACATCAGGGAACGTCGTCATGGTTGGAGCTCGTGGGGGACGGTGTGCGGAGCGCGCGTGATGGCTCGCCGTCGTTTCCGTTCCATCACGCGATCCGGCCCGCTCGCCGAATGCGAAGCGTTGCGGTCGCCACGGGGTCGTTCGTTCCGAGACTCACACTCCTCGCACATACGGCGTTCCGTCCGAGAGTCGACGGGTCAGCTCGCGTCTTCGGGCGGCGCTTCGGTCGGCGCGCGTTCGATGCGCACGCGCTCGATGCGCCGCGGCGACGCTTCCAGAACCTCGACGCGGTAGGGCCCCATCGGCACCGAGTCGCCGACGCGGGCGATCCGTCCGAGGCGCGCCGTGACGTGTCCGCCGAGCGTGTCCTCCTCTTCGCGTTCGCCGTCGGCGAGTTCGAAGTCGAGGCGGTCGAAAATCTCGGGCAGGGGCAGGCGGCCGCGCGCCTCGAAGACGCCGGGCTCGACCTCTTGGAGCTCGTACTCGGGATCGTCGAACTCGTCGCCGAGGGGTCCGACGACCTCCTCGAGGACGTCCTCGCGGTACGCGAAGCCGATCACCGTACCGCGCTCGTCGACGACGGCCGCGAACTGCGCTTGGCGCCTTTGGAGTTCCGTGAGGAAGTTCGAGACCGACATCGTGTCGGGGACGAAGAGCGCCTCGCGTGCGAGCGAGCGCAGGTCGACGCCCTCGCCGTCGAGCGCTTTGCCCAGGAGGTCCTTGCCGTGCAGGAAGCCGACGATGGTGTCGAGCCCGCTCTCGCAGACCGGAAAGCGCGTGTGTCCGCTCTCGCGCACCTTGGCCAGACTCTCCTCGAGCGGGCGATCGAGCGAGAGCAGTTCGATCTCGGTGCGCGGGACGAGGATGTGGCGCACCTCGAGCTGCGCCATGCGGAACACGTTCTCGGTGATCTCGTACGCGCGCTCGGAGATGCGGCCGGCGTCGGCGGAGAGCGACAGGATGCTGCGAATCTCCTCGGCGTCGTGCACCTCCTCGTGATGCCCATCGTTCGGGAGGCCGATCAGGCCCAGCAGCGCGTTCGAGATCCTGTTGAGCGTCGCGATGAACGGCGTGAGCACCCACGCGAAGAGCCGCAGCGTCGGCGCCGTGCCGATCGCCACGCGCTCCGCGCGCCGGATCGCCCACATCTTCGGCGCCTGCTCACCGATCGTCATGTGCAGCGTCGTGATCACCGCGAACGCGATGCCGATCGAAACGATCGGAACCCACGTCGCCTCGGGCGACACGACGACGCCGGCCTTCTCGAACCCCGCGACCAAGAGCACGGACACGGCCGGTTCGCCGAGCGCGCCCAAGATCAGGCTGGCGATCGTGATGCCGAGCTGGCACGCGGACAGGTAGTGGTCGAGGTGCCCTTGCATGTGGCGCACCGCGCGCGCGCCGCGCCGTCCTTCGCTGACGAGCAACTCGATGCGCGCGCCGCGCACCTTGACGAGCGCGAACTCCGCGGCGACGAAGAAGCCGTTCAGGAGGACGAAGAAGAGCGTTGCGCCGAGTCGCCACGCAATCCCCGCCGCGTCGAGACTTTCATGTTCCATGTTCAGTCCCGACTCGGCGGTTCGACTTGGACCTTGAGCACCGCTTCGCTCGACTTGAAGTGCAAGTCGCGCTGCGGGAAGGCGATCGTGATGGCGTTCTCGCGACAGGCCTGGTCGATCGCCATGTGGAGGTCGTGAAGGATGCGCGTGCGAGCGGTGTTGCTCGACTCGCTCGTGAAGACGCGCGCTTCGAAGTTGAGCGAGTTGTCGCCGAAACCGGTGAAGAACACGTCGGGTTCCGGTTGGGCGAGGACGGTCGGATGCTGGCGGCAGATGCGAAGTATCACGCTGTGTGCCAATTTGGTGTCCGAGCCATACGCGATCCCGACGAGGAAGTCGAGGCGCATGATCGGGTCGGACAGGCTCCAGTTGATCAGCTCGTTCGTGATGAACGACTTGTTGGGCACGACGAGTTCGCGCCGTTTCCAATCGGTGATCGTCGTCGCGCGCATGCGGATGCGAGAGACCACGCCGCTGACGTTCGCGACCGTGACCGTGTCGCCGACGCGCACCGGCCGCTCGATCAGGATGATGAGTCCCGAGACGAAGTTGGCGAAGATCTCCTGGAGTCCGAAGCCCAGGCCGACGGTCAGCGCGGCGACGAGCCACTGGACCGACGTCCAGCCGACTCCGATCGTGTTGAAGGACAGCACGAAACCGGTCGACACGATCGCGTACAGCACGAGCGCGCGCGTCGCGTAGCGCGCGCCGGGCTCGAGCGGAAGGCGCTGGAGCAACGCGATCTCGAGGAAGCCCGGCATGTTGCGCGCCGCCGTGATCGTGATGCCGATCAAGAACAGCGCGAGTGCGAGGTTGGCGAGCGTGGTGGGTACCTGCGTCGCGACGCCGTCGACGATCGCGGTGTGGTTCCACAGCGTGAATTCGTCCAACACTCCCAGCGCGGGCATCACGCCCACCCACGCGAACCAGAATCCGACGAGCACCGCGATGCCGATCGTGACGTGCAGCAGATCCTGGGTCTGCTCCTTGATCTCGATCACATCGATCTCGGGCGGCGGCTCGACGACGCCCTCGGCGTCGGCTTCGCGCTCGCCGTCGCCGCGCGCTTTCTCGGCCGCAGCGCGCTTCTCCTGGAAGACCTTCATCGCCAACCGCCGTTGCGAAACGGACAGCCAACGCAGCAGGAACGCGTGGACGAAGATGCCGGCCAGGATGATCAGCAGCGTTTCGTTGAGCCGCAGCTCGAGCTGCAGCGCGGCGTAGTAGTAGCCCATCGCCGCGAGGGTCGCGAGCGCGATCGGCAGCGCCACGCCGAGCGGCATCCAGATCGCGCGCGTGCGCCGCAACAGCGCCGAGCCCGCGCGTTTCGTTCGGCCCGCCGGATACAGCCCGCGCTCCGGATGGAGCAATCGATAGGCAGCGACGGCGGCCGCGACCATCAACACGATGAACGCCAGTCGCCCGAGGCTGTGGCGCCGCAGGTGGTCCGGTTGCGACTCGGTCAGCGCGACGAGGAAGCCCGTCACGAGCGCGATCGGCAGGCACCACAGGAACTGCGCCCGAATCAACCGGTCCGTACGCTCGTCCCAGCGAAAGTGCGCGCGCGCGATGCCCTGCGCGCGACACAGCTGGCGCAGCAGCTGGAAGACGAAGGCGATGCACGCGACCGTCACGAGCCCGGCGCCGACCGCCTTCGCGGTTTCTTCGAGCGGTTCGGCCTCGTGCATCAGGCGCCAACCGAGCAGCGCGATCGCGGTGGGGAGCGGAACCGTGTGCAGGATCAGGAGCCCCAACGCTTCGACGGTGAGCACGATGCTGTCCGTGCGGACCCGGCCCACGCGCTCGGCGACGCTGTCGACACGCGCGCGCATGCGTCGCCGCGATGCCCAGAGCCCCAGGATGAGGATCGTCGCGAGCGCGTAGCCCGTCGCCGAGTCGCGCGCGTCCCGCATCGCGACTTCGACGACCGGGCCCCAAAGCGCGGACGATGCGAGCCACGTCACGTCATCCTGCAGGCGTCCGAGCGCCTTGGTTCCGAACGGCCGTGCGTTCCGAATCCACAGCAGGCGCTCGTCGAGGATGTCGGCGAGCTCACGCGCGCGCGAGAGCAGCGCCGCCTCTCGCGCCTCGAGGTCGCCGATCGCGCTCAGATAGTCGGCGCGCGCCTTCTGCAGCAGCTGCAGGTGCTCGGCCTTCGTCGCGAGCAACGCTTCGAGCTCGATGCGTAGCGCGGCGCGGTCGTCGTCGCCGAGGCTCGACGACGGGAGCGGGCTCAACATCTGGTCGATGACGCGGTCGGGATCGGACAGCGCCTTGATCTCGCGCTCGTCGATGAAGAGCCGGTAGCGCTCCTCCATCGCGCGGCTCGAGCGATCGGCGGAGGGTTGCTCGATCGAGCGCGCGGTGGGCAGTTTGCGGCGTTGCTCGAGCAACGCCGTTCCGAGCGATTGCTCGATGCCGAGGTCGAGCGCGTTCTTGGTCTCACGCAGGTTCTCCTCGGTCGTGGCCTTCAGCGTCTCGATGCGCGCGAGCGCCGAGCGCAGCCCGTCGATGTCGACCAGCAGCTTCTGCGTCGCGTTCGACGTTCCGGCGATCTCCTCCGCGACCTTGACGATCAGCTCGTGCTTGCCGATCGCGTCCCGCCGCAGACGTGCCGCCTCCCGGTTCGCGCGATCGGCCTCTGTCTGGCGCAGGCGCCGGACCCATTCCTCGAGCTCACCCGCGCGCGCCTCTGCGTCCGCGATCCGGAGCGCGAGCAGTTCGCGCTGGGATTCGAGCAGTGCGGTTCGCGTCGGCTGGCTGAGCATCTCCTGCTCGAGCATCGCGACCTCGGCCGAACGCGCGCGTTCGCGCGCGATAAGGTGCCAGCGATCCGCGAGCGTCGCCTCGGGCGCGTCGGGCTCGGGGGCTGCGGCGTCGAGGTCGCGTTGCGTGTTCTCGAGATCGGAGCGCGCAGCGGACTGCTCCTCTTCGGCGGATGTCCGGCGCACACGCTCGTCGGCCAAGTTCCGATCGATGTCGGCGAACAGCGAGCGCAAGCGCGTCACTTCGGCGCGCACTTGGGCGAGCCTTTGGTCGACCTCCTCCGCGGTGGACCCCGGATCGGGCGTCGCGATCGTTCGCGGTTCCGACTTGTGCTCGGCGAGCTCGGCGTGCGCGCGCGTCGTTTCGTCCGGCGCTGCCTCGACCGCGGCGCGGAACGCGTCCATGCGCGCCGTGTACGCGGCCTCCTTCTCGAGCCACAGGTCGATCTGCTTGTACGTCTCGATCAGGCGCGTGCGCGACGCCTCGTCCATGTCGCTCGAACTCTCGAGCTCGGCGATGCGCTTCTGCGCGTCCGCCCGATCGATGCCCTGCTGCCCGGCTTCCACCGTGAGGTCGGCGGCGGGTGGATCGTCCTGCGCGGACGGGACCGCATGCAGGAGCACGCTCAGGAACACGCTTGTCGCGAGGCGCGCCGGCCAGGTCTTCATGAGGGGGTCACCTCGCGCCATCTTCGAGAAACCGATGGCCGGGAGGAAGCCCCGAGTCGGGGGACGCGGGCGTGGGCCGCCCGTTCTGCCGTCAGTTCGCGACGGGCTCCATTTGCAGCGTCACGTGCGCGACGCGGAAACGCGACCACAGGAGGTCGCAGATCGTCTCGCGCAGGCCCGCGACCTCGGAGAGTCGCGCGTCGTCGATGACCACGTGTGCGGTGAGGCAGACGTAGCCGCTCGTGATCTCCCAAACGTGGAGGTCGTGCACGTCGCGCACGCCCGTTTCGCCGCGAATCGCGCTGAGTACGTCCTCGGGTTCGACGCCCTCCGGCGCGCGCTCGAGGAGGATGCTGCACGAACTCCTGAGAAGGCCGACGCCCCACCACAGGATGACCAGCGCGACGACGAGGCTGAGCGCAGGATCGAGCCAGGTCCACCCCGTCTGCATGAGCACCACGCCGCCGATCACGATGACGATCGACGAGAAGAGGTCGCCCATCATGTGCAGCAGCGCGCTCCTCGTGTTCAGGTCCTCGGCGCCGGAGCGCGCGAGCAACCACGCGGTGACGATGTTGACGACGAGCCCGACGATCGCGACGCCGATCATCTCGGGCCCGAGGACGTCGACGGGCGAGGAGAAGCGCTCGATCGCCTCCCACACGATCCAGCCGGTCAGGACCAAGAGCCCGAGCCCGTTCAGCAAGGAGGCGAGGATCTCCGCGCGAAACAGGCCGTAGTGCGAACGCGACGTGCGCGGGCGCGAAGCCATCCAGATCGCGAGGTAGCTGACGCCGAGCGCGATCGAGTGACTCAACATGTGAACGGCGTCCGACAGCAGCATCAGGCTGCCGGTCAGGACGCCGGCGATCGCTTCGCCGAACATCGTGACGACGGTGAGCACCATCGACCACGCGAGCGCGCGGCGTTGCTTCGGACGGTGCCCATCGACGCCGCCGACCGAGTGCGTGTGCGGCGCGGGATGCAGGTGGCTCGGCTCGTGCGCGTGCGCGTGCGAATGCCCCGCGCCGCCGACGGGCGCGTGATACGTCCGACAGTCGTGCGGCGCGCGCGTTTGGATCGAGGAGTCCATGCGGTCAGTTCTGGAACGAGCGGACGACGTCGAGCAAGTCGTCCGCGAACGCGTCGAGCTCACCCCGCTCGGCCGCCATCTTCACATGGTCGCGCACGAAGCCTTCCATGTACGCGGACATCAGCCCGCGCGTCGCGCCCTTGATCGAAGCGAGCTGGCGCATGACCTCGTAGCAACGCTTCTCGTCCTCACCGTCCTGCTCGAGCAGCGTGCGCACCGCCTCGAGTTGGCCGACGAGCCGGTTCACGCGGGACACGAGCCGGCGGCGATCGCGCTGAAAGTGTGCGGCCATGCGAGTAGTATACCCCCCTACACCATATCTCGACCGTCTCACCGTGGGACTGTGACCCGATGACGAATCGCGACGCGACGCGCGATGGCGACACGTGGGTGGTGGGGGAGGTCCGCCGCTTGGGCGGAACGCGAGTCCGACCCCGACGCGCTCTTCGACTCCACGATCGTGGCGTCGTGCGTCGGCCGTCGGGAAAGGACTTCCTGGTTCGGTGCGCCGCGGGAGCGTTGCGCGAGAGAACGTCGAAGTTGTCTGCGCCTCGGCTCTCCGAACGTCCGAGACAGGAGAGCGCTCACCATCCACCGGACTCCTTGTCCGCGTCGAGTAGGCATACCCGACGCACGTCCGGCGAGCGTTCTCGTGAAACGCTGGATCAGCAATCTGTTTTCGCCTCGCTCGCTCGCGAAGGACGTCGTCGAAGGTCGACGTGAACGTCGTTCGAACGCCATCGAGGAACGCGAGTGGCGCCGTCGGATCGTTCTGGCGAGCCGCAAGATCCAAGGCGTCCACCACGAGCTGACCGAGGACATCGCCGACGTCCGCGGCCTGAAGACGCACCTCGACAACGCGCGCCCGGAGATGCAGCGACTCGAGGAGGCGCTGGCCGAGTCTCGCGCGGTGTTCGCGGCTCTGCAGGAGCAGTTGCACGATCACTCGATGCTGCTCACGAAGCAGTTCGAGTTCCTCGACCCGAAGCTCGCGGGCAACGCGACCGCGGTTCCGATGCCGCACGTGCTGCCGGCGACCGCCACGCCGGAACCGGTACCGGACGTCGCGCCGAGCGTGGAGAGCGCTCCGGTGGAGGTCGTGGTACCGGACGACATTCCGATCGAGAGCGAACCGAGCGCGCACGAACTGGCCCAGGACGTGCGCATCGCGGAGCTCGAGCTCGAACTCCGTGGACTCGAATCGGTGCGCGCGGACCTCGCGCAGGTCTCCGCGGAGCTCGAGCAAGCGCGCACGGCGGGAGACGAACGCGCCGCGCGCTTGGAGCAGCGCTTGACCGAGGCGCACGACGAACGCGCACACCTCGTGCTCGAACACGAGAAGAGCCTCGTCGAAACCAGCAAGGAGCTCCTGGCCCAAGTGGTCGAGCTGCGGCACGAGGCCAAGCTCCAGAAGGACGAGCGCGACCGCATGGCCGTCGAACTCGCCGAAGCCAAGAGCCGCGCCGACGCGCGCATCGCCGAGCTCGAGGCCGCGTTGCTCGCGGCCGGCGACTACAGTCGCGCCGAGGAAGAGCGACGCGACGCGTTGGAGCAGGCGTCGCAGAGCTTCGAGCTGCAAATCGACGAGATGCACGCGCTCGTCGAAGGCATCGAACAGAAGCGCGAGGCGGTCGAGCGCAGCGCGGCCAAGGAGCTCGCGGAGAGCGCCGCGCGCGTCCTCGAGCTCGAAGCCTACTGTCGCGATCTCGAAGAGAAGCAGCGCTCGTCCGATGCGGTCGCCCGCGACTCGCGCGAGATCGAAACGCGCTTCGAAGCACGCGTCGCCGAGGTCAAGACGGCCTACGAGGAGCAGATCAACTCGATCCGCGAGCGCCTGCGTCAATCGGAGATCGCGCGACTCGAGATCGAAACGCGCGCGACCCAGGAGATGACCGACTTCGCCGACCACAGTCGCTCGCGCCTGCAGCAACTCACGACCGAGTTGAAAGCCCGCGAGCAGCGTGTCGAGTCGCTCGAGTTCGAAGTCGACGAACTGCAACGCCGCAACTCCGCGCTCGAGAAGGCCGCGTCCGGCCTGAACGAACTCCGCGACGAAGTGCGCGCATCGAACGAGGAGCTCGAGGCCAAGACCGCCCGACTCCTCGAGCTGGTGCGCGGCACGAGCGAGCCGCGGCCGGTCGAAGACCTGCCCGCCGACGCGGTGCGCATCGATGTGGAGCGCATCGACGTCGACGAACCCCAGCCGCCGTTCCCGAGCCGCGTCGACGACCGCGTCGTCGAAGAATACGACCCGACCGAACTCGACGGCCGCTGAGCGCGTCCGCAACACGCGAGCGCAGCGAGCCCGTGTTGCAGACGTGCCCGAGTCCTCGAACCCGACGTTGTCGCCGTTGGAAGTGCCGGAGACCGACACCTGCCGTTGCGCGAGCGACCAGCTCGTACGGGAGCGCGCGCGCTCAGGCGAAGCCTGGCGCGTGATGCGGGAGCACGGTGCGTCGACTCGGGGCAACACAATGGATCCGCATCCGGTGTTGTCCGCAGCGCACACGGTCTTCGCCCGGCGCGGTCGCTCCCGCGCTTTCGCGCCCGCCGCACGACGCGCGGGCGTGACCGCCCGCGCGCGCTCCCATGGCGGCGCGCTCCCGTACGAGCTGGTCGTCGGCGCAACGGCATGTGCCGGTCTCCGGCACTCCCAACGGCAACAATGTCCGGTTCGGGGACTCGGGCACGTCCCCACCATTTAGCGCGGCGCTATCGCGCCGCTGCACGGCACGCGCCGCTTCGCGGCGCCCCGCGCGCAACCAGCCCGCCGCACTCCGGTGACAAGCCCCCGAACGTCTCATCGCCCGTTCCGAAGACCGTAGAGCTGCCGTGTAAACCCCTGGGCCGTTGCGAACCGCGGCACGCGAGCGAAGCGAGCCTGTGCCGCAGCAGCGCGAAGCGCTGCGCGTGAATCGATAGAGAACGTCAACGACTCCCCGCCTCTGAGAGATCCAACGGAGGAGAGGAACGCGTTCGGAACTTCCCTCTGCGATTCGATCGGCGGAACCACCCGGACCGTCACGATCAGAGGAACGTCAACAACTCCCCGTCCCCAGGACTTCCAACAGAGGAGAGGAACGCGTTCGGAACTTCCCTCTGCGATTCGATCGCCGGAACCACCCGGACCGTCACGATCAGAGGAGCGTCAACAACTCCCCGTCCCTGGAACTTCCACCAGCGCACAGGAGCACGTTCGGAACGTCCCCCCGCGATGCGATCGCCGGAACGACACCGTTCCCTACCCCTCGGCCTTGATCCGCTTGATCTCTTCCGTGAGCGCCGGAACGATCTCGAACGCATCGCCGACGATGCCGTAGTCCGCGACCTTGAAGATCGGCGCCTCGGCGTCCTTGTTGATCGCGACGATCACCTTCGAGGTCTTCATGCCCGCGAGGTGTTGGATCGCGCCCGAGATACCGATCGCGATGTAGAGCTGCGGGGCGACGGTCTTGCCGGTTTGGCCGACCTGCTCGGAGTGCGGGCGCCAGCCGGCGTCGACGACGGCGCGGCTCGCACCGACGGCGGCGTTGCCGAAGGCGGCGGCGAGGCCTTCGATCAGGGCGAAGTGCTCGGGCTCTTTCATGCCGCGGCCGCCGGAGACGACGACCGGGGCTTCGGCGACGTCGATCGCGCCGCCCTGCTTCGCTTCGATGCCGGTGAGCGTCGCCTTGCCTGCGCCAACGTCGGCGCCGTCGACGATCTCGCCCGGGCCGTCCGCGTCCGAGGGCGCGAACGCGTTGCGGCGCAGCGTCGCGCACGCGACCTTCGCGTTCGAGCGCATCGTGGCGATCAGCTTGCCGGCGAGCCACGGGCGCTTGACCGTGAAGGCGTCGCCGTCGGCCGTGAACTCGACGCAGTCGCTGAGCAGCGTGGACTCGAGGTTGGCGGCGACGCGCGGCGCCAGGTCGCGGCCGCTCGACGTCGCCGAGGCCACGAACGCCTTCGCGTTCGAGTCGGTGGCGACGGCGGCGATCGCCTGGGCGACCGCGTCGGGGCTCGTGCTGGCGCCGCCTAGGACGACGGCCTTCGACGCGCCGTTCGCTCCGGCGGCGGCGGCCTTGGCTCCGTCGCCACAGAGGACCGCGATCACTTGATTCGAAGCGGCGCGCGCGGCTCCGAGGGCTTCGAGGCTGGCGCGTTTGACGGAGCCGTCAGCGTGCTCGACGAAAACAACGATGGTGGACATGAGTGTGCTTCTGTTTGGAGTCCTGCTACAGGACCTTGGCTTCGTTGCGGAGCGCGTCGATCAACGCGGGGACGGCGGCGGCGCCTTCGCCGAGGATGCGACCGTCCGGACGTGCCGGCGGCAGCTCGAGCGCGAGGACTTCGGCTTGGTTCGAAGCGGCCGGGGCCGGCGACTCGTCGATCGGCTTCTTCTTCGCGGCCATGATTCCCTTGAGGCCGGCGTAGCGCGGCTCGTTCAGGTCCTTCTGGCACGTGATCACCGCGGGCAGCGCGAACGCGTAGGTCTCGATGCCGCCGTCCGCTTCGCGCTTGGCCGTGCCCTTGTCCGCCTCGAGGTCGAGCTCGACGACGTCGGTCACGCAGGCCCAGCCGAGCATGGTCGCGAGCATCGGACCGACCGACGCGCTGTCGCGGTCGGTGGCGACGCGGCCGCAGAACACGACGTCGGCGCCCAGCTCTTCGATCTTGGCCTTCAACGCCTCGGCCGTGCTGTGCGCGTCGCGGTCCGACCAGCTGTCGTCGGTCAGGATCACGCCCTTGTCCGCGCCCTTGGCGAGGCACTCGCGCAGCTCCTTCGCGGCGTCGGACGGGCCGAGCGTGAGCACGGTGACCTCACCGCCGTGCTTCTCCTTGGTCTTGACCGCCTCTTCGACGGCGATTTCGTCGTAGAACGAGACCATGTACTGGACGCCGGACGCGTCGAGGTGCTTTCCGTCGGCGCCGACCTTGGCCACGAGCTCCGTCGTCGGGACTCGCTTCATGCATGCGACGATATTCATGTTCCGAAACCTGAAAGGGCCGGCCACCGCCCCGGGGGGGGATCGGTGAGGGGCGGGAGCGGTCCCGCTGCGAACGAGTTCGCCGGGGGCATCCTGGCGAAAAGGCCGAACATCCTATCGGTGCCGCGCGCGCCCGACAACCGCGAGATGGGGCTCGTCGCTCGACCCGCTAGCCGAGCTCGCGCTGCTCCTCGACGGAGACGCCACGCGTCTCGGGGACGTCGAAGCTCTTGCCGAGGTAGACCTCGCGCACGCGTGGGTCGGCGATGAGGTCGGCCGCGGTGCCTTCGCGCAGGATCTGGCCCTGGTGGATGATGTACGCGCGGTCGGTGCTCTGGAGCGTCTCGCGGACGTTGTGGTCCGTGATCAGGATTCCGATCCCGCGCTCGCGGAGCTCGAGGATCAGGGTCTGGATCTCCTCGACCGCGATCGGGTCGACGCCCGCGAAGGGTTCGTCGAGCAAGAGGATCGACGGATCGCTGGCCAGGGCGCGGCAGATCTCGAGCCGCCGGCGTTCGCCACCCGAGAGGGTCTCCGCGACGTTGCTCGCCAGGTGCCCGAGATCCAGCTCGTCGAGGATCTCGGCCGCGCGCGCGTGCCGCTCCCGGCGCGAGAGGGGCATCGCTTCGAGGACCGCGATCACGTTCTGGCGCACGGTCATGCGCCGGAAGATGCTCGGCTCCTGGGGCAGATAGCCCATTCCGAGCCGCGCGCGCTTGAACATCGGCAGGCGCGAGCACTCCTTGCCGCGCATCCAGACCTCGCCCGCGTCCGGCTTGACGAGGCCGACGGTCATGCGGAACGAGGTCGTCTTTCCGGCACCGTTGGGGCCGAGGAGGCCCACGATCTCACCCGCCGACACGTGGAAGGTCACCCCGTCCACGACGCGGCGACGGCGATAGGCCTTCACGAGCGAGCGCGACTCGAGCAGGGCGTCCGGATGGCGCTCCGGCTTGGGGGGGCGAGGCATGGGGGCAGCCTAGCAGGCCGTGGTGGAACGCACGACATCCTCGAAGGGCGCGGAATTCGCGCTGCGCGCGTTGCCCCTTCTCGGACGGTTCGAGCGAATGCGCGTCGTCGCTGCGAATTGTGGACAACTCGTGGAGAAGCGCGGTCGTGCGAACCCGCACGGTGGAGAGGGGGCGTGCGCGGGATCGGGACGACCGGGTTCGGGGCGGCGGATGGGAAGTCCGCAAATGCCTAACTGGCTGCCATGGAAGCGGATCCGCACCCAACAATGGGAACGCGGGAGAAAACGCGGCGTGGGGACTTGCCACGGCGGGACCCCCTCGTTCTCAGCTCGGACGCCGAAGCGCGCTCGCCGCGCCGGTGTGGATAAGCGGCGGCTCCCGCGCGCGAATCGACCGCGTCCACAAGTTCCGTACTTGCAGGGAGTTCGGTCAGTGCAACCAGGCCCGGCGCCACAGTCCGCGGGACGGACTGATGGGCCAGAACACGGCGACGGCGCGGCCCTGGATCAGCTCGCGGGGCACGAGCGGCGCGGCCTTGCCGGGGACGGGCGGCCCCGAGTTCGTGCGGTGGATCGTGTCGAGCAGGGGACGGCTCGACGCGCCGATCTGCGACTCGGCCACCCAGCAGAGGTCCCCGGCGATGTTGCGGAAGGAGAGGCCGCGCTCGCCGGCGATCGTGGTCGCGTTCGGATTGCCCTGCACCTGGCCCGGTCGGTAGTTGCCCTCGACCTGGTGGGCGCCGCTCTCGTCCGTCCACTCGAGCGAGACGCTGCGCCAGTCGCGCCCGTCGGCCGAGTCGAGCGTGTTGTCGCCGAGCATGACGT
This sequence comes from Planctomycetota bacterium, assembly GCA_029259605.1. Lineage (GTDB taxonomy): Bacteria > Planctomycetota > UBA1135 > UBA1135 > OFTM281. The sequence continues at coordinate 10,683 of JAJDEV010000005.1, read as the reverse complement.
AGTGCCCCTCGGGGATGACGGCCGTCCACGTCGAGTCGAAGTCGTTCGGGTTGCCGTCGGTGTAGTGCACGTCGCGGTAGAGCATCAGGTCGTCGAACTCGGCCGCCGTGCCGACGATGGCGATCGAGACCGAGCTCGTGGAGTCCGCGGACGCGGCGACGTCGGTCTGGACGACCACGTCGCCGTCGATCTCGAAGGTCAGCCGATCGTCGAGGTTCTCGACCGCGAAGCGCACGCTCTCGCCGAACGCGATCGGTTCGGCCGCGTCTCCCTCGGCGCGGACGACGCGCGGTTCCGATCCGCCACGCTCGTCGCTGATGCGCACGAACGGTGCGCCTCCCTCGTCGGGCGACACGAGGTAGAAGTCGTAGCGCATGCGACCCTCGGTGAGCGTGAACGAGACGCTCGACGTTCCGGTCGTCACCTCGACCTCGCCCTCGAGGCGTAGGTCGCTGACGGCGGTCGTGCCCGGACCGACGTACTCGGTGAGCTCGTTGCGGAGCGCGTCGGGGTAGCCGTCGGTGTAGCGGTTCGTGATCGACGGATCGTCCACGCGAAAGCGCGCCCGGCCGTCCCCGCGCGCGAGGATGTCGCGTTCGGTCATGCGCCAGTCGCCGCCGGCTTCGACCGTGCGCCAGTTCGAGTGCTTGCGGTCCCGCTGCTCGAGCGACTTCCACATCTCCGCTTGCACGGCGGGCGGGCGCCGCAGGATTGTCCAGCTCGAACTCGCGTCCGGCCGCGTCCACAGGTCGCCGTGCTCGATCTTGAGCTCCTCACCGGGCATTCCGACCAGGCGCTTGACCATCACGCGCGAGCGCTCGAGCGGGTGCTTGAAGACGACGATCTCGAAGCGTTTCGGGTCGCGATAGTGGAACGAGAGCTTGTCGACGACGATGCGGTCGAAGACGCTCGTTTCCGGACTGCCCATCAGCGTGGGCTGCATCGAGCCGCTCGGGATCTTGCTGATCTCGAGGATGAAGTACTTGAAGAGCAGCGCGACGGCGATCGCCATCGTCAACGCCTCGATGTTCTCGCGCCACGGATGGCGCTTGTCCTTCTTCTCCGCGCTCATCTCAGTGGATCCACTTCAAGCGATAGATGTCTTGCCACGGTTTGATCGGCCAGAACACGGCGAGCGCTCGGCCCTGGATCAGGTTGCGCGCAACGAACGGCGCTGCGACGGGCCCGAGTCTTTCCGTCTCGTCCACGCGGTACCAGCGTTTCTCCCCGAACTCGTCGACGAAGCAGAGCCGCGCGCCGTCCGGATCACCGATGCCGACCAAGCGCGGGTTCTCGTCACCGTTCTGACTCCCGCGCAGGATGCGCGTCGCGGGTTCCGTTCCGTCCGCCGACTCGGCGCCGTCGCTCGGCACGCGAATCCGAATCAGCTGCCACTCCGAACTGTCGCTCGAGTTCTGGGTGTTGTCGCCGAGCATGAAGTAGTGCCCGTCGGGGATCGTGACGCGCCAGTTGGGCCCGCTCGTGTAGTAGATGTCACGGCGCACCATCAGGTCGTCGAAGTCCGCACCCTCGCCCGACGCTTCGATGTACGCGGCCGACGCCTGGTCGCGCGCGGCGTCGATCTCGAGCGATGCGACGACCTCGCCGTCGAGCTCGAGTGACAAGAGGTCGTCGAGGTTCTGCACGCCGAACGCGACGCTCTCGTTCGCCGGCAGCTTCCAGCTCGCGTCGGCCTCGGCCAGCGTCGGCGCGCCCTCGATGCTGTCTTCGCGCGGGAGGCCGAGCCACTCGCCGTCACGCGACACTTCGATGCGCGGGCGCGCCCCGTCGTCGGCCGCGGGCCCCGGAACCAGGAAGCGATACCGCCGGCGTCCCTCGCGGAGCTCGAACGCGACGCCCGTCGTACCCGGCAGCGCGGTGACGCACCCGTCGATGCGCAGGTCGCCGACGGCGTTGTGCTGGACGCGCTTCGACGGCATCAACGGGATGAGCTCCTCCGGATACCCGTCGAAGTACTTGTCCATGATCGACGTGTGCTCGTTGCGGAACGAGGCGCGACCGGCACCGCGCACCTTCAGGTTGCGACCGTCGAGCTCCCACCCGCGTCCGTCGACGATGCGCCAGCTCGATTCCTGCGGAGCGTCGACGTCGAGGCGTTTCCACGTCTCGGTTTGCACGGCGCGCGGACGGCGCAGGGGCATCCAGTCTTCCTCCGCCGACGCGCGGTGCCACAGGTCGCCGTTGTCGATGCGGAACTCCTCCGGTCCGACGCCGACGATGCGCTTCACGAAGTTCTGCGCGTGGTTCAGCGGATAGCGGAACACGGCGACCTCCCAGCGCTTCGGGTCCGAGAACGCGTAGGAGAGCTTGTCGACCAGGATGCGATCCTTGACGCCCGAGGCTTCGTCACCGACGAGCGTCGGCTGCATCGAGCCGGTCGGGATCTTGTACGCCTCGATGATGAAGCACTTGAGGAGGATCGCCATGACGATGGCCATCGCCATCGCCTCGATGTTGTCCCTCCAGGGCGTCCTCCGGCGCTCGCTCACTTCTGCTCGCGATCACCGAGGACCGACAGGAACGCCTTCTGCGGAATGTCGACGTTGCCGACCTGACGCATGCGTCGCTTGCCGGCCTTCTGCTTCTCGAGCAGCTTGCGCTTGCGCGAGATGTCGCCGCCGTAGCACTTCGCGGTGACGTCCTTGCGCAGCGCCGCGATGTTCTCGCGCGCGATGATCTTCGCGCCGACGGCCGCTTGGAGCGGGATCTCGAACATGTGGCGCGGGATCGATTTGCGCAGCTGCTTGATGACGGCGCGGCCGCGGAAGTCGGCCTGGTCGGCGTGGCAGATGCTCGACAGCGCGTCGACCTCTTCGCCGTTCACGAGGATGCGCAGCTTCACGAGGTTGTCGTGCTCGAAGCCGATGATCTCGTAGTTGAGCGTGCCGTAGCCGCGCGTCGCCGACTTCAGCTTGTCGTAGAAGTCGTAGATGATCTCCGCCAGCGGGATGTCGTAGATCAGCTGGACGCGCGTCGTCGACAGGAACTCCTGGCGCACGTACACGCCGCGGTGGTCGTTCGCGATCTGCATCATCGCGCCGATGAACTCGGACGGGATGAGGATCGTCGCGCGCGCGATGGGCTCGAGCAGGCGCTCGTACTGCTCCGGCAGCTGACCGGGCGAGTGGATCTCGACTTCCTGGCGCGCGGCCGTCTCGATGCGATACGTGACCGTCGGCGCGGTCTGGATCATGTCGAGGTCGTGCTCACGCTCGAGCCGCTCCTGGATGATCTCCATGTGCAGCAGCCCGAGGAAGCCGCAGCGGAAACCGAAGCCGAGCGCTGCGGACGTCACCGGGTCGTAGGAGAACGACGAGTCGGACAGCGAGAGCGTCGCGAGCGCCTCGCGCAGGTCCTCGAAGTCGCCGTTGTTCGTCGGGTAGAAGTCCGCGAACACCATGTGCATCGGCGGCTTGTAGCCCGGCAGGCTGTCCACGGGCTCGCCCTTGTGCAGCACCATCGTGTCGCCGATGCGCACGTCGCCGAGGCTCTTGATGTTCGAGATGAAGTAGCCGACCTCGCCCGCGCCGAGGCTCTCGGTCTTCGCCATCTTCGGCGTGAAGCGCCCGAGCTCGATGGTTTCGTACACCTTGCCGGTGCTCTTCATCTGGATCCGTTCGCGCGTCCGGATCGTCCCGTCGACGACGCGCAGGTACACGATGATCCCGCGGAACTCGTCGTACTGCGCGTCGAAGATGAGCGCGCGCAACGGTCCGTTCGGGTCCTCGTCGGGCGGCGGAATGCGCTCGACGATGCGGTCGAGCACCGCCTCGACGCCGACGCCCGTCTTGGCCGAGATGTGCAACGCGTCGGTCGCGTCGATGCCGATCGAGTTCTCGATCTCCTCCGCGATCTCGTCCGGCCGCGCGTGCTGCAGATCGATCTTGTTGAGCACCGGGAGGATCTCGAGGTCCGCCTCGACCGCGAGGTACGCGTTCGCGACGGTCTGCGCCTCGACGCCCTGCGATGCGTCGACGAGCAGGATGGCGCCTTCGCACGCCTGCAGGCTCTTCTCGACCTCGTAGTTGAAGTCGACGTGCCCGGGCGTGTCGATCAGGTTGAGCTGATAACGCACGCCGTCCTTCTCGTGATAGATCGTGACCGCGCGCGCCTTGATCGTGATGCCGCGTTCGCGCTCGAGCTCCATGTCGTCGAGCAGCTGGTCGCGCATGTCACGCGAGGTGACGGCGTGGCACTTCTCCATCATTCGATCGGCCAGCGTCGACTTGCCGTGGTCGATGTGCGCGATGATCGAGAAGTTGCGAATCTTGGAGGGGTCCACGTGCGTTCAGGCTTCGAGTAGGGCGGGGAGGCGGCGCGCCAATTCCGCGAGGGCGCGACCGCGGTGGCTGACGGCGGACTTCTGTTCGGCGGAGAGCTCGGCGAACGTGCTCCCGCTGCCGGGGGCACCATCCTCGTCGAAGAGGAACAGCGGGTCATAGCCGAAACCCGCGTCGCCGCGCGCGGACGCGAGGATGCGGCCGTGCGCCTCGCCGCGGATCTCGGCCACGACCTCGGCCGACGGGTTCGCCAGCGCTAGCGCGCAGACGAAGCGCGCGCCGCGACGCTCGGCGTCCAATCCGTCCAGCTCGCGCAGCAACTTGGCGTTGTTCGTCGCGTCGTTCGAGGGCTCGCCGGCGAAGCGCGCCGAGCGGACGCCGGGCGCGCCGTCGAGCGCGTCGACCTCGAGCCCCGAGTCGTCCGCGAGGCACCAAAGGTCCGTGGCGCGCGCCGCCGACACGGCCTTCTTCGCCGCGTTGCCCGCGAACGTGTCCTTGTCCTCGACGACGTCGGGGATGCCGCCGACGTCCGCCGGGGTCGCGACCTCGACTCCGAGCGGAGCGAGCAGCAGAGAGAGTTCGCCGAGCTTCTTCGTGTTGCCCGACGCGAGCAGGAGCTTCATTCGGGCAGGTCCAACGCTGTGCGCTGCGCTTCGAAGATCTGGCGGATGCCCGCCTCGCCGATCGCGAGCATGCGGTCGAGCTTCTCGCGCCCGAACGTCGCGCCCTCGGCCGAACCCTGCAGCTCGACGAAGTCGCCGTCGCCGGTCATGACGAGGTTCATGTCGACGTCCGCGCTCGAGTCTTCGCGGTAGTCGAGGTCGCACACCGGCTCACCCTTCACGACGCCGACCGAGACGGCTCCGAGCTGTCCCGTCAGCGGCCACGAGCGCAGGATGCGCCTGCCGTCCATCGCGCGCATGCAGTCGTGTAGCGCGACCCACGCGCCGCTGATCGCCGCGGTGCGCGTCCCGCCGTCCGCTTGGATGACGTCGCAGTCGACCCAGATCGTGCGCTCGGTCATCTGATCGAAGGCGACGACGGCGCGCAGCGCGCGGCCGATCAAGCGCTGGATCTCGACCGAGCGACCGTCGACCTTGCCGGCGCGGTCGCGCGACTTGCGCGAGTTCGTCGACGCCGGAAGCATCGAGTATTCGGCGGTGAGCCAACCGCGTCCCTTGCCCTGCAAGAACGGGGGCACGCTGTCCTGCCACGTCGCCGTGCACAGGACGCGCGTCTCGCCGAAGCACGCGAGCACCGAGCCGGGGGCGTTGTTCGTGAAGCCGCGCTCGAAGCGAATCGGCCGCATCTGATCGCTGTTCCGTCCGTCCTTGCGAGCGGTCGAAGAAACGCTGGTCGAAGAGGTCATGGGGATGGCGTTGCGCCGAATGGGTAGGGCCCGCGAGTCGTCGCACGGGCCGTCACGGCGCCGCAATCCGTCGGACGCCCAAAAAGGGCGGCCATTATAAGGAGCAGCGGTCCAGGGCGTGCACGTGAGCCAGGTCCAAGGTCACGGGTCCGTCCACGGAATCGACCAGGACGCCGTTCTCGAGGTCGAGCGACAGGAGCCGGCCCTCGACGCGCTGCTTGCCCGTCGTGACCGAGACGCGCGCGCCCTCGAGCCCGGTCGCATCGACGTAGTCGCGTGCCAGATCCTCCTGGCTGTCGATCGTGCTCGCCAGCCGCGCGGCGAGCCGCGGGACGAGGCAGTCCAGGAGCTCGTTCGGGTCCTGCGTCACGCCCTCGAGCGCCAGGCTCGTGACGAGTCGTTCCTCGGCCAGCTCGGTGGGGAAGGAGCGCTGGCGGACGTTGACGCCGATCCCGACGACGAAATGCGGCCGCGCGGGGTCGTAGCCACGCGATTCGACCAGGATCCCGGCCAGCTTGGCGTCGCCGACGACCACGTCGTTGGGCCACTCGAGGCGCGCGCCGTCGAGGCCGAGCTCGCCGCAGGCTTCGAGCACGGCGAGCCCCGCGGCCATCGTGATCGCCGGGGGAGGCGGACCGGGGCTCGGCGGCAGATGGATGAACGAGAGGTAGAGCCCGTCGCCCGTCGGGCTCTCCCAGCGCCGCCCGAGGCGGCCGCGCCCGCTGGTCTGGCCGAGCGCCACGTGCACGTCCGCGTCGAGTGCGATGCCCTCGGCGAGCGACGCGAAAGCGCGTTCGTTGGTGGAGTCGACGACGTCGTGGCGAATCGTGCGCGGCACGCCGCCATCGTCGGGGATCCGCATGCCGCGCTCAACGCTCCGGGCGTTTCGACCGCGAATTCGAGGCCCGCGGTCGGTCCGGACGAGACCTGGTACCGTAGCGCTCCGCCGAAGCTGTCCTCCATTCCAAGGGGCCGACAATGATCTCGAGACTCCCGCTGTTCGTCGCGTTGAGCCTGTGCGCGGTCGGCGTCCGATCGCCGGACGAGACCGAGGTCCGCCTGCGCTTCGAGAAGAAGCTCCCGCACGAGGGGCACGGCTTCGTTCCGCTGTTCGAGTACGACGGGACGGCGCACGTGATGTACGCGGGGGACGCGCTCGAGATCGTTCCGCCGGCGCTCGGCGAAGCGGCGGGCGACGTGGCGTACGGCTTCGTCTATTTCACCGGCCAGCCGGACGGCAAGCTCGAGAACAACATCCTGTTCCTCGTCGCCGGCTACACGGGAAGCGAACCGCGCTTCTTCGTCGACCTGAACAACAACCTCGACCTGACCGACGACGAGCCCGCGGTCGGGCGCGAGGGCGAGGGCGATGGCCGCGATGTGCTCATGACGCTGCGCGCGGCGGACGGCCCCGAGTTCACGTTCACCGTGCGGCTCGGGTTCTTCCGCGACAACGCGCAGGTCGGTCCCGATCAGCTCGCCGAGTTCGAGACGCTGCTCGGCGGCGTCGTCCGCCGTCACGGAGGCAAGGCGACCCGCGCCGCGCATTGGATGGCGGAGCGCCGCCTGAACGCGCGCTCGGCGAGCATCCGTGTGGGCGAGCGCGCCTTTCAAGTGGGGCTCCACGACTGGAACTGCAACGGGCGCTACGACGACGTTGGCGTCGACATGGTGCTCGTCGGCGAGTTCGACGGCGAGTACCTCTCGCGCTCGAAGAGCGGCGGCGCGAACGTGATCGGTGACGAGACGCTGGTTCGCGTGCAGGGACAGGTCTTCGAGATCACGGCGATCGATCCCGCGGGGCGCTCGCTCCGTATCGCGCCGTCGGACAAGGAGTTCGCGCGTCTCGCCGCGGGCTCACGCTTGCCCGACATCGGCGTGCGCATGTTGCTCGACGACTTCGAGCTGCCCCTCGATGCGCTCGCCGAGCCCGGCACGTTTCTCCTGATCGATTTCTGGGGCCACTGGTGCAAGGGCTGCATCGTCGCGATCCCCACGCTGAAGCGCGCGGCCGAGGAATTCGCCGGCGAGCTCACGATCCTCGGCTTGCACTCGGGCGATCACGACGAGGCGCGCGATCTCATCGACGCCGACGGGCTCGATTGGCTGCACGGCATCGCGTCCGACGAGCTCGTCGAAGCGTTCCTCGTCGACAGTTGGCCGACCTATGTGCTGGTCGACGCCGACGGCCGCATCCTGTCGATGAGCACGAGCGTGAACGCCGCGCTCGATACGATCCGCGCCGCGCGCTAAACGACCAGCGAGCCCTGCTTCTGACCGAGCAGGCCCTTCAAGCGGCTCATCACGTTCGAGTGGATCTGGCACACGCGGCTCTCCGTGAGCGCCAGCATCTCGCCGATCTCGCGCATCGTGTGGCCGTACTGGTAGTACTGCTCGATGATGAAGCGCTCCTTGTGCGTGAGCGCGCGCGTGATGAAGCCCATCAGGTCACGGCGGTTCAGCTCGCTGACCGGATCGATCGAGCCCTTGTCCTCGAGGATTTCGACCTTCTCGACCGAGCCGTCGTCGTCCTCCCACTTCTCCGACAGGGAGAACATGGAGCGGGCGCGGGCGGACTGGATCTCCTTGACGAGCTCGCCGTAGTCCATGTCGAGCACGCGGGCGAGCTCGGAGTGCGTCGGTTCGCGACCGTACTCGGCGGTCAGCTTCTGGAGCGCGCGCTCGATGCGGCTGGCCTTCAGGCGCACGAGGCGCGGGACCCAGTCCTGCGAGCGCAGCTGGTCGAGGATGGCGCCCCGGATGCGCGTCGAGCAGTAGGTCTTGAACTTGATGCCGCGGCTCGCGTCGAAGCCGCGGATCGCGTCCATCAGTCCGAACAGGCCGGCGCTGATCAGGTCGTCGAGTTCGATCGACTTCGGCAGCGTTTGGAGCAGGCGCTCGGCGAGGTACTTGTCGAGCGGGTAGTGGCTCTCGATGAGCGTGTTGCGCAGGGCGTCGAGCTTGAGCTTCTCGCGCGCGCCGCTCTTGGCGGCCTGCTTGCGGTAGAGGCCCCAAAGCTCCTCGGTCGGCAGGTCGTCGATCGTCGGCTTTTTCTTCTTCTTCTTCGCCGCGGCCTTGGTCTTGGTCTTGGTCTTGGTCTTCGCCTTCGCGGCGGTCTTCGAGACCGGGGCCTTCTTCGCTGCGGACTTCGTCGTCGGAGCCTTCTTGGTGGCGGCCTTCTTGGTCGTCGCCTTCTTGGCGCTCGACGTCTTCTTCACGACCTTCTTGGCCGTCTTCTTCGCCTTGACCTTCGAGGCCGTCGCCTTCTTCTTGGTCGTCTTGGCCTTCTTGGCGGCCTTGCCCGTCTTCTTCTTCTTCGCCACGCTCAGTACTGGATCAGGGAGTGGACGGGAGCAGCGCCGAGTCGTTCACGACCGGCCAAAAAAGCGAGTTCGATAACGCAGACGCACGCGACCGGCGTGCCGCCGATCTTTTCCACGAGCTTCCAAGCCGCCTGCATCGTACCGCCCGTGGCGAGCAGATCATCCACTAGAAGTACGCGTTGTCCGTCGGGTGCCGCGTCGACGTGGATCTCGATCGTGTCGCTGCCGTACTCGAGCTCGTACGACTCGGACGCCGTCTTCCACGGCAGCTTGCCCGGCTTGCGGATCGGAATGAACCCGACGTCGAGCTGGCGGGCGAGCGCGGTCCCGAAAATGAAGCCGCGCGATTCGATGCCGCAAATGACGTCGAAGGAGAGTCCGGACGCGATCTCAGCCAAGCCATCGATGGCCTCACGCAGGCCTTCCGCGCTCTGCAGCAGCGGCGTGATGTCTTTGAAGACGATGCCCGGCTTCGGAAAGTCGGGAACGTCGCGTATGTAGCTCGCGATCACGCACTCCTCCTTGCGGCGGCTTCGGGGACGAAGGGCTCGAGGAAGGGACATCCCCCGAAGTCCGCAGCGGAGAAGTGCTTCGGAAGGGTAGGGAAGGACCTTGAGGACCCGCCCCTACATTTCCTCGGGCGCGTCGACGCCGAGCAGCCGTAAGCCGTTGTTAATAACGATCTTGGCTGCCCAAACAAGGGCGAGGCGCGCGCGCGAGACGGCGGGGTCGTCGCCGAGAACGCGGTGCTGCACGTACCAGCTGTTCGTCTCGCGCGCGAGGTCGAGCACGTAGCGCGTGACCTCCGACGGCTCGGCGTGCGCGGCCGCCGAGCGCAGCACGGCGGGGTAGCGACCGAGCGCGAGCAGGATGTCCGCGGCGTCCTCGAGCAGCGCGAAATCGACCTTTTTCAAGTCGGGAGGGCCGTTTTGGTCCGCCTTGCGCAGGATCGAGGCGAGCCGCGCGTGGGTGTACTGGACGTAGGGCCCGGTCTCGCCCTCGAACGACAGAACGTCGTCCCACTCGAAGACGACGTCCTTCACGCGCTCGCGCTTGAGATCGTGGAACACGACCGCGCCGATGCCGACCGACTCGGCCACGTCGGCGGCGTTCGCGAGCGCGGGGTTCTTCTCCTCGATGATGCGGCGCGCCTCTTCGACCGCGCTGTCGAGCAGGTCCTCGAGGAAGACGACCTGGCCCTTGCGCGTCGACAGCTTGCCCTCGGGCAGGCGCAGCATGCCGAAGTCGATGTGCTCCATGCGCGGCGCCCAGTCGAGGCCCATGCGTTCGAGCACGGCGCGGAGCTGGCGGAAGTGCAGGCGCTGGTCCGACCCGACGACGTACAGCGCGCGCTCGAAGGCGAACTCGTCCCAGCGTTGGAACACCGCCGCCAGGTCGCGCGTCGCGTAGAGCGTCGTGCCGTCCGTCTTTCGAAGGAGGCACGGCGGCATGTTCTCCTCGAGCATGACGACGAGCGCGCCCTCGGACTCCTCGGTCACGCCGGCGGCGACGATGCGGTCGACCGTCTCGTCGAGGAAGGGTTCGTAGAACGCCTCGCCGCGCACGTGGTCGAACGACACGCCGAGGCGTTCGTAGATCCGGTTGAACTCGACCAGCGAGAGCTCGGTCAGGCGCTTCCACGTCGCGCGCACCTCGCCGTCCTTGCCGCTCTCGAGCTCGCGGAACGCGG
>JAJDEV010000040.1 GCA_029259605.1 Planctomycetota bacterium | reverse complement strand
ATCAGCGCTTCGCGACCGAAGCGCGTGCAGGCGACCTGGACGGGTCGTCGAACCCGGTGAGGGAGGGAAGTGCTGATATGGCGCGTAGCTGTGTCGATCTCGGTGAAGCGTCATGAATGATCCGGGCTAGCGCTCGTCGTACAGCACCGAAGACGACTCGATCGACTCTCCGGCGGCGAGCTCGCGCACGCCGGTCGGGCCGGTCCACGCCAGCGCGCCTTCGATGCATTCGAGGTCGTAGAGCGCGTTGTCGAGCGCGAGCCGCGCGCTCCCCGAGCGCACCTCGAGCACGCCCTGCGCCGACGCGACGCGCGCCGGACGGTGAACGGTGAGTTCGCCCTTGTGCAAGCGCAGCTCGCTCCGGCGCAGGTCGATGACACCGACCGCGGTGTGCATCCCGAGACCGTACGCCACGTCGTCGTCTCCCTCGCCGTCGAGGATCGTCGCGTGCGCGTTGCCGCGCGTCTCGACGATGTCGCCGCGCGAGAGGCGCATGCGCGGCAGGTCGGTGCCGAGGCGTTGCCCCGAAACGCGCACGTCGCCACCGGTCCAGACCACTTCGAGCGACTGCGTGCCCCCGCCGCCGCGGAACAGGAGGAACGCGAGCGCGATCCCCGCGGGCATGAGCGCGAGCCGGAGCCCGAAGCGATTCTTGCGCTTGCCCCCCGCCGTCGCGTTGCGCGCGCGCTCCTCGAACTCGGCGTGCCGGCGCTCCCGTTCCGCATCGCCGCGCTCCGCCCGCATCGAGCGACCGAGGCGCGCGGCCGAGTGGACCGCGCGGCGGTAGACGACCTCGCAGCGGTCGCACTTGTCGAGGTGCGCGCGGAAGAACGCGTCTTCGGCGCGCGACAGCGTCGAGTGCACGAACTTCGCCGTGAGCATCTGCACCGTGCGGCAGTTCGCCGGCAATGGCGCCTCCGCCTCGGGATCGTCACGTTCGGGTTCGTCGGCGGCGCTCATGGATCGTGCACTTCCGAAGCGTTCGATCGACCGGAACGCAGCGCGGCTTGAGCGGCCGCCCGCTCAGGCCAGGCGCGTGATTCCGGCCTCGATGCGGCGCTTCGTGTGCTGGGCACCGAGCAGCGCGATCGAGTCGAAGAGGTCCGCCCCGCCCGAGGCGCCGGTCAGGGCGCAGCGCAGCGGCTGAAACAGCGTCGGGAACTTGATGTCGTTCTCCTTCACCCAGTCGCGCGTCGCGTCGCGGAGCGTCGCCACGCGCGCGGTGTCGCTCGGGTCGAGGCCTTCGATCTGCGGCGCGGCCCAATCGAGGAACGCGCGCAGCACGGTCACGCGCTCTTCCTGCTTCCGCGCGTTCTTCTCCGCCTTCTCCTCGTACACGACCGCATCGTCGGGAACGAAGAGGTACGCGAGCCGCGCGGGCAGCTCGGAGTACAGGCGGATGCGCTCGCGCTCGGATTCGATCGCCGCGCGAAACCACGCGCCGCGCTCGCTGAGTTCGTCCGCCGTCATCTGCCCCGCCTCGATCACGAACGGCGCGCAGCGCTCGGCCAGGCTCTCGATGTCCTCGGCGTGCAGGTACTCGCCCGCCATCCACAGGAACTTCTCCGGGTCGAAGATCGCCCCGCCGCGGCTGACGCCCGTCGGCTCGAAGTTCGCCACCAGGTCTGCGAGTGAGAAGATCGTTGTCTTGTCGTCGAGGCTCCAACCCTGCAAACACAGGAAGTTGACCACCGCCTCGGGCGGGTAGCCCTTGGCGCGATAGTCCTGCAGCGACGTGTCGCCGGTGCGCTTCGACAGCTTCTTCTTGTCCGTGCCGAGCATGAGCGGCAGGTGCGCGTACAGCGGCGGCTCGAGGCCGAGCGCACGGAACAGCAGCACCTGCTTGGGCGTGTTCGTCAGGTGCTCCTCGCCGCGCAACACGTGCGTGATCTGCATGTCCGAGTCGTCGCACACGACGCAGAAGTTGTAGGTGGGCGAGCCGTCGGGGCGCGCCATGATCCAGTCGTCGACCTCCGTGTTCGAGAAGGTGACGTCGCCGCTGACGAGATCCGGGATGACCGTCTCGCCGCCCTCGGGCACGCGGAAGCGGACGACGGCGGGCTCGCCCGCCTCGACGCGCCGCCGGGCTTCCGCCGCGTCGATCCCGCGGCACGCGCGGTCGTAGCGCGGCGTGTCTCCCGCCGCGCGCTGCGCGTCGCGCACCTCCGTCAGACGCTCGGCCGAACAGAAGCAGCGATAGGCGTGGCCCTCGTCGATCAGGCGCTCGCGCACCGCCGCGTAGCGGTCGAAGCGCTCGGTCTGGCGGTACGGCTCGAACGGACCGCCGACTCCCGGCCCCTCGTCCCAGTCGATCCCGAGCCAGCGCATGCCGTCGAGGATCGCCGCCTCGTACTCGTCGGTGGAACGCGCGCGGTCGGTGTCCTCGACGCGCAGGACGAAGACGCCGCCCATCCGGCGTGCGTAGGCCCAGTTGAAGAGCGCGGTGCGCGCGCCGCCAATGTGCAGGTAGCCGGTCGGACTCGGAGCGTAGCGGAGGCGAAAGGTCACGTTCGTCGTTTTGGGGACTGCCCGGGGGCGGCTGTTGCCGAAGAAAAGGCGAGGGAGCATAACGGAGGCCCGCTTGGATTCGAAACGCCGGCCGCACTACCCTTCGATGATGAACGCGAAGAAGACCGCGAGCGCGGGCGACGCCCCGACGCCCGAGATGATCCGGCGCATGCCGAAGGTGCTCCTACACGAGCACTTGGACGGGGGCCTGCGCCCGACGACCGTGCTCGAGCTCGCGCGCGAAATGGGCTACCAGCTTCCGCACGACGAACCCGACGCGCTCGGCAAGTGGTTCTTCGAGGGCGCGAACCGCAAGAGCCTCCCGCTCTACCTCGAGGGGTTCCAGCACACGATCGCCGTGATGCAGTCGGCCGAGGCGCTCGAGCGCGTGGCCTACGAATTCCTCGAGGACATGGCGAGCGACGGCGTCGTCTACGCCGAGGTGCGCTTCGCGCCGCACTTCCACACGAACGAAGGCCTCGGGCTCGACGGCGTGATGGTCGCCGTGCTCCGCGGGCTCGAACGCGGGCGCACCGAGTTCGGCGTCGAGTTCGGCCTGATCGTCTGCGCGCTGCGCAACCAGGCGCCCGAGCTGTCCGTCCAGCTCGTCGAGCTCGCACTCTCCTATCGCGAGCAGGGCTGCGTCGCCTTCGACCTCGCGGGCGAGGAGGCGGGGCACCCGGCGAAGGAGCACCTGCTCGCGTTCCAGCTCGCGAAGCGGATGAACTTCGCGATCACGATCCACGCCGGCGAGAGCTTCGGACCCGAGAGCATCTGGCAAGCGCTGCAGTACTGCGGCGCGCACCGCATCGGGCACGGCACGCGGCTCATCGAGGACCTGGTCGCGTACGAGGGCAAGATCATCAAGGTCGGCTCGCTCGCGCAGTACGTCCTCGACCACCGCATCCCGATCGAGGTGTGCCTGTCGAGCAACGTACACACCGGCGCGGTGGACCGCCTCGAGGACCATCCGTTCCCGCACTTCCACGAGCTCGGCTTCCGACTGACGCTCAACACCGACAACCGGCTGATGAGCAACACGACGCTGAGCGCCGAGTACGAGCTCGCGGCGGCGCAGTTCGGGCTCGGCGTGAACGAGCTCGAGACGCTCTCGATCGACGGGATGAAGTCGGCCTTCGCGCACTTCGACATGCGCTGCAAGATGATCTTCGAGGTCATCAAGCCCGGCTTCGCGGCGCTGCGCGACGCGTACGAGCTGCCCGATCGCACGCGCCGCGGCGACGTCCAATGACGCGCGTGCTCGAGAGCACGCCGTACGAACCGCTCGCGTTCCGCGGAACGGTCGAGCTGCTCAGCTTCGAGAGCGATGCGCTGAAGGGCAACGCGCTCGGCGATCCGTGCGTGCGCGACCTGCCGATCTACGTCCCGCCGATCGCGGACGGAGCGCGACAGCGCGGGCGCGCCGAGGACGAGCGGCTACCGGTGCTCTTCGTCCTCGCCGGCTTCACCGGCCGCGGGCAGTCGTTCCTCGAGACGCACCCGTGGCGCACCGGCGTCGTTCAGGCCTACGACCGCGCGGTCGCGTCGGGCGACGCGCCGCCCGCCGTGCTCGCGCTGCCCGACTGCTTCACGAAGCTCGGCGGCAGCCAGTACGTGAACTCGAGCGCCGTCGGCCCGTACGCCGACCACGTCGCGCGCGAGCTCGTCGCGCTGGTGGACGCCCACAGCGTCGTCGATCCGGGGCGACGCGGCGTGCTCGGCAAGTCCTCCGGCGGCTTCGGAGCGCTGCACCTCGCGATGCAGTTCCCAGGTGTCTTCCGCGCGGTCGGCTCGATCAGCGGCGACTGCGCCTTCGAGAACACGTTCGGCGCGGAGTTCCTCGACGCGCTGCGCGGCCTCGTCGCCTACGGCGGCGAGCCGGCACGCTTCCTCGAGGCCTTCTACGCGTCGCCCGACTTGTCCGGCGACGGTCACGCGATCCTGAACGTGCTCGCGATGGCGGCCTGCTATTCGCCCAATGCGAAGAGCGCGCTCGGCTTCGACCTGCCGTTCGACCTGCGCACCGGCGAGCGCATCGTCGACGTGTGGGAGCGTTGGCTCGCGTTCGATCCGCTCTGCGCCGTCGAGCATCACGTCGACGCGCTGCGCGCGCTCGACTTCCTGCACGTCGAGTGCGGTCTGCGCGACGAGTTCCACCTGCAATGGGGAACGCGCCGGCTCGCCGACCAGCTCACCGCGCTCGACATCCCGCACACGCACGAGGAGCACGCCGGCGGGCACCGCGGGATCGACGCGCGCTACCTCGCGCTCCTGCCGCGCATGATCGCCGCATTGGCGAACTGAGCGACGCGCCTTACGGCTCGTGCGTCGCGACGATCGTCGTCGTGATGCCGCCGCGCACGTAGAACTCGGCCTCGATCGTCATGTGACGCGGCGCCACCGCCGCGACCAGGTCGTCCAGGATCCGGTTCGTCACGTCCTCGTGGAAGTGCCCCTCGTCGCGGAACGACCACAGGTAGAGCTTGAGGCTCTTCAGCTCGACGCACTTCTCGTCGGGAACGTACGCCACGTGCAGCGTCGCGTAGTCCGGCTGTCCGGTCTTCGGGCAGAGGCACGTGAACTCCGGCGCGTCGAGCAGGATCTCGTAGTCGCGCTCGGGCTTCGGATTCGGAAACGTCTCGAGTTCGCGGCTCGGCTTCGTGGACATCGTATGCGTCGTGGCGGGATGGATCAGCGTCGACCGCGGGTGCGGGCGACCGCTCGGTGGCCGATACGATAGTCGAGGATCCACGCGATCGGCGCGTTCTCCCCGACTCGTTCGCGCACGGCGTTGGCTCCGGCGAAGCGCAGACCCCCGTCTTCCTGCGCGGCCGGGAAGGTCTCGACCTGGAGCGCATCGACGTCGAGCAGGGTCAGGAAGTAGCGGCCGCCGGACGCCTCGCCGCCGGGGAGCACCGGTTCGGCGAAGACCCAGTCGTCTCCGCGCGTGCGCGGCGCGAGGTCGCCGAGCGAAGGGAGTGCGCGCAGCACGGTCGCGCGTCCGATCGCCTGCGCCGCATCGGCGAAGACCAGCAGTCGGACGCGTCCGCCGAGACGCCAGGCGAGCGAGGCTCCGAGGTCGAACACGAGCGCGGCTCCGCCGGATCCGTTCGTCGAGACGCCCGGAACGGCGCCGCGGTTCGGCACGGCGTCGAGCTTCGTGCGCCAGCTCAGTTCGCCGAGCGCGCTCGGATCGACGCCGTCGGGCAACGTGACGCGCAGCGCGGACGCCTCGAGCACGTCGAGGTCGATCGCCGGCGACGTGAGCGATGTCGTCCACTCGTAGAGCGGCGCGTCGGCGCTCGCGTCGCGCTGTGCGCGCGCGAGCAGGCGGAACGGCCTCCGCATGAGGCCCCCGGCTTGTCCCGCGACGCCGATCGCGTCGCGCGGATAGACGACGCACAGCCCGCCCGGCTCCGCGATCCGCTCGGCGAACTCGGGTTCGGGCACGAAGGCCAGGAACGCGTCGAGCGAGAGCCCGCGCACCCGCTCCGCGCTCCACTCCGTCCCGTCCTCCGGCGCGCGGGCCGCGTCGTCGGTCGACGTCAGGTCGGGATGCGTCAGGAACGCGAGCGCACCGCCAACGGGCTCGAGCCCCTCGAACGCACCGGGCGGATCGAGCACGAACATGCGCGAGGAACGATGCACGTCCGTCGCGCCGCGCAGGTCGCGGCGCAGCTCGGCGGTGATCTGCGCGGCCGAAACCCAGGGCCGCGCGTTCCCGTGTGCGACGATCGAGTAGCCGACCGCGACGGCCCACGCAATGTACGGTCGGCGCGGCCCCGAGAGCGCCGTCGAGCCGAGTGCCATGCCGACGCACATGACCGCGACGGACGGCAGGAGCGCGCTCGCCAACCAGATCTGACCCGACGTGACGCGCACGTCCGCGTGCAGCAGTCCCGACACGCAGAGCGCGACGACCCAACCGGCGAGCAGCCAGCCCCAGAGCCGCGGCGCCGAGCGCGCGGCGATCAGCGCCGGTTGCATGGCGAGCAGGAACACGGTGCCCGCGATCGCCACGCCGAAGACGCCCTGGACCACGGGGTTCGACGGAAGCACGAGCAGCCCGAGCTTCTCGATCCCCCACTGCAACGCCCGCACCGGTTCGCCGACGAACAGCGCGCCGAGAACCGGCGGCAGCTCACCCGTTCCGGAGCGCACGACGTGGAACACGAGGTCGACCGAAACCGCGGCACCGAAGATCACGAACGTCGTGAGCGCGGTGCGCGCGCGCACGCGGAACGGCCGATAGCGATGCGACGAAACGAACTCGCACGTGAAGAGCAGCGGCGGGATGCCGAGCGCCAGGTCCGACGCGAGCCCGGCGAGAATCGCGAGCAACACCGCACACACCGCGGACGAGTAGCGCCGATCCTGGCGGCCGCGTAGGAACGCCGCGCACGCCAGCGTCGAGAGCGCGAGCCCGAGCAGGTCGCCGCGCGCCCCCACATCCGCGACGGCCGTGACCGCGAGCGGATGCAGCGCGAAGAGCAGCGTCGACGCGCGCGCGACCGCTTGGGACTGCTCGCTTCCGGCCCAAGGCAGGAGCAAGCGGCGCGTGAACCACCCGAGGCCGAGCGCCGCGGTGAGGTGCAGGACCAGGTTCTCACCGCGCACGAACGCCGCGGCCCAGCCGTGGCCGTCGAACGCCGGCACGCCCCAGAGCACGCGCGACAGCTCGAGCGACCAGGTCGACAGCGGCTTCGCGAAGCGCAGCGCGCCGTGCGTCCCGACTCCGTGCTCCGTGCTGCCATCGAGCAGCGCCGCGTAGTCGCTCGCGAGGAACCCGGCCGCGAAAAGCGGCGAGAACGCGAAGACGATGAGCAGCGTCGCGAGGAGCGCGACCAGGACGACCTTGAGGCGGATGCGCATGGGGGCGCGGGACAGCGTCGCAAGACGCCGCGCGCCGCTCAATGCTCCAGGGCTCGTCCTCGCGACATCTTCTGCGCGACGTCCGCCGTCCAGCGCTACCGGTTGCCCGCCCCCGACTCGCATGGCTCGTCGCTCGTCGTCGTGCCGTCCCACGCGTCGAGCAACCACGCCGGCAGCTGCTCGCGGCGCTCGACGATCGCGCGCGCCGGGGCGTAGGCGGCGTCCGGGCTGAGCAACGTGCGCGCGATCAAGCGCTCGTCCTGCACCAGCAGCGGCGCCGCGAAGTCCGGCGCCTTCGTCAGATCGTCGCGCGAGCGCAGGTACACGGGAGCGAAGTATCCGTGCCCGCCCGCGTGGAGCTGGCGCACGGCGAGTCCACGATGGATCGCCCAGTGAATCGCACCGGTGACCGCCGCGTTCTGGGCGGTGCACGAGGCGTCGCCGACCTCCGGGAGCAGCGTGCGGCGCGACGACGAGAAGTCACAGGCGACGACGAGTTCGCGCGCCCAATCGTGCGCGGGCCAGTCGCCGAGCTCGGGCGACGCCGGCAACGTCGCGCTGCTCGGCCGCTCGCCGACCCAGTTCAGCACCCACGGGTTCGTGTCGTTCGCCTGGTTGGGAACGAGGCCGACGTAAAGCGGAACACCCGTCGGGCTCGCGAGGCGCCCCGCGGTCAGAACGATCTGGTTCCCGTTCCACACGTAGCGCCCCTGCTCGATCGCCAGACGCAGGTGCACGGCGAGGTACTTGAGCAGCGCGAACTGCCCCGTCCCCCACCCCTCGTCCGCCGTCGACGTGCGCAGCAGCTTGAGCCGTCCGCTCGGAATGAAACAGAAGCGGAAGAGCGATTGGACCGAGAACACCTCGCCATCGAAGGCACCGATGAGCTCGTCGTGCGTCACGTGCACTCCGTTGCTCGCCGGCGGCGCCGAACGCGCCGCGTGCGACGGATGCGACGGATGCGTGGGAGTGTGCGGAGCGTCGGACGCGAGGACGTCCGGCGCCGAGTCCGGATTCACGGAATCGGTCATACGGGAAGAGGGCAAGGGGTTCGAAGGGAGACGAGCCAGGGCCAACTCGCGTGCGGCGCGGGAAAACGCGAGCGATCCCGTGCCGTCGAACGAGGGCGGACGCGAGCCCGACCCCCGCGGGAGTATAGCGACGCGACGCGCGCGGAACATCCCGCGCTCGAACGTCCCGCGGAGTTGCAACGCGCCCGCTTCGTCGCGAGCATGGACGTGCTATCGCGCGCTCCGCCTCTCGCACACGCAACGCAACGCCATGCTCGAAACCTTCCAACCTCTCCTCGACGCCGCCGACGGCGTCGATCTATCGGACGCCGCGAGCGCGGAGGCCGAGCTCACGAAACGCTTCGACCCGACGGGCGACGACGCCGCGAAGCTGAACGCTGCGCTGCGCGCGCTGCTCGACGAGGGGCGCATCGCCGACCGCGGCGAACTGCCCGTGAAGTGGGGCCGCGTCGCCAAGGCGGACCCGGCGACGCGCGGCTTCTCGATCGACGTCGTCCACATGAACGGACCCGGTCCGCGACACAAGCATCCCAAGGGCGAGGTCGACTACTGCATCGCGCTCGACGGCGAGCCGACGTTCGATGGCCGGCCGCCCGGCTGGGTCGTCCTGCCCGAGGGATCGGTGCACGTGCCGACCGTGGCCGGTGGCCGCATGCTCATCGTGTATCTCCTTCCCGATGGCGCGATGGAGTTCCTGAAGGACTGAGCCGCGTTTGCGGCGGCGCCCTGGCCGAGAACGAATTACCGCTTGACGGCGAGGCGCAGTTGGACCGATGGTGAGGATGGCCCCGCGCGGGCCGCACCATGCAACTCGCATCCGATTCCGCTCGCCCGCACCCGCTCGCCTTCGCGCGCGGCGTGTTCGCGCTCGCGCTCCTCTTGTTCGCGCAGGTCGCGACGTTCGCGGCGGATCGGCCGGATTCGGACCTCGGGCACGGCGGCGCGCTCGATGCGTGTTGCTGCGAGGTGGTCCCCACGCCCGCCTCGATCGTGGAGGCGAACGCCGACGGTTGCTGCGCGAGCGAGGCGTCCGAGACCGAGCACGGATCGGAGCGCGTCGTTCCGAGCGAAGGCTGCGGTTGCCACGCCGCCCCGGCGCTCCCGGACGGCGACCAACCGCGCGCGCAGTGCATGCCGCTCGCGCGCGGGCTCGAGCGCGAGACGTACGGCGACGACGCCGCGCGCGCAACGCTCGTGATCGCGGATCGCGCCGCCCTGTGGCAAGCACGGCTCTGCGCCTCGACCTTCGGTCGCGTCGCGCTCGAGCGCGGCAGGCGACGAGCAACGTCGCCACCTCGAACCGCCGCCATGGGCGGCGCCCCCTCGCACCTGGCCGTTCTCTCGGTCGCGCGACGCTAGGGATCCCGGAGAGCGCGCGCACCTCGTTCGGTCGCGCGCCGCGGTGACGTGCGCAGCGGAGCTCCATGCTCGCGCCGCGCCTCTCACCCGCTGTTCGTCACACTGCCCGATCGCGGGCCGTGTCCAGTGCGCTCGCACCAGCGACGCCTCGGGTTCGACGCCCTCCCTCTCCAGGTTTCTCGATGTTCCACCACGCTCGCTTCCTTCCCGTTCCCGCGCTCGCGGCGCTCGTCGCTTGCGCCGCGCCCGCCGCGCACGAGCCGGCGATGCGCCCCGGCGGCGACGCGCCGCGTCCCACCAGCGCCCCGGCCCGACCGCCCGCGGCCGCTCCCCCCACCACGTCGTCCGACCTCGACGCGCACGTCGCCTTCGCGCTGCAGAACCACCCGCGCATCGCGGTCGCGCGCGAGCGCTGGACGGCGATGAAGGAACGCGTCGCACAGGCGACGGCGTGGCCCGATCCCGTGTTCCAACTGCGCGTCTTCGCCGAGGAGGTCCAGACGCGCGTCGGCCCGCAGGAGTGGGCCGTCGGGCTCAGCCAAACGATTCCCTGGGGCTCGAAGACGGACGCGCTGGGGAACGCGGCCGAGCTCGCCGCGGCGGTCGAGCACGCGCGCACCTTCGCCGCGGCGGCCGACGTCGTCGTGAGCGTACGCGAGACGTGGTGCGAGCTCTTCTATCTCGAGCGCGCGATCGAGATCGTGCGCGAGAACCACACGTTGCTCCGACGCCTGAAAGAGGTCGTGCGCACACGCTACGCTTCGGGGGAAGCGACGCACGCCGACTACATTCGTTCGCAGGTGGAGGTCGATCGCAGCGCCGACCGACTCGCGGGCCTGACGGACCGGCGCCGTCCGCTCGCCGCGCGCTGGCGCGCCGCGCTGCACGTGGACGACGACGTGCAGGCGCCGCGACCCGAGCGGCTCGACGCCGAGGCGCCCGAGCTCACCGACGACGCGCTGCGCGCGGCCGCGCTCGCGACGAACCCCGAGCTCGGCATCCTGCGCCTCGAACTCGCCGCGGCGGAGGGCAACATCGAGCTCGCGAGCGTGTCCGAGCGGCCGAACGTCACGGTCGGGATCGAATACATCGCAACCGGTGAATCCGGCACTTCGGGATCCGGCGCCGATCCGATCGTGCTGTCGCTCGGGATGCCGATCCCGCTGCGCAAGACGCGCGAGCGCGCACGCGAGCGCGAGACGCGCGCGCTCCACCGCGCCGTGAGCCAAGCCATCGAGTCCAAAGAGGACGAGCTGATGCGCGCGCTCGCCGACGAGCAGTACCGCCGTCGCGACGCGCAGCGCCGGGTCGAGCTGTACACGGACGGCCTGCTGCCGAAGGCGACCGAAGCGCTGCAGTCGACGGAGACCGCGTACCGCGCCGGGACGACCGGGTTCCTCGACCTGGTCGACGCCGAGCGTGCGCTGTTCGAGCTGCAGCTCACGCTCGCCCGCGCGGACGCCGACCGCGCCATCGCCGCCGCGCGCATCGAGCGCATCGTCGGAGTCCCGGCACTGAACGCCACGGAAGCAGGAGCATCCAGATGAACGAGAAGCACACGAATCGATGGCTCGCACTCCTGAGGTCGTCGCTGACGATCGCCGTCGCCGCCGCCCTCGCGCTCTGGCTCGGCTGGAGCTTGCGCGGCGGATCGCATCCTGCCCAGGCGGATGCGACGGGCGCGACGGACTCGGCCGAGAGCGACGTCAAGTGGTGGTCGTGCTCGATGCACGCACAGGTCCGGCTGCCGCGGCCGGGGAAGTGCCCGCTCTGCCCGATGGATCTGATCCCGGTGTACGAGAACAGCTCCGAGCTCGCCCCCGGCCACATCCAGATCAGCGAGGCGAACCGACGCCGCATGCGCGTCGAGACGACGCCCGTCGAGCGGCGCGCGGTCGAGAAGACGATCCGCATGGTCGGCAAGATCGACTACGACGAGACGCGCATCGAGACGATCACGGCGCGCGTCGGCGGACGGATCGAGCGGCTCTACGTGGACTTCACCGGGCTCGAGGTGTCGAAGGGCGATCACCTGGTCGAGCTCTTCAGCCCCAAGCTCTACACCGCGCAAGCCGAGCTGCTCCAGGCGCGCGAAGACGTGTCGATCGACGCGGCGCGCGAGCGCCTCGCGCAGCTCGGACTGACGCAGGCGCAGATCGCGAGCGTCGAGGAGCGGCGCACGCCGAGCGATCGGATGACGGTCTTCGCGCCGCAGGGCGGCGTGGTGCTGCACAAGAACGTGCGCCAGGGCGAGTACATCGCCGAGGGCACGCAGATCGTCACGATCGCCGACCTGACGAAGCTGTGGGTCATGCTCGACGCGTACGAGACCGACCTCGCGTGGTTGCGGTACGGTCAGTCGGTCGAGTTCTCGGTGCCCGCCTATCCGGGCGCCACGTTCGCGGGGACGATCGCGTTCATCGACACGGCGCTCGACGACCGCACGCGCACGGTCAAGGTCCGCGTGAACGTCTCGAACGAGGACCGGCGGCTGAAGCCGAACATGTTCGTGCGCGCGATCGTGCGCCCGACGATCGCAGCGG
The DNA here is from genome assembly GCA_029259605.1 of Planctomycetota bacterium. Classification (GTDB taxonomy): domain Bacteria; phylum Planctomycetota; class UBA1135; order UBA1135; genus OFTM281. Next base: position 13,653 of record JAJDEV010000040.1, on the reverse strand, counting down.
GCGGCCGCGTGATGGACCCGAGCCTCGCCGGCCGCTGGATCTGCCCGATGCATCCGGACGTCGTCGAGGAGGCGCCGGGCGCGTGCCCGGTGTGCGACATGCAGCTCGTCACGACCGAGTCGCGCGGCTACGTGAACGTGGCGACGGACGACATCGAGCTCCCGCTCGCGATCCCGATCAGCGCGGCGCTGACGACCGGCAAACGCGCGATCGTGTTCGTCGAGGTCGAGGGTGCCGAGCGCCCGGAGTACGAAGGGCGCGAGGTCACGCTCGGCATGCGCGCCGGCGACTGGTACCTGGTCGAACACGGGCTCGCCGAGGGCGAGCGCGTCGTGACGCACGGCAACTTCAAGCTGGACAGCGCGCTGCAGATCCTCGCCCAGCCGAGCATGATGAGCGAGACGCACGACGCGTCGGTCGAGCCCGACATGCTCCCGGCTTCGCCCGAGCTGCGGGGCGCGCTGAACGCGAGCTGGGACGCGTACCTCACGCTCCAGTCGGCGCTCGCCGACGACGCGCTCGAACCCGCCCGCGCCGCGCTCGACACGCTGCAAGCGGCGCTCGACGAGCTGCGCGGCAACGTGCCCGAAGGTGCGGCCGGCGACGTCGTGCTCGGCGCGCTCGTACGCTACGACCAGGGGCTCGCCGCCGCGCGCAGCGCCGCGACGCTCGACGAGCTGCGCCCCGCGTTCGAAGGCCTCAACGCGGCCACGACCGAGCTCGTCGGCGCCTTCGGTGTGGAGCACGGCGCCGCCTACGAGATCCACTGCCCAATGGCGTTGGACGACGGCGCGAACTGGCTGCAAGCGACGCTCGAGGTGCGCAACCCGTACTACGGAGCGCACATGCTCGACTGCGGCTCGGTCGTCCAAACGCTGAGCGAGGCGCACGATGACTGAGCGCGACTCAGCCATGGGCGCCGTCGTCCGCTTCTGCCTCGAACGCAAGCTCGTCGTCGTGATCGGCGTGCTGATGATCCTCTTCGGCGGCGCGGTCTTCGCGCCGTTCGACTGGAGGAACGATTGGTTGCCGCGCGACCCCGTTCCCGTCGACGCGATCCCCGACCTCGGCGAGAACCAGCAGATCGTCTACACGACGTGGATGGGACGCTCGCCGCAGGACGTCGAGGACCAGGTCACCTATCCGCTGACCGTCGCCCTGCTCGGCGTGCCCGGCGTGCGCACGGTGCGCAGCTTCTCGATGTTCGGTTTCTCGACCGTGTACGTCATCTTCGAGGAGGACGTCGAGTTCTATTGGGCGCGCAGCCGCGTGCTCGAGAAGCTGTCGAGCCTGCCGGCGAACACGCTGCCGACCGACGTGCAGCCCGCGCTCGGACCCGACGCGACGCCGCTCGGGCAAGTGTTCTGGTACACGCTCGAGGGGCGCGACCCGGACGGCAACCCGACCGGCGGCTGGGATCTGCACGAGCTGCGCAAGGTGCAGGATTGGATCCTGCGCTACGCGCTCGCGTCCGCCGAGGGCATCGCCGAGATCGCGTCCGTCGGCGGCTACGTGCAGGAGTACCAGATCGACGTCGATCCCGACGCGATGCGCGCGCACGGCGTTTCGCTGAGCGACGTGTTCGGCGCCGTACGCATGACGAACCTCGACGTCGGCGCGCGCACGATCGAGGTCAACAAGGTCGAGTACGTCGTCCGCAGCCTCGGGTTCCTCGAGTCGCTCGAGGACATCGAACTGACCGTCGTGAAGGTCACGGACAACGTCCCGATCTACGTGCGTGACGTCGCGACCGTCGCGCTCGGGCCCGCGCTGCGGCGCGGCGCGCTCGACAAGTCGGGCGTCGAGTCGGTCGGCGGGGTCGCGGTCGCGCGCTACGGCTACAACCCGCTCGAGGCGATCCAGAATCTGAAGCGCGAGATCGAGCTGGCGTCGACCGGCCTGCCGACCAAGGCGCTCGTCGCGCCGGGCGCGGATCCGGACGATGTGGAGAGCTTCGCGCGTGCGCACGGCTTCAATGCGCGCGTCGGCGCCGAGTTGAACCAGGACGCGTGGCGCGCGTGGATGCGCGGTGTGCAGCGCGACGAGTGGCCGGCGTGGCTGACGCTGAGCCAGGTCACCGTCGTCCCGTTCTACGACCGTACGGGGCTCATCTACGAAACGCTCGACACGCTGAGCAACGCGCTGACGGACGAGATCCTGGTGACGGTGCTCGTCGTCGTGCTGATCCTCATGCACCTACGCAGCTCGCTGCTCGTGGGCGCGCTGCTCCCGCTGTCGGTCGCGCTCTGCTTCGCGCTCATGCGCTGGTTCGGCATCGAGGCCAACGTCGTCGCGCTGTCCGGCATCGCGATCGCGATCGGAACGATGGTCGACATGGGCATCGTCGTCAGCGAGAACGTGTTGCGGCACCTCGAGCAGGCGGACGACGACACGGAGAGCACGCTCGAGGTCGTGCACCGCGCGACGATGGAGGTCGGAGGCGCGGTCTTGACGTCCGTGGCGACGACGATCATCGGCTTCCTACCGGTCTTCGTCATGACCGGCGCCGAGGGCAAGCTGTTCAAGCCGCTCGCGTTCACCAAGACCTTCGCGCTCTTCGCGTCGGTCGCGCTCGCGCTCACGGTGCTGCCCGCGTTCGCGCACGCGATTCTCGCGCCGCGCTTCGGCCGCGGCGCGAAACGGCGCTCGCGCACGCCGGGGCTGTTGAAGCGCGGCCTGCGCCTGTGTGTCCACATCGTCGCGGTTGTCGCCGGACTCGTGCTCCTTTCCGACCACTGGTCGCCGCTCGGACCAGCCGCCGGCGCCCTGGCGAACCTGCTCTTCGTCGCCGTGCTCGTGCTCGGGCTCGTGTTCGCCTTCTGGATCGTCCAGCGCGTCTACCCGGCGGTGTTGCGTTGGGCGCTCGATCACAAGCTGCTCACGCTGTCCGTGCCGGTCGTGTTCGTGGCCGTCGGCTTCTCGATCTGGCTCGGCTTCGCGAACGTCTTCGGGTTCGTGCCGCGCGCGTTCGAACGCGTGGGCGGAGACGCCGCGACCGTGCAGAACTCCGAGCTTTGGCGGAGCGCGGACGACGCGTTCCCCGGGCTGGGCAAGGAGTTCATGCCCGACCTCGACGAGGGGTCGTTCCTGTGGATGCCGAGCACCATGGCGCACGCGTCGATCGGCGAAGCGCTCGACGTGCTCCAGTTCCAGGACTCGGCCATCGCTTCGATCCCCGAGATCGACAGCGTCGTCGGCAAGCTCGGCCGCGTCGACTCCGCGCTCGACCCGGCGCCGATCGGGATGTTCGAGACGATCGTCAACTACAAGCCCGAGTGGACGACGAACGAGGACGGCGAGCGCGTGCGCCAATGGCGCGATCACATCCACTCGCCCGACGACATCTGGAACGAGATCGTGCGTGTCGCCGAGCTGCCCGGCACGACGTCCGCGCCGAAGCTGCAACCGATCGCCGCGCGGCTGGTCATGCTGCAGAGCGGAATGCGCGCGCCGATGGGCGTCAAGGTGCGCGGCCCCGACCTCGAGACGATCGAGCGCGTCGGCCTCGACATCGAACGCATCCTGCGCGACGTTCCCGGCGTTCAGCCGGACGCCGTGCTCGCCGACCGCATCGTCGGCAAGCCCTACCTCGAAATCGACCTCAACCGGCGCGAGCTCGCGCGCTACGGCCTGCACATCGCGACCGTTCAGGAAGTGATCGAGGTGGCGGTCGGCGGCAAGACGCTGACGAACACGGTCGAGGGTCGCGAGCGCTACGCGGTGCGCGTGCGCTACAGCCGCGAGCTACGCGACGACCTCGACGCGCTCGAGCGCGTGCTCGTTCCGATCGCGGGCGGTGGGCACGTTCCGCTCTCGCAGGTGGCCGAGATCCGCTTCGTGCGCGGACCGCAGGCGATCAAGAGCGAGGACACGCTGCTGCTCGGATACGTGATCTTCGACAAGGTGGCCGGCACGAGCGAGGTCGACGTCGTCGAGCGTTGCGAGCTCGCGCTCGCGGAGGCGGTCGCATCGGGCGAGCTCGATATCCCACCGGGGGTCAGCTACGTCTTCACCGGCACCTACGAGAACCAGCTGCGCGCGCAGCGCACGCTCTCGGTCGTCCTACCGATCGCGCTGCTGCTCATCTTCCTCGTGCTCTATCTGCACTTCCGCTCGTCGTCGACCACGTTCATCGTCTGGTCGAGCGTGCTCGTCGCGTGGGCCGGCGGCTTCCTGTTGCTCTGGCTGTACGGACGTCCGTGGTTCCTCGACTTCGAGGTCTTCGGTCGCTCGATGCGCGACGTGTTCCAGGTCGGGCCGATGAATCTGAGCGTCGCGGTGTGGGTCGGCTTCCTCGCCCTGTTCGGCATCGCCACGGACGACGGCGTCGTGATGAGCACCTATCTCACCCAGACCTTCGAGCGCGAGCGACCGAACACCGTCGAAGCGGTCCGGCGCGCGGTCGTCGAGGCGGGCAAGCGGCGCATTCGCCCGTGCCTGATCACGACCGCGACCACGCTCCTCGCCCTGCTCCCCGTGCTGACGTCGACCGGCCGCGGTGCGGACATCCTCGTTCCCATGGCGATCCCGTCGTTCGGCGGCATGGCGCTCGAGCTGATCACGATGCTCGTCGTGCCCGTTCTCTACTGCGCCGTCCAGGAGCGGCGCCTGGCGTCCCGGGGCGATTCGCCGTCCCAAGCGGCCGTCAGCACCGAATCCTGACCCCTGAACATCGCGCACCGGTTGCGATTCTGTTTCCCCTTATCCCTTGCCGCGCGCGAAGCGTAGCCTTCTCCTGTCGGATTCCTCCGAACCCAGACCCAGAACCTCTCCAATGAAGATCACTACCGCACTCCTTTCGACCGCACTGCTTCTGTTCAGCGGGTTCGCCCTCGCTGCCCAGGACGACACCGCTGCCGCCAAGGGCAACGACAAGGCGGCCGACGCGGACGTCATCGCCGCACAACTTCCGTCCTATCCGCTCGAGACCTGCGCCGTCAGCGGCGAAGGCCTGGGCGAGATGGGCGATCCGATCGACCTCGTCGTCGAAGGCCGGCTCATTCGCCTCTGCTGCGAGGGCTGCATCAAGGGCGTCGAGAAGGACCCCGCCGCCGCCATCGCCAAGGTGGACGCGGCCGTCATCAAGGCGCAAGCGCCGAGCTACCCGCTCGACACCTGCGTCGTCAGCGGCGAGAAGCTGGACGCGATGGGCGCGCCGGTCGACATCGTCTCCGGCACGCGGCTCGTCCGCGTGTGCTGCAAGGGCTGCATCAAGAAGGTGAAGGCCGACCCGCAGGCCGCGCTCGCCAAGGTCAACACCGCGCTCATGGATGCGCAGCGCGCGAGCTACCCGCTCGACACCTGCGCGATCAGCGGTGAGGCCCTCGACGCGATGGGCGAGCCGCTCGAAATGCTGTACGGCACGCAGCTCGTCCGCCTCTGCTGCAAGGGGTGCGTGAAGGGCTTCAAGAAGGACCCGAAGGCGACGATCGCCAAGATCGCCGAGGCGCGCAAAGCCAAGAAGGGCTAGGGCCTCCGGGAACCTCGCAAGCGAACGCCGCCGTCCGCATCGACTCCGCTCGCGGAGATCGAACGCGGGCGGCGGCGTTCTTTCGTTCGCGCCGCGCGGGTGACACAATGCGGCGGTCGCCGGGGGGCGGTGGTCGGACTTCGCCATGCCGCGCCCCGTTTCCAACCCGCCGAACCCGTGGAGCGCCACGCACGTCGAATGGCTCGGTCCCCCACCGCCGGCGCGCCTCGAGATCTTCGAGGAGCTCGCGAAGAGCGCGCTGACGAAGAACGACAGTCCGGACATCTCGTTCCGCTTCGGCCTGAATCCCTACCGCGGCTGCCAGCACTCCTGCGCGTACTGCTACGCGCGTCCGACGCACGAGTACCTCGGCTTCGGCGCGGGCACGGACTTCGACTCGAAGATCGTCGTGAAGACGAACATCGCCGAGGTGCTGCGTCGCGAGCTCGAACGACGCTCGTGGAAGGGCGACCCGGTGATGCTGTCGGGCAACACGGACTGCTATCAACCGCTCGAAGCCGTGTACCGGCTGACGCGCAGCTGCCTCGAAGCGTGCCGCGACCTCGGGAACCCGGTCGGCATCATCACCAAGTCGGCGCTCGTGCGGCGTGACATCGACCTCCTGTCGGAGCTCGCGCGCACGGCCGGCGCGCGCGTGTTCCTCAGCATTCCGTTCGCCGACGCGGACGTGGCGCGCCGCGTCGAACCCGCCGCGCCGACGCCCGGCGCGCGCTTCGACGCCCTGAAGGCGTTGAGCGACGCCGGTGTGGAGTGCGGCGTCGCCATCGCGCCGCTCATCCCCGCGCTGAACGAGAGTCAGGTGCCCGAGATCCTCGAGCGCGCGCGCGACGCCGGCGCGCGGAGCGCCTTCATGACGCTCGTGCACCTGTCCCCGACGGTCGAGGGCGTCTTTCGTGAGCGCATCGAGCGCGCGTTCCCCGATCGCGCCGCCAAGGTCTTCGCCGGACTCACCGCGATGCGCGGCGGGCACCGCACGGACACGCGCTTTGGCGAGCGCATGCGCGGGCGCGGTCCGCGTTGGGACTCGGTCGCCCGACTCTTCGCCATCCACGCGCGCCGGCTCGGACTCGCGACGGGCGATGACATCGTCGACCTCGCGCCGCTCGTTCCCGCGGCGCGGCGCACACCCGTACGCGGTCGGCATCGCGATGCGCGCGGTCAGGGCGCGCTGTTCTCATGAGGGCCCCGCTCCGCATCGCGGCGATCGAGCCCTACGCCGCGGTCTCGCACGCGTCGTTCCTGAAGCAGCTCGCGCGCGCCTCGCGTCACGACGTCGAGCTCCTCACGCTCCCCGCTCGCCACTGGAAATGGCGCATGCGCACGTCGGCGGTGCACTTCGCGCGCGAGGTGCGCGAGCGCGGCCCCTTCGACGGCTACTTCGTTTCCGACTACCTGAACCTCGCGGAGTTCCTCGCGCTCCTGCCGCCCGAGCTCGCGTGCAAACCGGCGTGGACGTACTTCCACGAGAACCAGCTGACCTATCCGCTGCAGGATGGCGAAGCGCGCGACGTCCACTTCGCGATGACGCACTACTACTCCGTGCTGACGTCGCGTCGATCGCTCTTCAACTCGGACTACCACCGCACGTCGTTCTTCGATGCGCTCGAGGAGCTCGCGGCCGGCGCATCCGACGTCGACCTGTGCACGGACCTGGCTGCGGCGCGCGCGCGCGCCGACGTCGTGCCGCTCGGTACGGACCTGGCGCGCGGAACGCCGCGCCCGCTGCGCGCGGGTGCGGCCCCCGTGATCCTGTGGAACCACCGCTGGGAGTACGACAAGGATCCCGAGCGCTTCGTGGACGCGTTGGTCGAGCTCGACCGCCGCGGTCGCGACTTCGAGGTCCGGCTCCTGGGCCAGCGCTTTCGAAGCATGCCGCCGGCCTACGCGCGCGTCGTGGAAGCGCTGGGTGAGCGCATCGTCGGCGACGGGTTTTGCGCGGATGGCGCGGCCTATCGGGCGGCGCTCGACGGCGCGCACATCGTCGCTTCGACCGCCCGCCACGAGTTCTTCGGGCTCGGCACGCTCGAGGCACTTCGCGCGGGACTCTATCCGGTGCTGCCGAACGCGCTCGCCTACCCCGAGCTGCTCCCGGCGAGCGCCCACGGGCTGCTCTACGACCCCGACGGCGACGTCACCGACGCGCTCGAAGCGGCGCTCGACGCGCTCGCGGTGTGTGGCGAATCGCCGGGTTGGCGGACGGCGCTCGTCGAACACACGGATCGTTTTTCCTGGTCGAACGTCGCCTCCTCGTTCGATGCGGTATTCGCGGACGACGCGGCCAACTCCACGCGGCGACCGACGTAGGCACTGCGTGCCTCGCGCGACCCGGCCCACGCGCGTCGGCGCTCCGCCCGCGGGACAACCTGCGCCACCCCTGACCTCGACCCGCCCCAGCCGCCCATGCACCTCGCTCCCGCCCGCCTCCCGTTCTCCGGAATCCTTCTCGCGGCCAGCCTGACGTGCGGCGCGAGCGCGGGCGCGCAGACGGACGACGAGGCGGCGCGCGTCTTCGAGAACGCGTCGAAGTCGCTGCGCATCGCCGCCACCGAGTTCCCGATCGGCTTCGACGACCCGTCGATGAGCAGCCCCGCGCCGCTCCTCAGCCCCGACGGGCGCTCGATCGCGTACAGCGTTTCGGGCAGCGGCAAGATGACGGTCGTTCACAACGGCGTCGAGAGCGAGCCCTACGACGGGCTCTCCGAACCGTCGCTGCAGTTCAGCCCCGACTCCTCGCACTTCACCTTCGTCGCGAAGCGCGGCGACGACATGATCGTCGTCCTCGACGGAGAGGAGCACGCACACCCAAACATCAGCGAGCACGGCGTCACGTTCAGCAGCGACGGCAGCCGCGTCGCGTGGGTCGCCGCGACCGAGACCCAGGAGATACAGGCGTTCGTCGACGGCAAGCCCGACGAGCCGTTCGATTCGATCGGCGAGGTCACGTTCAGCCCGGACAACCAGCACTACGCCTACGTCGCCAAGCGGTCGGGACTGCCCACGGTCGTGCTCGACGGCGTCGAAGGCGACTACTTCGACGAAATTCGACAGCTCACGTGGAGCAACGTCGGGGGGCACCTGTTCTGCGTCGCGCGCTCCGGCGAGGTCGACCTCATCGTTCGCGACACCGAGATCGTCACCGAGTGCTCGCGCTTCGGACGCGCCGGGTTCACGTTCCCGAAGAACGCGGATCGCTACGCGATCGCGGTGTACCAGGGCGACATGTGGCACATGCTCGTCGACGGCGAACTCCATGAGGGCTTCAAGAACGTCTTCCCGGGCGCGAGCTTCAGCGACGACGGACGTCACCTCGTCTACGCCGCGGGACGCGGCCGCGGGCACCTGCTCGTCCTCGACGGTGAGGTCCGTCGCGACTACGTCTTCGACTTCGTCAGCTTCGGGCCGAAGCCGGACCAGATGGCGTACGTCGTGCGCAACGGCGACCAGTTCCAGGTCGTCGTCGACGGCGTCGAGCACGACTTCCTGTTCGATCAGATCTTGCCGCCGGGCGTGATGTTCAGCGACGACGGCGAGCACATCGCCTACGCCGCCAAGGTCGGCGAGCGCAAGGCGGTCGTCTACGACGGCAAGCGCGGACCGTTCTTCACGCAGTACGCCACCAATCTGCCGCGTTTCAACGGCGAGCGGCTCTTCTACTCGATCAAGAAGCGCGGCAGCCAGATCCTGTTCGTCGACGGTGAGCCGCAGGAAGCGTACAAGCGCCTGATCGGCCCGTCCTACAGCGGCGACCTCAGCCGCTACGCGTACTTCGGTCAGAGCGACGACGGATGGGAGCTCGTCGTCGACGGCGAGGTCCAGGCCAAGTACCCGTTCGCGCGCGACGTCCCCGTGTTCAGCCACGACGGAACGAAGCTCGCCTTCGTCGCCGGGCGCGAGCGGAACATGTTCGTCGTCCTGAACGGCGTCGAGGGCAAGGCGCTCGATCTCGTCGGTCCGGACACGCTCACGTTCTCACCCGACGGCCAGCACGTCGCCTACCTCGGCGCGACCGCGGACCGGCGCTTCGTCATGGTCGACGATGCCGAGGTCGACGTCGGCTTCAGCGGCTTCCTCGGCGGAGACGTGCCGACCTGGGACGACGAGCGCTCGCTCCGCATCCGCGGCGGCCGGCTCGGCGTCTGGGTGCGGCTCGAGCTCGATCTCCTGCAGCCGTAGCAGCCGGCGGGAGAGCGCTCAGAGGTAGCCGAGCGCGCGCAGCTCGTCGCGTTCGTCCTCGGTCAGCGGCGTGATCGTCGGCGCGGACCGCGTGGGGTGCGCCGCGAGATAGTCGCGCAGCTCCGCCTCGAGTTCCCGCGCGCGCGCGACGTCGCTCGCGGAGATGTCGTTCACGTCCAGCCCGTCGCCCGCGAACAACTCCACGCGCCCCGACGCGAGGTCGAGGATCAGGCGATGCGTGTCGGTCGTGAGGGCGCGCAGCTCGACCGGCCACGAGGCCTCGGAGTAGAACGGCGGCGCCTGGTTGCCGCGCGGCGCTTCGAGGAGTGCGTCGCCGTCGAAGCCGTCCCCGGCGACGCCGAGCAGCGCGAGCGCCGTGGGTACGACGTCGGCCAGCCGCGCGCGCCCGGCCATGCCGCGCGCCTCGACGCCGGCGCCGGACACGAGCAGCGGAACCTCGAGCACCTCGCGATAGACCGTCCGCTCATGGCCGATCTGTCCGTGCTCGAGGAACGACTCGCCGTGGTCGGACGTGACGATGACGAGCGTGTCCGCGAACGCGCCGCGGTCGCGCAGCCAGTCGAAGAACTCGCCGAGCTGCGCGTCCGCCTCGCGAATGCTCGCGTCGTAGCGATCGGAGAGGTGCCGCGCCTGCCCCGCCGTCAGCGCGAGCGCGTTGAAGTCCGGGTTCCCGCAGCGCCCCGCGGTCTCGATGAACTCCGCGTCCGGTGACGCGAAACGCTGCGCGAACTCCGCGCTCGGATCGTAGGGGCAGTGCACGTCGTACGTGTGCAGGAACAGGAACGTGCGCTCGCCGTCGAAGCGCTCGAGGAACGTGCGCGCCTTGGCGAGCGTCGACTCGAGCCCCGGCTTCGTCTCGTCCTCGAACACGTCGAAGCCGCGCTCGAAGCCGTGACGACGCGACACGAACACGCCGCCCGTCAGGCCGATGGTCCGGAAGCCGGCCGCGCGCAGGCGTTCGGCGAGGAGCTGGGTGTCGTCGCGAATGCGCAGCGCCGGCTTCACGACACCGTGCGCGGCGGGCGCGACACCGCTGAGGAGCGTGACGTGCGCGGGCAGCGTCCAGCTGCTCTCGGTCACGGCGCGAAACGCGATGCCGTCCGCCGCGAGTCGATCGAGCGCCGGACTCGTGTCGCGCTCGTATCCCATGCAACCGAGGCGATCGGCGCGCAGCGTGTCGATCGAGATCAGGATCAGGTTGCGCGGGCCCGCGGGCGCCGCGCCTCCGCAGGCGGCGAGCGCGGCGCAGGCGAGCAACACGACCGCGGCCGGACTCATCGCTCGATCCGCGCCAGCCGTTCGAGGAGCTCGTCGACGCACCGCGCGACGCGCGCGAACGTGGCGTCGAAGTTCGCGCCCTCGAGCACGGGGTCGAGGATCTCTCGCCCACCGCCCGGATCGAGTTCCCCGAGGAGCGTCGCGCGCGCGCGCAGCTCGGGCCAGCGCTCGATCGCGTCGAGGTGATGGTCGCGCATGCCGAAGATCGCCGGTCGGCCCTCGAGCGGGAACAGGTCGTCGATGTGCGTCGGTCGGAAGGACCGGATCGCGGCCGCGTCGACGCCGCACGCGGTAAGCGCGTGCGCCGTCTCGGGAAAGAGACGGTCGTTGCGATACGTCGTCCCGCCCGACAGAACGCGCACGGCGCAACCCGCGTGGCGCGCGTACAGGTCGGCGAACGCCGAACGCACCATGTTGCCCGAGCAGAGGAAGACGACCGCGTCGGCGTCGGCGAGGAGCGCGTCGATCACCTGGGCTCCTCGAGCGATTCGAACCAGGCTCCGACCCACGGGTCTCCGCCGGACGTCGCGTTGCCGAGCAGCGCGGCGCGCTCGCTCGCCTCGCGCACGTACGCCCGGCGCACGAGGCGCATGACCTGCACCGCAGCGGCGGAGTCGACGCGCGCGAGCATCGCGGCCACCGCGTCGCGGTCCGTCCCTTGCTCGTCGACGAGCGCGCGCGCGATCGCCCGCGGGCTGGAACAGACGCCGTCGCCATCCACATCGACGAACACGGGGTTCGTCGCGCCGAGCGTGTAGTCGTTGCGGTTCGGCCACCAGGGCGCACCGGGTTCCGTGCCGGTCGCGATGGCGACGAGCCAGAAGTCGTGCGCCGGCCACGCGGCGTTCGGATCGAGCGCGACGGTTCGATCCGTCCCTCCCGCGACCGGCCCTTCCGCGAACTCGATCTCCTGCACCGCGACGCCGTTCGCGTAGAGCGTCGCCCGGAGCGGCGTCACCCACGACGGACTGGCGACGCGCAGCTCGATGCCTCCCGCGAGCGCGTCGGCGCCCAGCGTGTCCCCCATGATCGATCGCCCCGCGCGCCGCATGTCGGCGAAGATCCCGAGCGACAGCGAGCTGCGTCCGGCGGCGATGTTCGTCGCGCACTCGTCGACGTCGATCTCCGCGGGCACGTCGGTCGAGCTCCGGACGTAGGTGCGGCCCTGTCCGACGACGACGCCGACCGCGTGCGAGTCGGACGCCGCGACGGCGCGCACGTCCTCACCGCGGTTGAGCAGCGCGAACCAGTCGCGGAACAGCAGCATGGGCTGCGGCTCCTCCGTGTCGGAGTTGATCAGCTCGACCGCGTCGTACGCGCACGCCCACGAACCGCGCCAGTCACCTGTGTAGGGATCGAGCTGCAGCGCGCCGTGCGGGCTGTCCGCGTGACTCGGCCAGCGCGGATGGTTCAGGATCACGACCTTCGCGCCTTTGGCGCGGATGCCCTCGACGATCTTCACGACATCCGTCCCGTCGTGCGCGGGAACCTCGTCGTTCGGGTCGAGCGGGAAGGCGTTCAGGTGTCCGATCTTCGTCGTCACCTCGTTGCCGACCACGGTCGTGAAGAGCTCGTTCAAACCGAGCGCGGCCTGGGCGGGGCGATAGTCCGTGTTGTGGTTGTGATCGGTCGCGATCGCGAGCTCAACCCCCTCGCCGGCGAGCGTGATCATGCGCTCCTCGACGCTCGCGTCGCCGTGCCCGCTGTGGGTCACCGTGTGGATGTGCGTGTCCGCGGCGACGAAGCCGCGCGTGTCGACCTCGCGCCGCAGCTCGAGGGCGAGCGGCGCGCTCGCGACCTCGTTCGAGCCGCCGACCGTGAGGCGCGCGTGCGCCAGGCTCCATTCGGTGCCGCGCAGCGCGTACACGTCGTAGGTTCCGGGTTCGAGCGCCACATCCGCGCGCCCGTTCGAGGTGTAGACGACGCCGCTTCGAACCGCGGCCGTCTCGCGCTCGGCGTCGAAGAGGCGCACATAGTCGCCGTCCGCATCGACGATCGTGATGCGCGCGGGCGACGGCGCGCCGCTGTCGGCGTCGGTGACCGAGATCGAGACGTCGCGCAGGCCAAGCGTCTCGCGCAGGCTCCCCGCGGCGTACCACACGTTGCCTACCGTGATGTCGTCGCTCGGCTGCTCGGGGACGAGCGCGAACGTGTTCGCACCGTCGACGATCACGCCGGCCGGTAGCGTGTAGAAGTGCTCGCCCAGCCCGTCGTCTTTGTCGAGCGTCGCGACGCGCGCCCCGTTGATCTCGACGAACCACGTGTTCGACACGTGGCGCTGGGTCACGGAGAGCGTGCCCTCCCCGTCGAACGCGCGGCCTTCGAAGGACGTGTCGAAGCGCTGACCCTCGGGTTGCTCGGGCGCCTCGGTCCAGTCCGGCGTCGCGTCGTCGCCGAGGTGCACCATCCGCCCGACGATCGTATGCCGATCGTCGTTCGCGGAGAGCGAGAGCAGCGCGCCGGAACCGAGCCCGACGAACACGAGGGCGAGAGATAGCTTCATCGCGCTCACTATAAGGAAGTGCCCCGGCCCCGTGCCCGCGGCGTGTTAGCCCGGATCATTCATGAGCCTTCACCGAGATCGACGCAGCTGCGCGCCATATCAACGCTTCCCTTCCTCACCGGGTTCGACGACCCGTCAAGGTCGCCTCCACGCGCTTCGGTCGCGAAGCGCTGATCTGACGCACATC
>JAJDEV010000039.1 GCA_029259605.1 Planctomycetota bacterium | reverse complement strand
CTCGCCGCGCGTGAAGAGCGACGAGCCGTGGTTGCGCGGGATGAAGTCCGGGAAGATCGTGATGTCCCGGATCTCGTCGTGCTTGCGACCGTCGATGCGCGTGCCGCCGAGGATGAGCTCGCGCTCAACCTCACCGTTCAGGTCGTGGAACGCTTCCTTGAAGGCCTTGGTCGTCGCCTTGAGGTCGGACTCGGCGACACCCGCGAGCACCGCGTCGCTGCACTCGGCCTTGACGGCCGAAATCGCGTCGCCGCGCTGCTGCTTGCCCTGCGTGCGGGCCGCGGTGAGGAGCTTGTCCTTGAAGCCCCAAACGGCGTCCATGATCGCCTTGTTCGGCTCGGGCGCGGTGAAGGGCATCTTCTCCTTGCCGGCCTTCTCACGCAGCTCTTCGACCGCGTGGATGATCGTCTTGATCGCGTCGTGGCCCATCTCGAGCGCGTCGATCATCTCGGATTCCGAGAGCTCGTTCGCCGAGGCTTCGACCATGACGATCGCGTCCTTGTGGCCCGCGAGCACGAGGTCGAGGTCGGACTCGACGCGCCGATCGTGGTCGGTCGGCATCAGCATCAGCTTGCCGTCCAGCTTGCCGACGCGGATCGCGGACAGCGCGCCGTGGAACGGGATGTTCGAGATGTGGAGCGAGGCGAACGACGCGATCATCGCGAGGATGTCCGCGGAGTGCTCACCGTCGTAGCCGAACACGCGGCCGAGGACCTGGACCTCTTGCTTGAACCCGTTCGGGAACAGCGGGCGGATCGAACGGTCGATCAGCCGCATGGTCAGGATCTCTTTGGTCGTCGGACGTCCCTCGCGCTTGAAGAAGCCGCCGGGGATCTTGCCGGCCGAGTCCGGCTTCTCACGGTAGTCGACCGTGAGCGGGAAGAAGTCGAGATCGTCCCGACCTCCCGAGGTGCACGAGGCGGCGAAGCACTGCGTTTCGCCATAGGTAACCAGCACAGCGCCATGAGCCTGACGGGCCACTTGGCCGGTCTCGAGGGTCAGCGTCTTGCCAGCGAGTTCGCATGTCACGCGAACGGGGGTCAAATCATTCGTCATCGTCTGTCTTCCTGCGGGCCGTCTTGCCCACTGCTTCGTCTGTTCTCTACTTCAACAACTTCCAACTCTAGCATCTTCCAGCGTCGTCGCGGCGCGCGCGACATCCCGGCATCAGTCGATGCGACGTCCATTGCGGCGGCGCATCGATCGCCCCGCAGGGGATCGAAACGAACCGTCGCGGGGTCGCGCACGGATCTAGCGGCGTAGGCCGAGGCGGCTCACGACCGTCTTGTAGCGGGACAGGTCCCGATGACGCAGGTAACGCAGCAGCTTGCTGCGCTGACCGACCATCATCAGGAGGCCACGCCGCGACGTGAAATCCTTCTTGTGGAGCTTCAGGTGCTCCGTCAGATTGCGGATGTGCTCCGTCAGGATCGCGACCTGCACTTCGGGCGAACCGGTGTCCCCCTCTTGGGTCGCGTACTCCAGAATCAGTTCCTTCTTACGGTCGGCGGTAATAGCCATCACGTCTCCTGCCAGGCCGAGCCTGCACGGGGTCGATCTACTTGCCACCGCTCCCAGAGGTGAAGGTCTCCGGGAGCGAGGTGTGCCGCCCTCGATCCGCACCTTGCGGCGAGCGACGGCGCGAACGGCCGGCTCCACGTTGGAGCCGTCTGGAGGGTCTCTCGGAGCACCCGCCGTTCGGACCAGAAGCCGAGCAGTCTAGCGGCGCGCCGCTCCGGCGCAACCCGGGGCTCCCCGACCGCCGCTGGGAACACGCCCGCCTCCGGGCCTGGCGCGGCCGCTCTCGCGGCCCGCGAACCGCTCCCTAGCAGCCCGTGGTGAAACTCACGCCATCGTCGGAGGGTGATGGATCCGTGCTGGCAAGGCGCGCTGACGACGCGTACTCGTGGAGACTCGGAGGAAGCGGAACGCAGGCAGCGCGGATCCAGCGCCGTTCGAGGGTGGCGAGAGTTTCGCCACAGCCTGCTAGGGGTGCGCGGCGATCGGATCGCGCTCGGGGAGGTCCGCGAGCGCTTTCCGCGCGAAGAGCTTCCCGGCCTCGGCGGTGAGGTGCGCGGCCGGCGTCGGCGGGTTGCCGCGCCCGTCGCCCAGGTTCACGGTGGCCTTGACCGTGTTGCTCCACAGCGCTCCGCCGGACATGTCGCCGCCCTCGAAGAGCAGGACCTCGGCCTCACCGGTCACGTCGCCGTTCGAATAAAGGTGACTCGAGTCCCAGCTCGTGATCGCGACGACGAGCAGCCCGTCGGGCGCCGGCGTTCCCTTGAACGACGACTCGACCCAATTCCCGTCGACGTATTCGTTGTCGAGCGGGCTGTACAAACGCTCGACGAGCGCGGTGGCAAACCCAGCGCGCAGTTCGTCGACCGGAACCTTGCCGCCGGCCTGGTCGCGAACGGGCGCGACCGCGATGTCCGCGGGCTGGAGCGCCGCGAGCTTCTCGGGTTGCCCCGGGTAGACGACGGTCTCGTTTCGGGAGCGGTTCGCGTTGCACGAAGCGAGCCCCAGGAGAGCGAGAACGAAGGCGATTCGGCGAACTTCGAGGCGTGTGAACATCGGTGCGTGCTGCTTAGGAGGCCTGGGGCCCAGTCTAGCGGCGGGCCCGAATCAGATCCCGAGAAAACGCCCGCGACTCGCGGCACCGGCCGGGTCCCTACGGCGTCTGCGTGAACGTGAACGGCTCGGAGCGCGCGAACAGGTCGTGCTCACGCTCGACGTCCGACCAGAGGAACTCGGTCGCGTCGAGCGAGCCCCAGGAGAACGCCTCGAGCCGGACCTCGACCGCGCCGTCGGCGAACCCGTTGCCCCCGACGAGGCCCACGTCGATCGCGCGGATGCGGACGACGCCGGCGCCGGTCGAATCGACGCGCCAAAGGTCCCAGCCGCGGTTCGCGCTGTCGACCATGCGCGCGTGGTAGAGCCCCTCCTCGCCCGACGCATCCGGGAGCGTGTCGGCGAAGACCAGGTCGTAGGCGCGCCCACCGGTCGAACCGCCGGGCGCGGGCGTCGTGAGCACCGGCACGTCGGCCGAGAACGTCGTCCCAGCCACCGGCAGCATCGGGAGCTCCGACAGCCGCGGCCGAACGCCGGAGACGTTGCCGTCCAAGTCGCGCAGTTCACAGCGCACGAAGAGGTCCGTGTCGACCGTGCCGTTCACCCCGAAGAACCCGGCGGGCGACACGGCGCCGGGACGCGCGGAGCGCACGTTCCACATGTCTCCGCCCTGGTCGAAGGCGAGGCCGAGCCCCACCGCCACGGTCCCGGCGATGCCGGGCACGAGCGTCTCGACCGTCACGCGCGGCACACCGGTCGTTTCGAGATCGTCGTCCAGGTTGCCGAGGTCGATGCCGGCGACGCCGTCCGCGCGAAAGAGGAACGAATCGAGCTCGTCGGGCTTCTCTTCCACGACGACGGACGAATCGATCAGGAGGAACGGCAGCGTGAACGTCGTGTCGGCGTTCATCCCGGATTCGATCGAAGCGAGCGGCGTCTCGAGGCAGAAGGCCTGCAACACGAGGCTCGCGTTGAACGAGACCTCCGACGCCTGGAAGTTGCCGGCGAAGAAGCTCTGCACCCCGAGGCGCCCCGGAAGCACCGGTTCGGGACCGAACGCGCAGCCGAACACGGGGTTCGGAACACACGCCGCCGTCGTGTACGCGCGCGGCGAGCCGAACGGTCGACGCGAATCGTCCATGCGCCGATCGAGGCCGGGCAGGATGAGCTCGATCGCTCCGTCCGCCGCCTGAACGTCCCCCATCACCGCGGCCGTCGGTCCGCCGCCGGACGCGCGCAACGGGACCGAGACGAAGTCGCTCGACACGCCATGGAACGTGAACAGGTCGTAGCCCGCGAGGTCGACGGTGACGATCGTCCCCGCCGCGCCTCCGACCGTCACTTGGGAGAACATCCCGTCCGCCGCCGTGAGTCCCGAACCCGTGAACGGGTAGTTCACGCCGTCGCCCGCGTCCGAATGCACGATGACGCGCGCGTTCTCGAGCGGGTCGAGCGTTTCGGCGTCGAAGACCTCGACCCTCAGCGTGTCCCCGCCGATGAACGCCCCGGGTCCGACCGCGCCGCGCTGCGTGAACGAGCCGGAAACCGGCGGCGAGGCGTTGTAGGCCTGGTCGTAGCCGATCGCCGTGAAGGTCGCGGCGCCGGTCGCGAGCACGCCGAACGGCACCGGCGCGGCGACGAACGCGCCGTCGGCCCGGCTCCCGACGACGGGCGGCAGCGTCCCGTTGGTCACCGCGGGTCCCCCGTCCGACGCGGTCACCTCGACGCTGCGCAGCACGGAGTCCGCGGAGCCCGTGAGCACCAGGTCGCGCACATCGGAGGCGGAGCTCGCCGTCGATCCCGTTCCGAAGTCGAACGCATCGATCTGCGGCGCGATCGTGTCGAGCAACGGGTCCTGGATCCCCGCACTCGTGGCATCGACGTCGAGCACACGCAGCGGCGACAACGTCGCGCCACGGCGCAAGCGGAACGCGATCGTGAGCGCCCCATCGGCGAAGCGCGGCTGATCGGGGTCGTTGCCGACGGTCAGGTCGACGTCCGAGATGCCGAAGGTCCCCAGCGTGATCGCACCGACGCCGGTCAGCGTGATCTGCCGCCGGAGCGCGATCACGACCGGGTCGATCTCGGCCGTGTTCGTGCCGAAGAGGAACAGGTCGAGCACGTCCCCGTCCTGCGCGTCGGCGAGCGCGACCTCGATCTCGAGGTCCTCGTCTCCGTCCGCGGTCAAGTTGCGACGCCCGATCGCGTCGGACGGCACGGACTGGATCGCGCCCGAGAGCGGCGCGCCGAACGACGCGATCGTGAACGAGTGCGAAGTGAAGGCGAGCGCGGTCCCGTCCGTGTCGCGCATGAGCGCGCCGGGGTTCGAGAGTTCGACGTCGATCGTCGCACCCACGGCGAGCGGCGAGGCGACACCCGACGTGCTCGCGCTACGCCACGTGAAGACGCGCGTGTCCGTCATCGCACCGTTGTCGATCAGCAGCGCTTCCGCCACCGGATCCAGCGTGGGCGCGGCGCCCGCTTCTTCCACCTGGAACGACGCGTCGGTCACGGTCGCGTCGTCCAGCTCGCGATCGAAGACCGCGACGATCGAAGTGGTCTGGCTCGCGTCCGTCGTGCCGTCATCGGGCCACAGGGCGACGACGCGCGGCGCGGTGGGCGGATTGGTCGTGACGGTGAAGACCTCGCCGACGTTCGTCCCCTGCACGACGTCGAGCTTCTGCCCGGTCAAGTCCGTGACCGGATCCGGGGCGTCGGCGCCGCTGGCGCCGCCGAACGGACCGGCCGATACGTCCACCGCCCGGAGGCGCAGCGTGAAGCCGCCGGCCCGCATGGGGCCGGAGGGGAACAGGACGAGCACGCGCCCTTCCGCGAGCAGCACCTGGCGCTCGATCTGGATCGGCGGAAGGAAGAGGTTCCCGCCGAGCGTGACGACCTCGAAGGCGTCCTCGAGGCTCTCGGCGTTCATCGACTCGCTGAACACGATCACGAGCGGTGAGTCGGGGTGGACGTCGTTCCCCTGCGGGTAGACGTCCGTGATCACCGGGCGCCCATCCGCGATCCAGAGCCCGTCGGCCGGAACGATCGCGTCGACGCCGGCACCGATCCCGACCGCGCCCCCGCCACCCTGGCAGCCGGTCGTGAAGATGCAGCTCACGTTGTCATCGCAGGACGCGAGCCCGATCTGCGCGAGGCAGAGCAGACCGAGGAGAAGGGCGCGAAACGTGAACGACAAGGCGCGTCTCCTTTTCGGAACGCGGGTCAAAAGGAAGGCCGACGGGCGCGCGCCTGCCGGCTCAGGGTCCGTGCGTCGACGACGCTCGCCGCTCCGTATTCCCCTCGCGGGGCTGGGGATCGGGCCCCCCGAAGCGTAACCGCACGGGGGTCGAGCGAGTAGGGTTGCACTCCCGCGCGGACCGCGCGGCCGTGGCACCCGATGCGGTAAGATCCGCTCCCGTCGAATCGCGGCGCGAAGGGAGACCCGGGCCGCGGATCGCACGTCCGACCGGTCCGCCGCTTGCATGCGGCCCGCTGCACCGGCCCGCCCCATGCGAGCCCGAGAGGCCGCGACTCCCCCCTGCCCTACCCCGCTCTCCCGATGCCGAAGTCCATCCGTCTCGCCGCGCTCGAACGCGGCCGCTGGCTGCTCCTCCTCCCGTTCCTCGTCGCTCCCGGCTGCCGCGCCTCCGACTCCGCCGGCGAGGCCGCGGGCGACGACTCCCCCGCGATCCTCGACGCCTCCGCGCACGACGCGGGCCCGATGGACGAGGCCGAGACGCGCGCGCGCACGATCGCGGCCGTCGAGGCGGGCAAGTTCGAGGAGGCACGCGCGCTCCTCGACGACCTGCTGCGCGGCGAGCACCTGGCGGCAGCGCGCTCGCTGCTCGCGGCCGGAGATCCCGAGGACGCACTGGACCAGGTGGATCGCGTGCTCGAGGTCGACGCGCGCGACGCGGACGGCCAACTGCTCAAGGCCGACGGCAGCCTCGTGCTCGCGGTGAAGGGCATCGCGACGGGCGCCAACGGCACCCTGATCGAAGGCTCGCTGCAGGATGCGCTCGAGTACTACAAGCGCTCCGCCGAGAACGAGCCGCGCGCGATCATCGGTGCGACACGCGCCGCGACGATGCTCGGCGAGACCGAGGAGGCGCTCGCTTGGGCGCGACGCGGCAACGAACAGCTCGCGATCGCGGAGATCGCGACCGAGCCGGGAACGCAGTCGCCACGCCACACGATCGCCGAGGCCATCGTGCGCGCGTACACGGAGGCCAAGTCGGCCGCGCTCGCGCTGGCTCCGCCGCCGGCGGACGCGGAGGAAACGGACGAAGCTGCGGGAACCGAGTCCGATTCGAGCGCGAACGAAGTCGCCGCGCCCGAACCGACGGCGGAACAACTCGCCGCCGAAGCGCACGCCGACGAGCTCTTCGCCGAAGCCGAACTCGCGCTCGGCAATCTGCTCGGACGTGAGGCCGACGACGCATGGGCGTGGGGCAAGCTCTCCGACCTGTACGAGTGGGAGCAGCGCTACGGCGACGCGCGCGCGCGCTTGGTCGACGGGCTCGCGCGCCTCCCGGAGGACGCCGGACTCATGGCGCGCCTCGCGCGCGTCGCTCGCAACGAGGACGGACGCGAGCACGTGATCGCGCTCTTCGAGGCGTTCGAGGCGCAAAACCCGAGCAACGCGCTCGGCCATTGGTACCTCGGCTTCGAACGCTTCGAGCACGCCGTCGATCGCATGACACAGGAGCAGGTGTACGACGCTGACGCACTGAAGGTCGCCGAGGCCGACTTCGTCCGCTGTCGCGAGCTCGACCCGAACACCGCGTCGGCGTGCCTCGCGTACGAAGTGATGTGCCGCAACGCGCGCGGGTGGTGCGCGTTCAACGAGGACGACCTCGAGCTCGCTCAGAAGGAGTTCCTTTCGATGAACGACGTGTTCGAGCGCGGCGTCGAGTGGGAGCTCGCCGGGCGCCTGCGCAGCGGTGTCATGGGACTCGCGTTCGTCGGCGACCAGTACAACAACCGTCACGAGAACCTGCCCGCCGCGCTCGCGTTCGAACTCGCGCACCAGCTCGAGAAGGACAGCGCCGACTGGGCGAACAACGCCGGGTTCTTCCTGCGCGACGCTTCGGTCGACGCCGAGATCGAGGGCAAGCGCCTCTGCCGCGCGGCGCACGGAACGACCACCGACGCGACCGCGCTCGCCGAGCTGCGCACGCTCGCCGGCGTCGACGCGGCGCTCGCGGGGACCGACGCCGAGCGCGCCGCGTTCCGCACCGCCGCGAACGAGAAGCTCGCGCTCGCACGCGACCTCATGGAGCGCAGCTGGCTCGCGTACGAAGTCGCGGCCGAGCTCAACCCCGAAGACGTGCGCACCGTGAACGACGCCGGGCTCGTCCTCGTCTATTACACGCACAACCGGCTCGAGACCGCCGAGGAGCTCCTGCTGAAGGCCGCCGCGCTCGGAGACGAACAGGTCCCCGCGTTCCGCAAGCGGATCGAAGAGAGCGACGCGTCGGAGGACGAGCTGCTCGACCTGAAGGACGATCTCCTCGTGCTGGAGGAAGCGTGGGGCGACGCCTATCAGAACCTCGCCGTGCTCGAGTGGCTCCACAAAGGCAACAACGAGAAGGCCGTCGCCTACGCCGAGCGGTCCGTCGAGATCGGCCCGGATCCGCGTCCGTTCCTGAAGAACAACCTGATCCCGCTCCTGGTCGGCGGCCGCGAGACCGAGGGCGTCGAGTACTTCCTCGACCTCCGCGATTGGGGCCACGACTGCGAGTAGTCGCGCCTCGATGATCGCACGCCTCTGCCTGTTCTTCGCGCTCGCGCTGCCTCTCGAGAGCGCCGTACCCGCACAGGACGCGCAAACCGTCGACGGGCTCGTCACCAGCGGACGCGCGCTGCTCCGCGCGCGCAAGGCCGACGACGCTCTTCCGCTCTTCGAGCGCGCCGCGGCGCTCGACGGTCAATCCGTCCGCACGCGCCTTTGGATCCTGCGCGCGTGGATGGATCAAGGGCGCAGCAACGACACGCTCGATGCGATCGACGCGTTGCGATCGAGCGGCGAGACCGGACCGGAGCTCGACTACCTGTACGGGATGGCGTTCGTGCGCCGCGCCGAACAGCAGATCGCGCAAGGCGTGACCGACTCGAGCATCGAGATGAACTTCCTCGACGCCACCGAGCGGCTGGGGCGCGCGACCGAAGCGGCACCCGCGCGCTTCGACGACGGCTTTCTCGCGCTCTCGACTGCGAGCTGGTACACGCAAGGTCTCGGTGTCGCACGCACGTCCGGCGAGCGCGCGGTCGCACTGCATCCCGACGATGCGCGCGCGTGGTTCCAGCTCGGCCGCGTCGCGCTGTCGCAGTTTCGCACGGCCTTCGAGACGCTCGAGTGGAACTCCGAGGCGGAGGGGCACTGGGGCATCGCGCTGCACGCCTTCGAGCGCGCGGTCGAGCTGCTCGGCGAACCGGTCGGGCGCGCGGCGGACCAGGCGCAGCTCGCGGAAGCGGCACTCGAGCTCGGACACACGCGCATGTGGAAGAAGCAGCGCGAGGACGCGGCGCGCGCGTACGCCACCGCGATCGCGTGGTCGCCCGAGCGGCTCGACTACGGCCTGCTGCATCGCTATCTCGAGCTGCCCGAGTCGGACGCGCGCAACGCTCTGTTCCATCGCACGCTCGAGGTCGGCGCGGCGCGCTTCGCTCGGCACTTCGGCAGCGACGACGTGCGCGACGCCACGCTCCTGTGGTGGCTCGGGTGGGCACGCTTCGCGCTCGGCCGCCCGGCGGAGGCCGAGCGCGCGTTCGTTCGCGCGCTCGAGAAGTCGCCGCAGTTCGTGAACACCTGGTACTGGGTCGCGGTGTCGCGCTTCGATGCGGGCGACCACGACGGCGCAGTGCGCGCCCTTCGCGACGGTTGGGAAGCGGACCCGGCCGCACTCGTCACGGAGATGCAGGGCGAGCTCGTGCGCAACGTTTGGCGGCTCGAAACGCTGCTCCGCGAACGCGTCGACGCCGACGACCTCGGCGCGTGCGCGTTCCTGGCCGAGCTGGCCGCAGAAGCCGAGCCGGCGGCCGTCCGCCACTGGAACAACCTCGGCCTGTTCCTGCGCCACGAAGCGGACGCGCTCGTCGACGCCGCCGAGGAAGGCGAAGCGGAGGCGCCGAACGCGCGCCTGCTCGCGGAACTGCACGAACGCTCGTTCGCGGCGTACACGCGCGCCCTCGACCTCGCACCCGACGACCCGGCGGTGCTGAACGACGGCGCGGTCTTGCTGCACTACTACCTGGAGCGAGACTGGCAGCTCGCGCTCGAGATGTACGCCGAGGCGGATCGCCTCGTGAACGCCGCGCTCGAAGACGAGTCGACGAGCGACGACGAGCGCGCGCGCTTGAACACCGTGCGCATGGATGTACGCGCGAACCAGACGAACTTGCGGAGTCGCATCGCCGCGCGCGAGCGACTCGAGGAGACGCGCAAGAAGCTGGCCAAGGTGCCGCCGCTGTAGCAGGCTGCGTGCGGGTTGCCGCGGGTCGCGAACGCGCGGGCGACCGAACGCATGCGTGAACTCCCGGTCCGAATCCTCGCCCAGTCCGCGGACGCCGGCGGTCCCATCGTGTCCGTCGACGGCGTCTTCGATGCGCCCGGTTTGCACCTCTCGCACTGGCCCGGCAACCGAACGCCACGAGCGCTGAAGCACGACCTGTCGACCGGATGCGCGCTCGCCTTCGCGCGCCTGCCGCGCGCGCAGCGTGACGCGCTCGTCGGCGACGCGGTCGCGTTCGCGAACAACCACTACGACACCGACGGCTCGCTCGCGCTCTTCGCGGTGACGCATCCGGAGGCAGCCGTCGAGCACGCGGACGCCTTGCTCGCGGCGGCGGCGGCGGGAGACTTCTTCGGGTGGCCGGATGACCGCGCGCTCGCCATCGACGCGATCGTCTCGGGCGTGGCGCATTCCGCTCACTCGCCGCTCGCGGCGGAGCTCGACGGGCTCGCGTCGGTCGAGCGCTGGCAGCGCTGCACCGACTACGTGCTCGGGATCGTTCCGACGCTGCTCGACGGATCGCTCGAGCCGTGGCGCGCGTTGTGGGAGCCCGTGCTCGCCGCCGCGCGCGCCGACCGCGCCGATCTCGAGCGCTGCTCGCGACGCGACGACACGCCCGCGGACCTGACCGTCTGGACCGCCGCTCGGAACGCACGCTCGTCGCGCGCGGGCGCCGGCGAGCGCTTCGATCCCGGGCGGCACGCGCTGTTCGGAGGCACGCGCGCCGACCGGGTGCTCGTCGTCGGGCCGGGGAGCGCGGGCGCGTCCTATCGGTGCGTCGTGTCGACGCGCTCTTGGTTCGACCTGGTCACCGAGCGGCGCCTCGCGCGTCCGGATCTGGTCGAAGCGGCGCGGCGCTTGAACGCGCTCGAAGGTGCGGACGCCGCGGACGCGAGCGCGTGGCGCGCGCAAGCCGCCACGAACGCGTCGCCGGAGCTCTGGTTCGGAGGCCCGCAGCTCGAGTCGTTCGCCGAGCACAATGCCGCGCTCGCGACGAGCCGCCTCGACCCACCGACCGTCGAGCGCGAGCTCGGCCTCGCCACCGCGTGAGCGCTCCGGCGACGCGCGAGTGGCGGCGCACGTACGCCGCGGTGTTCGTCGCGAACCTGATCACCGCGATCGGGATGATGAGCTTCCTGCCGTTCTTCCCGTCCATCGTCGCGAAGCTCAACGTCGACGATCCGGGGGAGCGCATGTTGTGGTCCGGACTCGCGTTCGGCGCGGCGCCGCTCGCCGCCGCGGTCATGGGCCCGATCTGGGGTTCGATCGGCGATCGCTTCGGGCACAAGTGGATGCTGATGCGCGCGCTCCTCGCGATCTCGATCTTCGTCGGCGCGATGAGCTTCGTCCGCACGCCGCTCGAGCTGTTCCTCCTACGTCTGTGCCAGGGGGTGTTCTCCGGCTTCGTGCCGCCCAGCATCGCGTTGGTCAGCGTCATGACGCCGCACGGGAAGCAGGGCCGCGTCACCGGAACGCTGCAGGCCGCGTTGCCCGCGGGGATGATCCTCGGCCCGCTGCTCGGCAGCGCCGTGCAAGCGCACTTCGGCATCCTCTCGATCTTCACGTTCGTCGCGCTGCTCTCGACGCTCAGCGCGCTCGTCGTCGCGATCTTCGTCCGCGAGGATCCGAACGTCGTCGACACGATCGAGCGCTTCTCCCCCACCTCGGTGCTCGCGAACACGCTCGCCGACCTGCGCCGGATTCTCGCGAAGCCGCGCGTGCGCGGTGCGATCGTGCTCCTGTTCGCGGTGCAGTTCGGAATGGGAGCCACGCAACCCCAGCTTCAGATCTTCGTCGAGGAGATCTGGACCGGCGATGTCGCGCGGATCGAGCCGCTGACCGCGTGGTTGTCCTCCGCGTTCGCCGCAGCCGGACTGATCACCACGACGCTGTGGGGACGCGTCGGCGATCGCTTCGGGCATCCGCTCGTGATGGCGCTGGCCGCGCTCGGCGTCGCGCTCGTCGTCGGCGCGACGGCTGCCGCGTCGACGTATGGGATCCTGCTCGCGCTGCGCGTCGCGGCCGGGTGCACGCAGCCGGGCGCGAACGTGGCGGCCTTCGGTATCGCGGCGACCGAGACACCCGACGGCGCGCGCGGCGGAGCGTTCGCCGCCGTGTTCAGCGCGCGCGCACTCGCGGTTTCGTTCGGCTCGATGGCGGGCGGCGCGATCAGCGCCTGGATCGGATTGCGCTTCCTGTTCCTCGCGAGCTCCGCGTCGATCCTGGTCGTGCTCGTCCTCGTCCGAACGAGTTCGTTCCTCGGCGCGAACGCCGCGCGCAGCGACGGCGACTAAGTCAAGCCGCGCGCTTGGCGACGACCTCTTCCTTCGTGTCTGCGAGGCGCGCGCGAATCTCGTCGAACGCGGCGGCGCCCGCTTGGAACGCCGCGACCACATCCGGATCGAACTGGTGCCCGGACTCCTGCTCGACGTACGCCGCGGCTTCCGCGTGCGTCCACGGATCCTTGTACGGACGCCAGCTCGTCAGCGCGTCGTAGCAATCGGCCAGCGCGACGATGCGCGCCGCGAGCGGGATGTCGCTGCCGGAGAGCCCGCGCGGATACCCCGAACCGTCCCACTTCTCGTGATGCGCCAGCGCGATGTTGCGCCCCATCACGAGGAAGTCCTGCGGACCGCACGCCTCGATGACGCGGTCGAGCGTGCGCGCGCCGATCTCCGGGTGACGATGCATCACGTCCCACTCCTCCGCGGTCAGCTCGCTCGGCTTCATGAGGATCGAGTCGGGAATGCCGACCTTGCCGATGTCGTGCAGCGGCGACGACGTCGTCAGGTTCTTGATGAACGCGTCGTCGATCGCGTCGCGGTGCGCGCGCGTGGTGCGCATCTCCTCGGCCAGGAGGCGACAGTAAGCAGCCACGCGGTCGAGGTGCTTGCCGGTTTCGTCATCCCGGTTCTCGGCCAGACGCGCGAGCGCGTAGATCGTCGCGTCGTGAGCGCGGTCGCGCGCCTCACGCGCGCTTCGATACTGGGCCGCGATGGCCGCGTTGCAGGCGAGGGACAGGAGGACCTCGCGATCGCTCTCGGTCAGGCGCGTCCCCCCCGCATCACGATCCGAAATGTGGATCGTGCCGATCCCGCCTTCCTGACCCTGCACGGTCTCGCGATGGACCTCGTCCGTCAGCTCGCCACCCGCCGCGCACTCGACCGGACCCTCGTCACCGCACCCGTCGAGCGCAACGACGACGGGCCGCCCGCCGAGGAGCTTCGACGCCGCGCCCGCCGTCAGCCTGCAGATCTCGAGGATCGATTCCGTTCCGGCGAGGTCGCGCGCGTACCGCTGCAAGCCACGCATGCGTCCGATCTGACTGGCGAGGCGCGTCTCGAGCGATTCGGTGAGCGACAGCAACGACTCGCGCGAGAACTGGAGCTGCTCGGTCAAGAGCCGCTCCTCTTCGACGCGGCAGAAGCGCGCGATCGCACCGTTCACCGCGTCGATCAGATCGCGCGGACGGAACGGCTTCTGAAGGAAGCGGAAGATGTCGCCCTCGTGCAGCGCCGTGATCGACAGGTCGAGATCGGCGTAACCCGTCATCATGATGCGGGACGTGTCCGGCCACTCGCTCTGCATGTGCGCGAGCAACTCGGTGCCGGTCATTCCGGGCATGCCCTGGTCCGTGATCACGACGGCGAACGGGCCTTCGGTGCGGCACAGCTCGAGCGCTTCGCTCGCGGACTCGGCCGTGTGGACGTTGTACTTCTTCGCGAGGATGTGCCGCACCTCGAGCAGGACGGCGGGCATATCATCGACGACAAGGATCTTATGATTCACGGTGCGTTCGCGGCGCGTGGGTTGGGTGGCGGCAGCAGGGTTTTCCGGTCGTCCCTTCGGCACGTCAACGCGATTTCTGGAGCGCGGCGCTCGCACCGCCGCACTTTACATTCAGGGTTTTTCCCTATACAGAGACGCCCCGATCGCGCTCCAGCGCGGCACAACCCTCAGTTGCGATAACCCTGGAGCGGCGCGGGAATACGGCCTCCACGGCGCATCAGCCGCTCGCAACCGAAGGGCGTCGGCTTCTGGACGATGGCCGTCCCCAGCAATCCACCCCACTCCACCGTGTCGCCGGGTCCCTTGCCCGGGACCGGGATGATGCGTACCGCGGTGGTCTTGTTGTTGATCATCCCGATCGCCATCTCGTCCGCGATGATGCCGACCAGCGTCGCGACCGACGTGTCGCCCGGGACGGCGACCATGTCGAGCCCGACCGAACACACGGCCGTCATCGCCTCGAGCTTGTCGAGCGACAGCGCGCCCTCGCGCACGGCGCGGATCATGCCTTCGTCTTCCGACACCGGAATGAAGGCGCCGGACAAACCGCCGACGCTCGACGACGCCATTGCGCCGCCCTTCTTGACCGCATCGGTCAGCAGCGCGAGCGCGACCGTCGTTCCGTGACCGCCGGTGCGCTCGACGCCGATCAGCTCGAGGATGTCGGCGACCGAGTCGCCGATCGCGGGTGTGGGCGCGAGGCTGACGTCGACAATGCCGAACGTCGTACCGAGGCGCCGTGCGGCTTCGCGGCCGACGAGCTCGCCCATGCGCGTGATCTTGAACGCCGTGCGCTTGATCGTCTCGGCGACGCCGAGCAGGTCCGCGTCGGGATCGAGGCGCGCGAGCGCGGAGCGGACGACGCCCGGACCGGACACGCCGACGTTGAGCACGGTCTCGGGTTCGCCGACGCCGATGTGCGCGCCCGCGACGAACGGGTTGTCCTGCACGGCGTTCGAGAAGCAGACCAGCTTGGCGCACGCGAGTCCGCCCTGGTCCTTGGTCAACTCGGCGGCCTGCTTCACCTTCTCGGCGAACATCCGCACGGCTTCCATGTTGATGCCGACGCGCGTGCTCGCGAGCGCGATCGACGCGCAGACGCGCTCGGTCTCGGCGAGCGCGGACGGGATCGACTCCATCAGCGCGTGATCGGAGTTCGTGAAGCCCTTGTCGACGTACGCCGTGAAGCCGCCGATGAAATCGACGCCGACCTCGCGCGCCGCGGCGTCCATCGCGCGCGCGAACGGCGTCAGGTCGTCGGCGCCGCTCGCCGCCGCGACCCACGCGATCGGCGTCACGGCGATGCGCTTGTTCACGATCGGGATGCCGTAGTCCGCGCTGATCGACTCGGCCGTCTCGACCAGGTTCTTCGCGTGGTGCACGACCTTGGCGTAGACCTTCTCGCACGAGCTCTCGAGGTGCGGGTCGGCGCAATCGAGCAGCGAGATGCCGAGCGTGGTCGTGCGGATGTCGAGCGTCTCGAGCTCGACCATGCGCACGGTCTCGAGGATCTCTCGGTCGGAGAAGCTCATACGCGGTGCATGAAGCGAAAGACCCGCTCGTTCATGACCCGGACGGCAAAGTCGTTCGGGTTGCCCAGACACTCGAGCGTCGTCTTGAAGTCGTCGAAGCTCGCGGGACCATCGAGTTCGACGGTGAGGATCATGTGGAAGTAGCCCTCGATCACCTTCTGCGAGACGTCGTGCACGTTGGCGCCCTGCGCCGCGATCGCGGCCGTCAGCTCGGCCAACACGCCCGCGCGGTTGACGCCGACGGCGGTCACGATCGCGCCGGTCGCGAGCGACGGGTTTTCGTCCGGCTCGGGCAGGTGCGGGAGAATCGCCGCGGCGCGCGAGGCATCCGGCCCGCGATCCGGCGCCGGCTCGGTCCAATCGCCCGACTGCGTGCGGATGCGAATGCCGTTCGCCTGCGCGGCCTCGAAGGCCTGCGGCGTCACGACGGTGGCCTCGTCGACGAGGATCTCGCTCGACGACTCGCGCAGCACGTCCTCGGCGGTCAGGAAACGGCGGCTCACTACAGGTGCCTCGACAGCTCGGGGTGCGGGCGCGGAATGACGACGTCGCGCGAAAGGTGTCCCGTTCCCTGCGCGCTCTGGGCGCCGGCGGTCACGGACGAGCGCACGTCGCTGACCTGTCCCGTCAGCGACAGGAACGAGCGTCCGCCGAGTCCGTTCGCGATGCGCAGATCGAACAGGTCGACCGTCGCGGTCTTGAGCGCGATGTCCGCGGCGATGATCGCCGACGCGATCGAGGTCGTCTCGACGATGCCGATCGCGTCGAGCGCGCCGTCGATGTGACCGCCCTTGCGGCGCAGCGCGACCTCGACTTGCTCGTGCACTTGCTCGATGAGCAAGCGATCGACGAGGTCCGAGCCGGCCAGCTCGACCCCACGCTCCATCGACGCCGCGACGTCCTGCACCGAACCGGTGAAGAGCATCGCGTACTTGCCCGGCTGAACCGGCGTCGCGAAGAGCATCTCGACGTCGCCTTGCCAGAGCACCGCGTCGGCCACTTCGACGCCGCGTGCGACAGACGCGAGCTCGAGCAATCCGATGCACGGACCGACACGCGCGTCGGAGAGAATGTTCGGGTTGAAGTCGTTCCGGTTGCTCATGACGTTCGTCCTCCGCTACGTGCGCTCCGCATCGTTCGGAAAGTCCATGGCGTCGACGATGCCGACGATCGCCGACTGGAACCCGATGTCGTGGCCGCGGCCGATCGCGTGTCGCGCCGCGCGTCCGTAGACGACGAGCACCTGCTCGCCGACGTTCGCACCGATCGGGTCGACGGCGACAATCGTCTCCGCGGTCTCCTTGCCGCCGCGCAGGTAGGGCTGCACGACGAGCAGACGCAGCCCCTCGAGCGTCGCCTCCTTCTGGGTGGCCCACACCTGGCCAACGACGGTTCCGACCAACATCAGCCCTTGCTCCCTGCCGGCTCCTCGCGCCAGCTCGCACTCGCGCCGCGCACGTCGAAGTCGTCGACGATGCCGACGATCGCGGCCTCGAAGGCATAGTCCCCGTCGCCGCCGCACGCCACGCGCGCGGCCTTCCCGAACGCGACCACGACGCGCTCACCGACGCCGGCGCCGAGCGGATCGGCAGCGACGACCGGCGTGACCATGTCCGCCGCGCGCTCGCGTCGGTCATCGAGCGGCTCGACCACGAGCAAGCGCTTGCCCTCGAGGTCCGCGACCTTCCTCGTCGCCCAGACCTCGCCGATGACGCGCCCGAGGAACATCAGTCGACCCCTTTGTGGCTCTTGCCCGGCGCATCGCCGAGCGCGCGGTGCACCGCCTCGACCGCGGCGTCGATCTCGGCGTCCGTGCCCGCGAGGCGCAGGCGACCGACGGCTCCGTTGTTGCCCAGTCCGACGATGCGGATCGGCGACGCCTTCTCCGCTTCGTTGGCCGCGAAGAGCACCCAGATGGCCGGGTTCACCTCGAGCGTGTACAGCGTGTCGCCGCCGAGTACGAGCATGCCCGCGCGCGTACGATTGATCAGCGACGCCTGGTGATGATCGATCTGGCGGATGACCTCGTCGGTCATCACGTGCGGCGCGAGTCCGTCGTCGGCCGACAAGCCCGCGGCGCGGAGCATGCGCTCGCCCGCCTCGCGCACTTGGCCCTGATCGGGACCGTGCACTTCGAGCGTGCCGTAGGAGCGCTCGGTGATCAGCGCGCCCGGCGTGACGTCACAGTTCTTGAGCGCGACGTCCATCAGGCGGTTCACGACGATCCCGGGGCGCACCTCGAGCCAATAGGCGCTCTCGCCGGCGACGGGGAAGTACCCGTCGGAGTTCGCCGCGATCGTGGCGGCGAACTGCGGCTGCATCTCGTCGATGACGAGCGCGCCGCGCAACTCGATGGCCTGGGTGGATTGCATCGGGGGGGCGCGGGCCCGCGCTTACGCGCTCGGGATGTCCGGAAGGAATCCCTCGAGGTCGATCGCGGGACGCGGAATCACGTGCACCGAGATCAGCTCGCCGACGCGCCGCGCGGCAGCCGCTCCCGCGTCGGTCGCCGCCTTCACCGCGCCGACCTCGCCGCGCACCATGACGGTCACGAGCGCGCCGCCCGAGATCTCCTTGCCGAGCAGCGTCACCTTGGCCGCCTTGCACATCGCGTCGGCGGCTTCGATCGCGCCGACCATGCCCTTCGTTTCGATCATCCCGAGGGCGATCATGTCGTCTTCGACTTCGGCCATCTTGCTATCCGTTGTCCAGTTGGAGAGTGAGGAGTGTTCGTGAACGGCTACGCGGTGCACGCGCCCGTGCGCACGTCGTTGTGCGGACAGCCTTGGCACGGACCGAGCGGGCAACCCGCGCCGGCGTGCGAGAGGATGCCCTTGATCTCGTCGGTCGTGAGCGACATGCCGACGTACGGTCCGGCGTCCGCGGCGCGCGGCGCGGCGGCGGGCGGCGCGGGACGGCGCTCGGCGCGCGCGGGCGTTTGTGCGGCGCGCGGCTGCTTGTGCGCGGTGCGCGGCGCCTCCGGCGCGCGCGTGAAGCTCGGCGCGTTGCCGCGCCAGTTGCTCGATCCGTCGACGGGCGTCGAGCGCACGCCCGAACCGCTCGCGCCCGCGACGGACGACGCCGCGCGTGCGGGTTCGAGCGGAGCCGCCGCCGTCGCGCCGGCCACCGCGCCGCCACCGGAGCGTCCCGGATCGCCCGCGAGTCCCGAGCCGCGCGGCGCCGTGTCGCCCGTCCACTGCGCGGCGCGCGCGAGGTCGGCCTCGTAGCGCGCCTCCCAATCGGCGGTGACGAAGGCGACGCGCTTCACGTTGATCATGTGGCGCGCGGAGATGTTGTCCGACGTGATGTTGCCCGCCTGCGGTCCGCAGCCGAGGCTGAACGCCGGCTGCAAGCCGGTGCTGTAACCGACCGCGCCCTGCGACGTGGGACCGTTGACGACGATGCGGTTCGCGGGCTTCTCGAGGAACCACGCGTCGAGCACGGTCTCGTCCTTGGCCCAAAGCCCGATCGTGTGACCGAGGCCGCCGTAGCGCAGGATCGCGAGCGAGACCTCGCAGCCCTGCTCCCAACCGTCGACCGAGTGGATCGAGAGCACCGGGCACAGGATCTCGCCGGACAGCGGATGCTCGCGCCCCACGCCGTCCTGGTGCGCGAGCAGCACCGTCGTCGAGCGCGGCACTTCGAAGCCGGCGCCCTGCGCGATCTTCCACGGATCCTGACCGACGACGTCGGCCGACATCATCCCGTTGCGCACGCAGTAGCGCGCGAGCTTGGCCGTCTCCTCGGGACAGCAGAGGTGCGCGCCGCGACTCTTCATCTGCGCGAGGAAGCGCTCCGCGATCGGACGGTCGAGGACGAGCGCCTGCTCCGAACAGCAGAGCGTCGCGTTGTCGAAGCTCTGGCTCGCGACGATCCATTTCGCGGCGCGCTCGACATCCGCGGAGCGGTCGACGTACACGGGCACGTTGCCGGGGCCGACGCCGTAGGCCGGCTTGCCCGAGCTGTAGGCCGAGCGCACGAGCCCCGATCCGCCGGTCGCGAGGATCATCGCCGTCTGCTTGTGCTTCATCAGCGCGCCGGTCGACTCGATCGTCGGGTTCGACAGCGTGCACACGAGGTCGGGCGGACCGCCGGCGCGTTCGATCGCGCGGCGCAGCACCTCGGCCGTCTCGCCGATGCAGCGCTTCGCGCGCGGGTGCGGGCTGATCACGATCGCGTTGCGTCCCTTGACGGCGATCAGCGCGTTGTTGATCACGGTCGAGGTCGGATTCGTCGTCGGGATGATCACGGCGATGACGCCGGCGGGCGTGCCGACCTCGATCACGCCGTTCTTCTCGTCGCGTGAGAGGATCCCGACCGTCTTCTCGTCCTTGATCGAGTTCCACGTCCCCTCGGCGCCGAAGAGGTTCTTCAGCACCTTGTAGTGGACGCGCCCGATGCCGGTCTCCTCGACCGCGACGCGCGCTAGATCATGCGCCGCGTTCGCTCCGGCGCGCGCCATCTCGGCGCACACGTCGTCCGTCTGCTTCTGCGTCCACTTCGACGCGACCTGCTGGGCGCGGCTCGCGCGCTCGACGAGGTCGCGCACCTCCTGGAGGGCGCGGAGATCCGGATCGAGGGAGGGCACGGGTCAGACGCTCGTGGAACGCCTAGCGCTTCTTGCCGCCGGCGGGCGGTGCCATCGGCGGGAGGATGCGCGCAACGACCTGGTCGTGCGGACGCGGAATCACGTGCACGCTGACGAGCTCGCCCACGCGGCGCGCCGCGGCGGCTCCGGCGTCGGTCGCGGCCTTGACCGCTCCCACCTCGCCGCAGACGTACATCGTGACGAGTCCGCCGGTGGCTTTCTCCTTGCCGAAGAGGTCGACCTTGGCCGCTTTGACCATGGCATCGGCCGCTTCGATCGAACCAACGAGACCCTTGGTCTCGATCATCCCGAGCGCACGCTTTTGCACGGGGTATCTCCTTTCAGGTGGGGACCGGGGAGTCCGCGTCGCGGACGCCGCCGGCGGCGGAACGGGAAACGGAGAGGGAGTGTAGCGGCGCCGGAAGAGAACACAATCGCGCCGAGCGCCCGCCCGTACGTTGCGCCTCGCTTGGGGGTCACTTGCGAGGCAGCTGGGTGACGAAGCGGCGCCAGATTCCGTGCGCCCCGCGCGGAATCGGAGCGCGCGTCGCGCCGCTAACGTCGGTTCAACCGCGGAACGCGTCGCGATCGAGCGACGGCTCGCGCCGCGCCGACAGGCCGAGCGCCAGGCCCAGCGCGACGAAGCTCGCCATGAGCGACGACCCGCCCGTCGAAACGAGCGGCAGCGTCATCCCGGTCATCGGGACGAGGCCGAGGTTGACCGCCATGTTCGTGAAGAAGTGCGCGGCGAAGAACAGCCCGACGCCCCCCACGACCAGGCGCGAGAAGCGCTCGCGCGTGCGCGCCGCCGCGAGCAGGAGCAACGAGCAGTACGCCACGTACACGCCGATCAGGCACGCGGCACCGACGAACCCGCCCTCCTCGGCGATCACGGCGAAGATCGAGTCGCTCTCGCGCTCGGGCAGGTGCCCGGCCTGATTCGCGACGCCGTTCCCGATCCCGGTGCCCATCGCGCCGCCGTTGCCGATGCCGGTGCGCGCGTGATAGGCGTGGAACGCGGGCCCGTTCTTCTCGGCGCGCAGCTCGGCCTGGTCGAAGCAACGCGCCCACACCTCGATGCGCTTGAGCTGATAACTCTGCACCCACTCGAACTTCCACGCGAGTCCCCCACCCACGGCCGCGAGCAGCACCAGCGCGAAGAGCGTCTGTGCCCGCGCGCCGGCGAGCCACAGCATCCCGAGCGCCACCGGCACGATCGTCATCGCGGTCCCGAGGTCGGGCTGCGCCATCACCATCACGATCGGAACGACGGCCAGCACGGCGGGCAGGAACCAGTCCGACAACGTCTCGAGGCGGTTGCGATAGAGCGAGCGCGCGAGCGCGATGATCAGGCCGATCTTCGCGAGCTCGGAGGGCTGGATGTCGAACCCGAGCGGCAGCTGGATCCAGCGCCGCGCGTGGTTGCGCTCCTCGCCGATCCATGGGACGAGGATCAGCAGTACGATCGTTCCGCCGTAGATCAGCCACGCGTTGCGACGCAGCCAGCGCGGACGCACGAAGTAGCCGAGCAACAGGAACGGAAACGCGACGACGAGCTTCTTCAGGTGGCTCCCGAAGAAGATCTGCAGGCGGCCGTACTTGGCGTCCGCCTCCGCCATCTCGTACACGAACGTGAGGCTGATCGAAACGAGCGCGAGCGCGAGGAACAGGATGGACCAATCCGTCTTGAGCCACGGAATGCGCGCGTCGAACACGGAGCGCCAACCGCGCAGCGGCCGCGTCCCCTTCCAGCTCCACACCTGGCCCTTCATCGTGCGGGCACCTGGGACACGTCGACGCCTTGATCCGCGAGGTACGCGAGGATCTCGGGTTGGAGCAGGAACTCGCGCGCGAGGTAGATCGCGCCGTGCGACGACGTCGCGAGCGTGTCGTGCACGAAGATCACGAACACGACCTTCGGATCCTCGGCCGGCGCCCAACCGCCGACCCACGTGTGCTTGCGGACGACCCGGCGACCGGGCGCGTTGGTCGACGTGAAGTCGGCGCTCCCCGTCTTCGCGGCCACCGTGAACCCCATGTGCTCGACGCCAAGCACGCGACCGGTCCGGCTGGCGTAGTCCGAGTTCGTGACGCCGCGCATCGCCGCGCGGACGAATTCGACCGCGTGCTCGTCGACCTCGAGCGGCCGACGCGCGGCGAGCGGCAGCTCCTCGGTTCCGATGCGTCGCACGAGGCGCAGATCGGTGAGCTCTCCGGTCGCGAGCGCGAGCACGCCGCGCGCGAGCTGGAGCGGCGTCGTGTCCAGCGCGCCCAAACCGTTCCCGAGCAGGCGTCGGTCGTGATCGGAGAGCGGGCCGAGGTCGCGCGATCGGACGTGACCGGCGCGCTCGTGCAGACCGCCGCGCTCGCGCAACCCGTCGTCCCACGGCGGCGGCGTGCGGATTCCGGTGCGCTCCTCGAACCCGAACGCGCGCGCCGCGGCGCGGATCTCGTCCTCGTTCAAGAGCTCGCCGAGCCACGCGAAGTACGAGTTGCACGAGCCCATGATCGCGGTCTCGAGCGACACGGGTCCGTGCCCCCAACGCTTGTGACAGTGCACGTCGACGTAGCCCGCGTGTCCGTCGGGGAGCGGCTCGCAGACGAGCGACGAGCGCGGATCGAGCCCCGCCTCGGAGAGCGCGTACGCCGCGACGAACGGCTTGAACACGGAGCCCGGCGGCTGGAAGGTCGGGATCTGCGTCGTGCGATCGATGATGAGGCGCCGCTGCTTCGATGCCTCGTCCGCGATAACGGACTCTTCGTTCGGCTCGGACGCGGCGACGAGCACGTCCCCGTCGATCGACAGCAACACCATCGCGCCGACCGGCGCGCGGTACCAGTCGTGGTCCGCGAGGTCGTCCTCGAGGCCCGCCTTCGAACGCAGCGCGCGACGCCCGGCGCGTTGGAGGTCGGTGTCGAGCGTCAACACGACGTCGCGACCGTTCTCGGTCCGGCTGACCTCGGTCTGGTCGCGCCCGACGCCGAACACGTCCTCGAGTCCCTGGCTCTCGTAGTAACCGTTGCGACCGATGAGGTCCTGGTTCCAGAAGCCTTCGACACCCGCGACGCCCTTGACTTCGTCGTGGAGCAGCACGGTCCCGACGAGGCTCTCGAGCTCGTGCGTTTCGGTCTCCGACTTGTCCGGCATGCGCTTCAGCGCGCGCATGCGTTGCGCCGCCTCGCGCTGGAGCAGCACGTCGTCGATGCCGATCGACGTCACATCACCGATGATGCCGCGCGCGACGCGCGCCGTGTCGCCGGCGAGGATCGGGTACTCACGCTCGCGCGCCTCGCGCGCCTCGAAGCCCGCGTAGTCGTCGTGATAGCGCGTGAGCAAGTAGATCACGTCGTAGCTCGGCTCCTCGCGCATGAGCGGACGCGGACGCCGACCGTAGTCCTTGAGGAAGAACTCGGCGCGCTCGACGGCGCGGTCGCGATTCTCCTCGGCGATGATGAGCCGACCCTCGGGACTGAGCGAGCCGGCCTTCGCGGTCGCCATGCGCTCCTCGAGCGTCTCGCGCACGGCGTGTTGGAAGCCGACGTCCCATTCGTCGACGAGCTCGATCGCCATGTCGAGCACGAGGTCGGACGCGTCCCACCGGCGCGACGCGAGCAGGGCGCGCATGCGGTTCCCGCGGCTCGCCTCGGCGTCGGCGTCGGATTCCGCGGACACGGGTGCGACGCCATCGCCGCCCCACGCCGCGTCGATCAATCTCCACGTGCGCGCGTCGTGGCGCTCGTCGAGCTGGACGATCTCGAGCTCACGCCGCGCACGGCGTTTGTCGGAAAGCTGCGCGGCCGCGAGTCGACGCTCGGTCTGCGCGCGCTCGTGCTCGACGTCGGCGGCGGTGAGCTCCGCGCGCTGCGCAACGAGCTCCTCGCGCTCGATCGGCAGCACCGCGCCGCGCGGCGAGGACGACGAGCGTCCGGCGAACAGGCCGTCGAGCTGGGACAGCACGGCGAGGTCGAGCTCGTCGTCCCATTCGATCGGATCGCCGCCGAGCACCGCCTCGACCGCGTTGCCGGCGAGGAACGTCGCCGCGGCGCGCGCGAGCACGTCGTCGGGACGCGGCTTCTGCGACGGATCGATCGCGAGCTGCGTCATCAGGCGCGGAAGCGCGTAGCCGTCGCGCCAGCTCGTGCGCCAACCGCGACGCGTCGTCTCCATCCATTCGCGCAGCCGCGGCTCGTCCCACCCGAGCGGACGCGCGATCCACGCGAGGTCGATGCTCGCGTAGAGCGTGTTCGGCTCGATGCGGCCGGGTGCGAAGCCGGTCGCCTCGGCGAAGAGCTTGGCCGCCGTCGCGTCCTCGACCCAGCGCCGCGTCTCCTCGACCTCGGCGATCAGTCGTTCGACGGGCGTGAGCGTCGACGGCTGGCCGTCCTCCTCGGGCCACGGAAGCAGCTCCGCGAGGCGCTCGAGCTGGAAGGTCGCACGCTCGATGCGATCGACGAGACGCGCCCACACCTGCGCCTCCGTCGGTCGGCGCGACGCCGGACTGACGAGCGTCGCGAGCTCGAGGAACGTCCGGTCCTTGCCATCGTCGCGCGCCAGGCGCTCGATCGCGAGACGCTCGCGCTCGTCGGTGCTGACGAGCCGCCGCACGTAGAACCCGAGGTCGAGCACGCGCCGCCGGCGTCCCTCCTCGCGCGGCGTGGCCGTAGCGGGCAACACCAGCGCGCCGACCTCGAGCGCCGCGCCGTCGGCGAACGCATCGAGCGCGCGCGGCGTCAGGTGCACGAGCTGATCGGCCCACTCGTAGAGGAAGGGCGCGGCTTCGGCGAGCGGCACCGGGCGCGCCTCGAGCAACGAGCGCGCGTGCGCGAGCTGACCGAGCGGATGCCCGCGCCGGAAGTCGCGATAGACGAGACCGAGCCGATGCGTCTCCTTGTCGCGCGCGAGCACGCGTCCCTTCGTGTCGAGAATGCGCCCGCGGCGA
The DNA here is from genome assembly GCA_029259605.1 of Planctomycetota bacterium. Taxonomy (GTDB): domain Bacteria; phylum Planctomycetota; class UBA1135; order UBA1135; genus OFTM281. Next base: position 43,646 of record JAJDEV010000039.1, on the reverse strand, counting down.
TACGGAATCTCGCGGCCCGAGTGCACGAGCCGCTTCGCCTCGTCGGCCCACACCGAGTGCTCGACGATCTGCACCTGGTAGGCGCGCGCGAGCAGCACCGCGGCGCCCAGGAACAGGAGCGCGATCAGCGGACTGGTGCGATCGGCGCTCATGCGCGGCTCGCGAAGGGGCTCGACTTCGACGAGCGCGTGCGACCGCGCAGCGGCGAGATGCCCGGCAGGCGCACAACAAGCGGTCCGACGACGCCGGCGGCGATCCCGGTCGCGACCGCCGAGAACCAGACGCGCGAGAGGTCGAGCGACTCGCCGATGCCCAACGCGACACGCGTGCCGCTGGACAGGTCGATCGAGCGCGTGAACGACCAGTACGCGGTCAGCGCCGCCGCGCCGACGCCCGCGAAGAGCACGCGCGGAATGACGCGGTCGATCTCCGCGACGCGCCGCATGCGGTGCGCGACGAAGACGAGCGCGGCGTACCCGACGAGGATCGCGAGCGGAACGTCGCTCGTGAACGCGATCCGCGCGGCCGAAACGATGAGGACCGCGCGCAGCGCGTCGGCGCGCTCCAGCCGGCGGTCGAGCGCGAGCAGCAGCACGATCCCGATGTCCGGCGTCATGTCCGCCCAGCGCGGCGACGACGCGGCGAGCCCCTGGAGCGCGAAGAGCCACGCGCACCAGACGAGCAAGAGGCACCACGAGAGCGCGCGGCTCATGCGTCCGCCCCCTGCGCGCCCTGCGTGCGCACGAACAGCGCCTGCACGTCCTCGGGTGCGATGTCGGTGCGCACTTCGAGCACCGGCTCCGTGTACGCCTCGGCGTCGATCGGCAGCTCCGTCTCGCCGAACGAGAAGCCCGCGGGCAGCCCCGGATCGCCGGAGCCCGTGAAGAGACGCGCGTGGCGCGTGCGCGACCCGTCGGCGAGCGCGAGGTCGAGCGGCACGCGCACGATCCAACGAAAGCGGAGCGTGTCCCCTTCCGGATCCTCGCCGCGTCCCATCGCGACGAGGCGGCCGAGCACGCGCGGCTCGTCGTCGCCATCGATGCGCGCGACCGCGACCACCGAGAAGCCCGGGTCGTCGAGGAACGCGACGTCGGCGCTCGCGGGCCCCGATCGCACGACGCGCCCGACGAGGTGCGCGCCGACCGACGTGACCGCCGCGCCGGTGTACACGCCGTGGCGCGTACCGACGCGGATCTTGCAAGCGCTGCGCGCCGGGTTGGCGTCGCCGAGGCTGAGCGGTCGCGTGCGCACCCAGTTCGAATCGCGCAGCGCGGTGTCGAACGGAACCGCGCTGCCGTACGCGGCGTCGGGCGGACAGAGCACGACGACCTGGAACAGGCCGTCCTTGTAGTCGAGCTCGGGGGTGATCCAGAACCCGTCGTCGTCCTTGTGAACGCGACCGAGGTGCAGGCCCGCGCTGAGTCCGCCGCCGCGCTCGTCCTCGGGGAAGAGCTCGTGCACGCGCACCAGTCCCGACGCGAGCGTGCGGTCGGACGGGTTGTGCACGGCGAGGCGAATCTCGGCCGACGCGGCGAGGCGACGCTTCTTGCGCACGACGCCGCCGACCGTCATCAGCACGGCGCTCGTGTCGGTGCGCGTGCCGAACGCCGGGTCGATCGGTGCGCGTTGAACGCGCTCGGGCTCCTCGACGATCGCGCCGACGTGGAAGTCCTTGGCGGTGACCAGCTGGACGATCGCCACGTCGCTCGCGCCGGCGTCGAGCGCGCCGGGCCCCTCGAAGTCGACGATGCGTCCCGCATAGGCGTTGCCGCAGGCCACCGGATAGCCGAGCTCGACGCCGCGCGCATCGCGCAGGCGCACGCGCAGGTGGTCGAAGTCGCGGTGCCCGAGGACCTGGGCGTGAACGATGCGGCGCCCCTCGAAGAGGCGCGGCTCGTCCGGGCGCGCGGCTTCGGCGAGGTCGGCGAGGAGCTGCTTGTTCGACGCCTCCTCGTTCGCGGCGGTTTGCGCCAGCCGCGACTCGGCCGCGCGCACGCGGTTCTGGCGCACGAAGAGCAACGGCGAGGCCAGCTCCGACACGACCCGCAGCGGCGCCGTCGCGATGTCCACGGCGGCGTCGACCGGCCCGAACGGGCGCAGGGTCAGGAACAGGAGCGCCAGCCAGACCAAGGTCCAGGGCACCCTGGACGGGCTGGAGCGGTGGCGGGAGGAGCGTCGCAAGGTGCAGCGTCAGGTGGTTCGTCGCAGGAACGTTCCACTGCACCAAAACGGGTCCTCCGGAGCCAACCGGAAGTGTGCCCCGACGCGGCAAAGGTGTTCGAAGTCACGCGGCGCGCGCGCGCTCGACTCAACCGTCGTCGTCGGACGAGAGCACGCGCGAGAAGATGTCGAGCTTCTCGAGGAACACGCCCGTCCCGCGCGCGACCGCCGTCAGCGGGTCGTCGCACACGCGCGCCGGAATCCCGAGGAAGTCGGAGATCGCGTCCGCGATGCCGTAGAGGAGCGCGCCGCCGCCCACGATCGTGCAGCCCGAGTCGACGAGGTCGGCCGAGATTTCGGGCGGCGTCTCCTCGAGCACCTGGCGGATCGACTCGCAGATCTGGCGCACGGGGTGCGTGAGCGCGTCGCGAATCTCGATCGACGTGACGGTCGCGCGGCCGGGCAAGCCCGACACCGTGTCGCGGCCCTTCACGTCCATCGACAGTTCCTGTTCCATCGGCCACGCCGAGCCGATCGTGAGCTTGATGCGCTCGGCGGACTGCTCGCCGATCATCAGGTTGTGGAAGCGACGCATGTGCGACACGATCGCCTCGTCGAACTCGTCACCCGCCACGCGCAGCGACGTCGCGACGACCGAACCGGCGAGGGCGAGGACGGCCACCTCCGTCGTTCCGCCGCCGATGTCGACGATCAAGGAACCGCGCGCTTCGGTGACCGGCAAGTCGACGCCGATACCGGCGGCCATCGGCTCGTCGATGAGATACACGCGCCGCGCACCCGCGCGCTCGGCGGAGTGCACGACGGCGCGACGCTCGACGTCGGTGATTCCGGTGGGCACGGAGATGACCACCTGCGGCTTCACCCAGTTGCGCCCCTCGTGCACTTTGCTGATGAAGTAGCCGAGCATCTTCTCGGTCACTTCGAAGTCGGCGATGACGCCGTGACGCAACGGACGCACGGCCTCGATCGAACCCGGCGTCTTGCCGAGCATGGCCTTCGCGGCGTTGCCCACGGCCATGCCGTCGAGCAGCACTTCGTTCGTCCCCTTCTTCACCGCAACGACGCTCGGCTCGTTGAGGATGATGCCGCGACCGCGAACGCACACGAGCGTGTTGGCGGTCCCCAGGTCGATGCCCATATCGACGGAGAAGTTGCCAAGCACCCACTCGAGCGGTTTCAGAACGGAGGCCATGGACGGTTCTTCCCTTCTTCGAGGGGACCAGGGGACGCGCGGGCTGGCGGCGGATCGTGCAGGGGTGAGCGCCCGCAAACGCACGCTCAACCGTCGCAGTCTACCGGTCGCGATGTCGCGATCAAGCACAGGGCTGCGAACGGAAGGCTCCGGAAAGGCCGGAATAGGCGCGGTGTTCCGAGTCCGTTCTAGGAAATCGGATCTCATCGCCGGGCCTCGGCGGCGCCCCGTCGAGCGCGCGAGCGATGCGGCGCGACCGCGCCGCGAACCCGGAGCAAAAGAGAAGGCCGCGCGGCTCCGATCGGAGCTGCGCGGCCTTGGATGCCAGTCGAGCGCGGGCGCCTAGAAGAAGAGGCCTTCTCCGTACACGCCGCGCATCTTGTCGACCATGAAGAACGCGACCACCAAGACCACGGTCGTGATGATGATGATCCCGGAGTCGATGTCGCCACCGCCCTCCTCCTCGATGACCTCGACCTCGGCCGTGGCCGGCTTGCGCGACTTGGTCTTCGCGGCGCGCGGGGACGCTGCGGGACGCGATCGGGAAACTCGTTGAGCCATGGTTCCGGTTCCTTCGGGTCCTAGAGGACGGTCGACGCGCGGTCGCCCTGGGTGATGGTCCGACCCTCGGCCATGCCGACGACGACGGCAGAGCAGTAGGTGGACTGGACGTTCTCGACGCGGACTTTGCCCTTGTACTGACCGCCACGGTAGATGTGGAAGGTGTTGCCGCGCTTGACGCCGGAGCCTTCGCCGACGTTCAGCATGACCAGACCCGGCTCGAGGTCGAAGCGCGCCTCGAGGACGGCGGCGTCGATCTGCGCGACGGCCTCGAACTTGCCGCGCTCGATGCCGTGGACGGCGACGAGCGTGTTGATCTCGGTGTCGAGCGAGGACGCCTTGGCGGTGAGCTTCGCGTTCGCCTCCTGGAGCTGGGCGATCTGCGCGGTGGCCGCTGCGGTCGCGTCCACGGCGTCACGCTTCGCCAGCTCGCTCGCCTGGGCGGCGGCGACGGCGTCGTCACGCGCGCGCTCGGCGTCGTTCGCGCGCTGGGTCGCGCCGTCCTTTTCCTGGATCAGCTGCGTGATCGTGTCGTTGTAGTCACCGAGCGTCGACGCGATCTCGTCGAGCTTGGCCTGCATGACGCCGTTCTGACGCTGGGCGTCATCGAGCTGTCCCTGCAGATTCTCGGCCAGCGCCTTTTGCGTGTCGCGCCCGCCGTTGGCGGAGCGAGCGTCTTCCGTGAGGTCGCTGACCTGAATGCGGAGCGCGCTGAGCGCCTCTTCGTGCGCGGACGCGTCGGCGTCACGGGCGGCTTTCTCGTCGGCGAGTTGGCTCTTGTAGTCTTGGATGGAGCCGTTGGCTTGCGCCGTCCATCCCAGGAAGGCGGCGGCGAGAATCAGATTCAGGACGATGAAGATCCGACCGATGGCGCTCATTTGAATTGCGGCAGGGGTTGTTCGGGGGGAGGGCAGGGGCCCGGCACGATTTGGGGGGCCGCGGGCGCCCACACCCCGGATCGGGCGAAGGCCGCGCACTATAGGCGGGCCCCCGAAAGCGGTCAAGCAGCGGGGAGCCCCTCGATGGCCGTCCACGGCGGACGGACGCGGCGAGGGACCGCCTGCTCTAACCGCCGGTCGCCGGTCGGTTACCTCGGGCGCGGAGCCGATCTCTCGAATCGGAGCGAAGCCGCCAAAAGCCCCGCGACGGCGAGTAGGAGGCCGATTCGCAGGGGATCACGGACGAGGACGTAGGGGGTCCGAGGCGCCGACGGGTCGGCCGGAACCGGGACGGTCGCGAGGAGCTCGCCGGTGACCGAGCGGTCACGCCCGTCCCGCTCGAGCCGCGCGACTTCGGTCCCGTCCGCGGCGAGGACCGCGCTGACCCCGGAGTTCGTGACGCGGACCATGGCGCGTCCGGTCGCGAGGCAGGCGACGCGCGAGAACGCGATCATCTGGTCCATCTCGAACGCGTCCCGGTACCAGGCCTCGTTGCTCACCGTTAAATGGAAGTCGAGCGGACCGGCGCGGAGCGGGTCCGTGTACGGATCCAGGAACGCGTTGTCGAAGCACACCGTGGCCCCGAAGCGAAGCGCCCGCCCCGTGCCGCGCGCCGGAAGCTCCAACACGCCGGTCGCCGTGCCCGGAACGAGGTCCGGGACATAGCCGACCATGCGCGCGGTGAGGTCGCGCACCCAGTCGAAGCGCTCGAGCCCCCACATCGTCTCGGCGCCGGGAACGAGCCGCGTCTTCGAGACCGCCGGGCCGCGCCGACCCGACGCATCGTAGAGGACGACCGCGTTGCGCCGCCGGATCAGGTCGTCGACCACGTCGAGCACGACCACCCCGGTGACGAAGGCCGTCTCGCGCGGGAAGCGACTGAGGAGCTCGCGCACCACGGCGTCGCGCTCGACGGATGCGTAGGCGCGCAGCGACGCAGCGTCGAGCGGCAGCTCCCATGGTGGCGTGTCGATCCCGGATTGCACCGCGTCCGCGACCCCCGCTTCGAGCAACGGGTAGAGCAGCATCGACTCGCCCCAGCACACGAGATCGGGCGGCGCGGGCAATCGCTCCAGCGCGGAGAGCGTCTGCCGCACGAGGTCCGCGTGCATGGTGCGCGAATCGCCCGACATCTTGCGCTCCTGCGGGAACGCCGGCTGGACGATCAGGACGCGGGGACCATCGACCGACTTCGGCGGCGTCGTCAGCGCGGCGAGCGCGACCCCGACCGCGAGCGCTCCACCGCCGAAACCGAGCTCCACGGAGGGGCGTTTCGCGCGCAGGAGCAGGGCGGCCACTCCCCCACCGAGCGCCGCGACGACCAGGCTCAGTCCCTCGACGCCCCATACCCTCGCGCTGCCCGACAGCCAGGTCTGGTGGTGCGCGAAGTGCCCGAGCAGGAACCACCCGAGCCCGAACGGGAGCGGGACGAGAGTCCGCAGGAGCTCGGCGCCGAGCCATCCGCAGCACACGCTCACCGACACCGGACAGCGACGCGCGAAGAGGCGCATCGACGCGCCGCCGAGCGTGATCCAAGCGCCCACGACGAGCGCGATCCACAGCATCCCGCCCGGCGTGACGAAGCGCACCCAATGGAACAGCGCGACGTTGCCGAGGACGTTCACCACGAGCTCGGCGAGGAACACGCGCCGCGGCGTCGCGCCGCCCGTCGGACGCAACGCCGCGGCGCCGAACATGCCGACGGCGAGGATCGCGACGAGCAGCGACCCGTCGCGCATCACGACGCCCGGTGTCGCGACGAAGAAGAGCGCCCAAGCGAGGGCCAGACGCGCGAGGCGCGGCCCCATCCCCGGGCTCACGGCGCCGTGGCTCACGTCCGCAGCGCGCGCGAGAGCGGTCGGAAGTCGATGACCTCGCCCGGATGAATCGTGCCGTTCGCGGGGACGACGGCGAGCCCGTCGGCCTCGGCCGCGGACACGATGTCGGCCGAGCCGCGGAAGACGATCGGGTGCAGCTCGACGACGCCGTCGCTCGCCGCGCGCAGGACGACGGGCACGTTGTGTTGCCGATCGCTCGCGCGCAGCTCGCCACCGCTCCAACGTCCGCGTAGGAGCCGCTCGGCCTGCTCGTCTTCACCGGCGCCGGCGAGGCGCGCGAGCGCCGGCCGCACGAACACCTCGAAGCCGAGCAGACTCGAAAGCGGATTGCCCGGCAGACCGAACACCGGCTTCGCACCGCGCATCCCGAACCAGATCGGCTTGCCCGGCTTGATCGCGACCTTGTGGAGCACCGGCTCGACGCCGATGGCCTCGAACGCGGCTCCGACCAGGTCGTACTTGCCCATGCTCACGCCGCCCGTCGTGATCAGCACGTCGCCGTCCTCGAGCGCCTCGCGAAACTCGCGCACGAGCACCTCGGCGTCGTCCGGAACGATGCCGACGCGCCGCACGTCGCACCCTTCGCGGCGGCAGACTTCGGCCAGGTAGAGGGTGTTTCCCTCGCGAATTTGACCGGTGGAGGGGGTTTCGCGCGCGGGGACGAGCTCGTCACCGGTCGTCAGGATCGAGACGCGCACGCGCGGACGGACCGGCACGGGATCGGCGCCGACCGCCGCGAGCACCGAGAGGTCGGCCGGACTCAGCCGGCGCGGCGGCGTGAGCGCGGCGCGTCCCGTGCCGAGGATCTCGGCCCTGTGGCTGACGTGCTGGCCGCGCGGTACGGACCGGTCGAAGGTGATCGCCTCGCCTTCGCGCGAGGTGCGCTCGATCATCTCGACCGCGTCGCAATCGTCGGGGACGGCGGCGCCGGTGTAGATCTCGATGCACGTCCCGGGGAGCACCTTGCCGTTCGTCTCGCCGCCGGCGAACGGCGCGCCCGCGCGCGACTCGCCGACGCAACGCAGCGTGACCGGCATCGCGTCGCTCGGCACGTCGACGAAGTCCGACGAACGAACGGCGAACCCGTCCATCATGCTCTTTTCGAAGGGCGGAATGTCGACGTCCGACTCGACCGCGACGGCGAGGCAGCGCCCCCCCGCGTCGGCGAGCGGAACGCGCTCGATCGCGTCGTCGGACGGCGCGGCGATCGACCCGAGGATCTTCGCGCGCGCTTCGTCGGGGCTCAGCATGGGAGAACTCGTCATGTGGGCCGCGAGTCTACTCCGCGCGCGTCCCGCGGGCGCGCGCCTCGATGTGTTTCACGAGGCCGGTCGGATCGTCCGTTCCGATACGGAACGTCCCACTGCGAAGCTCCAGCTCGACGCAGTCGCGTCCGTCGATGTTCCAGATCCAACCGCGCGACGGCGACCAGTGCATGCCCCACCCGTCGATGAACCTCGAACGGGCGGCGCGCGCGGACGCGATGTCGTCGTACGCGATGCGGCGCTGCGCGATGGAGAGCGGTCCGAACGCGACGACCAAGTGCGCGCCCTCCTCGCGCACGGTCAGGTTCCAAAAGGCCGCCGCGACGAAGACGAAGGCTGCCGCGAAGACCGCGAGGCCCGCCTTCGCCGCCATCCCTTCGACAACAGGCAGCAGGGCGAGCGTGACCAACGCGATCGCGAGCAGCAGCCAAGCGAATCGGCCGCGTTGGGTGTGGGCATAGGTCATGCGCCCTGTTGTAGCGGCGTTTCAGCTCGGATCCACAGCGCACGGCCGCACGCCGGTTCACGCTACGGTTACGTCCAGGATCGAGCGCGAAGCGACCCGTCGCGAGCGGAACGGCGCGCTCCGCCGGATCCCGAATGGAGTTCGCGATCGAGCAAGGAACGGTCGCGCGGCGGAACGTGCCGGTCGGTGAAGCCGTAAGATTCCTACAATAGGGTGCGCCTCTCTCCGCACTTGGCCACCGTCTCGGAAGCCCCCACGCCCCCAGCCACCCCTCCCTGTGCAACGAAGAGCCCCCGCGCCGACTCGGATCGGTCTACTCGTCTCGTCCCTCGCTCTGCTCCCGCTCGCCGCCTCGTGCGGCGGTACGACCGGCGCCGCAACCGACTCACCCGTCTCCGCTAGCGGCGCGAAGGAACGTGAGGTCCCGCAAGTTCGACCCGGCACGATCGAACGGCGCGAGATGGTCAGCAAGCTCGAAACGACCTCGCGGCTCGAGTCCGAGCGCGAGGTCAACCTCTTCCCCGAGCTCGGCGGAATCGCGGTCGAGGTGCTGGCGGAGGAGGGCGATCGGGTGCAAGAGGGCGACGTGCTCGCGCGCCTCGATCACCGCGACGAAGCGCTGTCGGTCGACGACCTCGACGTCGCGCTCAAAGAAGCGAAGGACAACCTGGTCGTTGCCGCGCTCGCCGTCGAGGAAGCCACGGGCCAGCTCGAGAGCGCGGCGAAGAACGCGCGCCAAGCGGAACGCGACTTCGACCGCGATCAGGAGCTGTACCAGTCGACGGGCGCGGTCAGCCCGCTCTCGAAGCAAGCGCTCGAGCAGACACAGCTCAACCGCGACCAGATGCGGCACGCGGAAGAGCAGGCGAAGATCGTCCTCCGCCGTCGCAAGCTCGAACGCGACGCCGCCGAGACGAACATCGGGCGCGCGGAAGTGGCGCTCTCACGGGCCAAGCTGAACTTCGCGAAGAAGTCGATCATCGCGCCGTTCGACGGCGTGATCTCGCTGCGCAACATTCGCATCGGCGACAGCGTCGGGACCGGCGAAGCGGCCTTCGTGTTGACGGATACCGAGAACCTGCGCGCGACCTTCTCGCGGCCGCAGGAGGAGCTCGCGCTGTTCTCGAACGTCGGGCCTTCGAACGGCGGCGACTCGGCGCTCACGATCACCGCGACGGCGGAGGCGTATCCGGGCAAGACCTTCGAGGGCTACGTCGAACGCATCAGCCCGACGATCGACGCCGCGTCCGGTCAGTTCCGCGTCACGGCGCGCCTGCACGAAGCGGGCGACGCCGATCCGGCAGACCGCGCGAAGCTCCTGCCCGGCATGCTCGTGCGCATGGAGATCGTCACCGAGCGCCACCCGAACGCGCTCATCGTTCCGAAGCGTGCCCTGCGGCGCGAAGGCGACCGCAAGTACGTGCTCGTCATCGAGGAACAGGACGAGGAGCTCGCGGTGCGTCGCGTCGACGTCGACGAGCGCTTCGAGGACGACACCTACGTCGAGATCGCACCGCGCGACGGCGACACGCTCACCGAGGGCCAAACGATCGTACTCGTCGGCAACCGCGACCTGCGCAACGGTGATCCGGTGATCGTCGACAAGGTCGGTTCAGCGACGCCGGTTACGGCGCCCGTGGTCGAGAGCTCGGATTCGAACCTCGACACCGTCGCGGGCGAGTAGCGCGCCATGAACAACGCCGCGCAAGAGCGCCGGTCGACGTCGAGCATGCTCTCGTTCGTCACCCGCCGTCCCGTCGCCATCTCGATGCTGATGCTGGCGATGTTCGTCTTCGGACTCGTCTCGCTGCTCAAGCTGCCCGTCGACCTGCTGCCGGAGATCAGCTACCCGACGCTGACCGTGCGCACGTCCTGGGCGGGCGCTGCTCCCGAGGACGTCGAAGAGCGACTCTCCGAACCGGTGCAGGAAGCGCTCAGCACGCTCGACAACCTCGTGCGTTCGACGTCGATCAGTCGCGCGGGTACGTCGGACGTCGTGCTCGACTTCGACTGGGGCACGCCGATGACGTTCGCCGTGCAGGACGTGCGCGAGAAGCTCGACGGGCTCTTCTTGCCGCGCGACGCCGAGCGGCCGCTCATCCTTCGCTACGACCCGAACCTCGATCCGATCCTGCGCATCGGGATCCGGGCGCCCGAGGGGCGCGCGGTGTCGACCGGTGAAGAGGGCATTCGCGAGCTCATCCAACTGCGCTGGCTCGCCGAGAACCGCATCAAGCGCGAGCTCGAGGCGATCGAAGGCGTCGCCGCCGTGCAGATCCGCGGCGGACTCGAAGAGGAGATCCGGATCCGCGTCGATCCGTACAAGCTCGCCGCCGAGCGGATCGATCCGACCACGGTCGCGACGCGCCTCGCGCAGGAGAACATCAACGCGTCGAGCGGCTCGCTGCTCGAGGGCTCCGCGGAATACCTGGTGCGCACGGTCAACCAGTTTCGACGCACCTCCGAGATCGAAGACCTCCCGCTCGCGGAGCGAGGCAACGCGGTCATTCGCCTCAGCGACGTCGGTGTCGTCGATCGGACCTTCAAGAAACGTGAGGTCATCAGCCGCATCGGCGGCGCCGAGTCGGTCGAGATCGCGATCTATCGCGAGGCCGGAGCCAACATCGTCGAGCTCGCCTCCACGGTCAACGAGATCATCTTCGGCACCGAGCAGCAGCAGAAGGAAGCCGTCGCGCTGCTCGACGCGGAGAACGGTGACGGCCCCGTCGCGACGACGATGGAGGAGCGCGGCAAGGTCAGCTTCATCGCGTGGCGCATGCGCGACGAGCTGCAGCTCGAGAAGCTGTCGGACCAGTCGATCTTCATTCGCGACGCGGTCAACGACGTCAAGTCGGCGGCGTACATGGGCGCGCTGCTCGCCGTCGCGGTCATCTGGCTGTTCCTGCGCCGCCTCTCGGCGACGATCATCATCGGCGTCTCGATCCCGCTGTCGATCCTCGTGACGTTCGCGCCGATGTACATCGGCGACGTCAGCCTGAACATCATGTCGCTGGGCGGACTCGCGCTCGGCGTCGGCATGCTCGTCGACAACGCGATCGTCGTGCTCGAATCGATCACGCGCTGTCACGAGGAGGGCGACGACATCAAGGACGCGGCGGTACGGGGGCTATCGGAGGTCTCCGGAGCCGTGATCGCGTCGACCGCCACGACGATCTGCGTATTCGCGCCGATCGTCTTCGTCACCGGCATCGCGGGTCAGATCTTCGGCGACCAAGCGCTCACCGTCGTCAGCTCGCTCGTCGTCTCGCTGATCGTCGCCGTGCTGTTCATTCCGATGCTCGCGTCGCTGAAGATCTTCGCGACGGGCATCGGTGCGACCTCCGCCGACGCCAGCGTGGTGCCGGCGCGGCCGCCGTTCCCGTGGCACGGTCTCGAATGGCGCTGGAGAACGGCCATCCCGAACGCGCTGCTCTTCCTCGGAAGATCGCTGCTCGGCCTAGGCTCGCTGTTCGTGCGGTTCATCCTGCTCGGTGCGCTCTGGCTCCTGTACCGCGCGTTCTGGTACGCGAGCTTCCCCCTACGCCTGGCGTTCGACGCGGCGTGGAACGCGTTCGATCGCGTCTATCCCCCACTGCTGCGCGGCGCGCTCGCCCTGCCGTGGCTCGTGCTGTTGCTCCTCGGCGGCCTCGCGTGGGGCGCCTACCAGCGCATTCCGATGCTCGGGATCGAACTCTTGCCCGAGATCCACCAGGGCGAGTTCACGGCGCACACCAAGCTGCGCATCGGCAACCCGTTGCAGGACACGGACATCGTCATGAGCGAGCTCGAGCGCGAAGTGCGCGCGCTCGAGGGCGTCGTCGCGACCGCGCTCACCGTCGGCATCGAGAAGGAAACGCTGACGCGTGAGATCGAGGGACCGCACACCGCGCGGCTCACCGTGCGCCTCGACCCGCTGCGCACGGATCCCGAGTTCGAGGAGGTGGCGTCCGTCCGCGTGCGCCAGATCCTCGCTTCGCATCCCGCCGTCGAGAGCGTGGAGATCACACGCCCGACGCCCTTCGCGCTCGAAGCTCCGATCGCGGTCGAGATCCTCGGCTACGACCTGGCGGAGATCGTCGAGGTCGGTGCCGAGGTCCAGGCGCGGCTCGAACGCCTCGAGGGTTTGACGGACGTCCAGAGCACGGTGCGCGACGGTCACCCCGAGGCGCGCATCACGTTCGATCGCGAGAAGATGCTCGAGTTCGGGCTCGACCTGTCGCAAGTGTCGAACCTCGTGCGCGACCAGGTGCTCGGCAACGTCAGCACGCGCTTCCACGAGGGAGACGAGCGCATCGACATCCGCGTGCAGGGCGACGAGATCGTGCTCAACTCGCTGCAGTCCGTGCTCGACCTGCCCGTGAACCCGAGCGCGGAGAGTCCGGTGCTCCTGCGCTCGGTCGCGTCGATCGAAGTCGTGCAAGGACCGGCCGAGATCCGCCGCATCGGCAACACGCGTGCGGTCGTGATCAGCGCGACCGGCACGGGGCTCGACCTCGGCGGCATCTCGACGCGCATCGAGAACGAACTCGCGACGATGACGCCGCCGCGCGACGTGACGATCCAACTCGGCGGTCAGAAGCGCGAGATGGACGAGGCGCAAACGAGCCTGCGCTTCGCGCTCTTGCTCGCCGTCTTCCTCGTCTACGTCGTGATGGCGAGCCAGTTCGAATCGCTCATCCAGCCGTTCGTGATCCTGCTCACCGTCCCGCTCGCGGCGGTCGGCGTGATCTTCTCGCTCGACCTGCTCGGCATCCCGCTCTCGGTCGTCGTGTTCATCGGATTGATCATGCTGGCGGGCATCGTCGTCAACAACGCGATCGTTCTGCTCGACCGGATCAACCACAAGCGCGCCGAGGGCATGGCGACGTACGAAGCGATCCTCGAGGGTTGTCGCGCGCGTCTGCGACCGATCCTGATGACGACCGCGACGACCGTGCTGGGACTCCTGCCGCTCACCGGTTGGCTGAGCGGCGTCCCGCTGATCGGCGAAATGGGCGCGGGTCAGGGTGCCGAGATGCGCGCGCCGATGGCGATCGCCGTCATCACCGGCCTGATCTCGTCCACGATCCTTACGCTGCTCGTCATTCCGGTCGTCTACTCTCTGGTCTGCCGCAAGGCGACGGTCGGCGCGGCGACGATTCCCGACCCGGTGAACGCCGACCTCGGCGTCGACCTCATCTAGCAGCTGAACGCCTCCCGGAGATCACGATGACGAACTCGATCGGACGGATGAGCGGGATGTTCGCGGGCTTCGTCGGTCGCCCGGTCGCTCTGGCGGTCGCGTTCGTGACGATGATCGTCGTCGGGATCATCTCGTACGACCGCATTCCCGTTCAGCTCTTGCCGTCCGAATTCAGCGACTCGTCGCTGAACATCTGGCTCCCGAACCCCGGCGGTAACGCGCGTGAGAACGAGGAGCGCATCGCGCGCCCGATCGAGGAGCAGCTGCGCACGATCGCCGGCATCGAGCAGATCCGCAGTACGTCGAGCGAGAACAACGTCTTCTTCCGCGTGAACTTCGGCGCCGACGTCGAGATGAACCTCGCGCGCGCCGAGGTGCGCGACCGGCTCGAACGCGCGTGGCCGACGCTGCCCGAAACCGCGCAGCCGGCGGGGATGTGGACCGAGTCGGCGTCTTCGCTCCCGATCTCGTTCTTCGGCATCACCGTGCGCGGCGATCCGGCGCGGCGCGACTACATCCTCGAGCAGGTCGTGCAGCCGCGGCTCGAAGCGATCAGCGGCATCGGCAAGATCGACATCTGGGGCGTGCTCCAGGACAGCGTTCGCATCCTGCTCGACGAGGACAAAGTCACGGCGGCGCAGCTCGACATCGGCACGGTCATCAGCCGGCTGTCGGCCGACAACTTCGCGCTGCCGATGGGCGAGGTCAAGGACGGCGAGCGCGAGATCATCCTGCGTTCGGACATGCGCTTCAGCGACCTCGACGAGATCGCGAACTTCCCGATCGGCGGCGGCCTGAAGCTGAAGGACATCGGGCGCGTCGCGAAGGTCAAGAGCGTCTCGAACCGGCTCACGCTGATCGACGGTGACTACGCCTACTACGGCATGGCGACCAAGGACAGCCAGTCCAACGTCGTCGAGACGAGCCAGAACCTGCGGCGCACGTGCGAAGAGATCGAGAACGACCCCGCGACCGGCGGCGACGTCTCGATCACGATCTACTTCATCCAGGGCGACTTCATCGAGTCGGCGCTCGCTCAGCTCCAGGAGACCGCGATCTGGGGCGGCCTGCTCGCCGTGGTCGTGCTGTTCGTCTTCCTGCGGCGCGTCCGGTTGACGCTCTGCGTTGCGCTGTCGATCCCAGTCTCGGCGCTGATGTCGATCGCGTGGGGCTACTTCACCGGCGCGAGCTTCAACCTGCTCACGATGACCGGGATCACGCTCGGCATCGGCATGCTGGTCGACAACTCGGTCGTCGTGGTCGAGAACATCGCGCGCATCCACCGGCGCGGCGAACATCCCCTGACGGCTGCGGTGCTCGGTACGCGCCAAATCGCGCTGGCCGTCACGCTCGCGACGCTGACCACCGTCGTCGTCTTCCTGCCGCTGATCTTCATGTCGGGCAACAAGATGGTCCGCGTGATGTTCGGCAACATCGGCATCCCGCTGTCGGTTTCGCTGCTCGCCAGCCTGCTCGTCGCCGTCGTGTTCCTGCCGGTCATCACGGCGCGCCTGCTCAAGAACGACGCGACCACGACGAGTCCGATCGGCGCGCTGATGGAGCGCGTCTCCGTCATCCCGGTGCGCCTCGTCGCGTACGTCGTCGGAGGGGCGCGCGCGCTGTGGTTCCTGTTCGTCTCGGCGCTGCACCTCGGAAACCGAGTCATCCTGTTCTTCCTGCCGACGCTGCGCTGGATCATCGCGCCTGCGCTGGTCGCGCTCGTCATCACCCAATGGGGCGTCTTCGATTCGGCCTTCGAATCCGGCAAGGCGCTCGAAGAGTTCGGCGTGACCGTCGGGCCCCCGGCGGTCGCGATGCGCAACGCGATGGCCGTCTTCGCGGGACTCGGCGGGATCGTTCTGTTCTTCGCCGCGAAGCCGTGGGCCAAGCGCCCGCGCGCCTTCCCCGCACGTCCGGCGCAGTTCGTCCCGAGCGGGACGTCGCTGATCGACATGATCGTCGCGCTGAACCAGTCGCTCGTCGGCTGGACGATGCAGCATCGCTTGATGGCGTTCGTCCTGGCGGTCACGGCGTTCGCCAGCATCGCGGTCCCGCTCTCGAACATGAAGGTCGCGGCGTTCGGCGAGGACGCCACCGACGACGACGCGAACTTCACCGTCGCCTTCGACGCGCACTTCACGCTGTCCGAGGCCGAGCAGGAAGTCCGCATCTACGCGGACTACATCGAGGAGCACAAGGAGGACATCGGGTTCGAGCACTGGACCTGCCGCTTCGACGAGACCGGCGCCGAGTTCTCTCTGAACTTCGCCATCGAGCGCGCGGACGAGGACGTCGACGGGATCGAGGCCGTGCTCGAAGCCGACCTGCCGCGCATCCCCGGACACCGCCTCATCTTCTACAACGCCAACCAGTCGTCGAACACGAGCACGTCGGTGGCGCAGTTCGTCCTCACGGGGCCCGACTCGCGCGAGCTCGAGCGACTCGGCGCCGAGGCCGAGAAGATCCTCGCCCGGGTGCCGGGACTCAGCCAGGTCTCGTCGCCGCTGCAGAACTCGCCCGAGATGATCGAGGTGTCGGTCGACCGCGACCTGGCGCACAGCATGGGCGTGAACACCGAGGCGATTCAGAACTCGATCTCGTGGACGCTCGGCGGCTGGCCGCTTCCGCGGTACCAGGAAGAGGGCCGCGAAGTCCCGCTCGTGATCGAATTCGACGAGTCCGAAGCAGCCGGCCTGAACACGCTGCGCGAGCTCACCGTGTTCGCCCAAACGGGGCTCGTCCCGCTCGAGTCGATCGCCAAGCTCGACTTCAAGAAGGGTGCGCGCGAGATCTACCGTCGCAACGGGCAGACGAGCTTCACGCTCGAAGCCAAGGTCGACGATCCGCTGCAGGTCATCCCGGTCACCGAGCGTGCGTACCGCGCGCTGGCCCAGGTCGACCTGCCGCGCGGCTTCAACTGGGACCGCAGCGACTCCGCGGCGCGGCGCACGGACGACGAGTTCAAGGAGCTCGGCCAGGCGCTGCTCTTCTCGATCGCGCTCGTGTTCCTCCTGATGGGGATCCTGTTCGAGTCGATCCTGCTCCCGTTCTCCGTCCTGTGCACGATCCCGTTCGCGATCCTCGGAGCGATGTGGACGCTGTTCGCCACCGGCACTCCGATGGACTCGTTCGGCTGGATCGGGATGATCATCCTGGCCGGCGTCGTGGTGAACAACGGCATCGTGTTGATCGACCGCATCCACGCCCTGCGCCACAGCGACATCCCGCGCGAGCAAGCGGTCATCGACGGCTGTGGACAACGCGTCCGCCCCGTACTCATGACCGCGCTCACGACGGTCTGCGGTCTGTTGCCGATGGCGCTCACCGAACCCGCGTCGCAGAGCATGGTCGACTATCGCGCGCTCGCCACGATCGTCGCGGGCGGCCTGATCGCGAGCACGTTCTTCACGCTGTGGGTCGTCCCGCTCGCGTACACCGTGTTCGACGACCTGGCGGTGAAGCTCTCCGAGATGGCGGCCTGGACGGCACGGGCGGCGACGTGGCGCAGGGCGAGCGCGGGCGGCGGAGATGGGTCGGGCGAGCTGAGCCGCGGTGACGCGGCGCCCGTCCGCCAGTAGACTATCCGCCCCTTCGCCCGGACGCGGCGAAGCCGGAGGCATCCCGGATGCCTCGCCGCGACGGAATCGATCTTTGCATCCACCCATGGCACGCCCGACCGAGAGCGACTCGACGACTCCGCAGACCCTGCCGGCGACCGCGAACAATCGCCCCCACCGCATCGCGTGCGTCGCGTCGACCTATCACGCGGACCTCGTGAACGAGATGGTTCGCTCGGCGCGCTCCACACTCCTCGCCGCCGGGCTCGCGCCCGAGGACTTCCTGCGCATCGACGCGCCCGGTGCCTACGAGCTCCCCATCGTGGCCCAGCGCCTCGCGCACCGCGACGACATCGACGCCGTCCTGACCTTCGGGCTCGTGCTCAAGGGTGAGACGGACCACGACCTGCACATCGCCGGCGCCGTGTCCCGCGCGCTGCTCGACGTGAGCCTGGCGAGCGGCACCCCCGTGCTCTTCGGCGTCCTCACCTGCGGCACGCTCGACCAAGCGCGTGCGCGCGCACGACTCGCGTCCGACGGCGGGCTCGACAAGGGACGCGAGGTCGCACGGGCCGCGATCGCCGTACTGCATTCCATCCGCTCAGCGGACCAAGGGGCGCCGAACGGCGCGCACTCGCTCGAGGAGATCGGATGAAGAAACGCACACGCGCACGCGAGCTCACGCTCCAGTTCCTGTACCAGCTGGACCTTCGCGGTCCGGAGTTCCTCGACGACGTCGCCGAGTTCCTACGGGACGAGGAGAGCGACAAGAGCACGCGCGAGTTCGCGCTGCACCTGATCCGCGGGACGGCCGAGAACATCGACACGATCGACGACCTGATTCGCGACGTCGCGCAGAACTGGGACATCGAGCGCATGGCCGTCATCGATCGCAACGTGCTGCGCATGGCGACGTACGAGCTGATCCACCGCGCGGACATCCCGCCCAAGGTGTCGATCAACGAGGCGATCGAGCTCGGCAAGCGCTACTCGACGAAGAACTCGGGCGGCTTCATCAACGGTGTGCTCGACAAGATCAAGGACCGGCGCGTCGTCGACACTTCGAGCGACGCGAGCTGACCGCAGAACGCCGATGGGTCTCTTCGATCGCCTCAAGACACGCCTCGGGCGCACGCGTTCGGCGCTCGCCGACGGCATCTCGGGCCTCTTCCGCGGCGGGCGCGAGATGGACGCCGCGCTGCTCGGCGAGCTCGAGGAGCTGCTCTACAACGCCGACCTCGGATCGGTCGCGAGCGAGGTCGTCGAGGACCTCTCGCGTAAGCACAAGCGCGGCGAGCTGAACGGCGAGGCGGACACGCGCGACGCGCTGCGCGCCTCGCTGCTCGCTCGCCTGCCCGAGGTCTGGGGCGAGATCGAGTTCACGCACACGCCGACCGTGATCCTCGTCGTCGGCGTCAACGGCTCGGGCAAGACGACGTCGATCGCGAAGCTCGCGCACCGCTTTCATTCGCAGGGCAAGCACGTGCTCGTCGGCGCCTGTGACACGTATCGCGCGGCGGCGGCCGAGCAGCTCGAGATCTGGGCGGCGCGCAGCGAGGTCGAGATCGTGCGCAAGGACGAGGGCGCCGACCCGGCGTCGGTCGCGTTCGAGTCGCTCGAAACCGCGCTCGTGCTCGGCCACGACGTCGTGATCCTCGACACGGCGGGCCGGCTGCACACGCAAACGAACCTGATGGACGAGCTGCGCAAGATCCAGCGCGTCGTCTCGCGCAAGATCGAGGGCGCGCCGCACGAGGTGTGGCTCGTGCTCGACGGCACGAACGGCCAGAACGCCGTCCAGCAGGCGCGCCTCTTCACCGAAGCGGTCGACGTCACGGGGCTCATCGTTTCGAAGCTCGACGGGACCGCGCGGGGTGGCGCGATCTTCGGCATCGAACGCGAGGTCGGTCTCCCTGTACGCTACATCGGCACGGGCGAGGCGATGGAACTGCTCGAGGTCTTCGAGCCGCAGGCCTTCGTCGACGCCATCCTCGCCGAAGCCTGAGTCCGTTCGGTCACCAGGCGGCTCGCATGAACGCCACCGTCTCCTCCCTCCGCGCCGTCCGCGCGCGCACGCTGCTGCCGCCGTTGCTGCTCCTGCCGGCGGCGGTGCTCGCGTGGCCGTGGCCCGCGCTGCTCGCGGGCGACCCGTTCCCGCACCTGACGGGAACGGGAGCGGTGGCGCTGTGCACCCTGCCCCTCGCGTGCCTGCTCCCGTTCGTGTCCGACGGCGGGCACCTGCGCGGACTACGACTGCTCGCCGTCCTCTGGGGCTTCATCGCGATCGGCGCGCTGTTCGGTCAGCCGGTCGACGCGTTCGAGGCGCGGCGCGCGTTCGTACTCGCGAGCGCATGCCTCGTACTCTTCGTCGGCGGCTCGTTGCTCGAAACCGCCGGTCGACGCACGTTCAACCGCGGCCTGATCGTCCTCTCGATCGTTCTGACCGGAACCGCGTTCGTCCGCGACTACGCGGGTGAGAACGCGCTCGTCGGCGCGCTCGGCAACTCCGGTCCGCTCTCACAGGCGGCCCTCCCGGGCGCGGCCATCGCCGCGTGGACGATCGCGACCCGCCGCGGTCTCTTCTGGCTCCTCGCGTGGATCGCCTTCGGACTGTTCCTCGCACACGCGGGCATCGCGCCGGTCTACGCCGGCGGCCTGTCGTTGTCGCTCGCGCTCGTCGCGAGTTCGTTCCTGTCGCCCTGGACGCGACGCAGCGCGCGCGTTCGCAAGCGCATCGGGCTGCTCGCCGCCGCGAGCGTGTTCGTGATGATCGCCGTGCGCGCTCCTGCCCGAATGGGAACGGACGGAGTCCTCGAGTCGAAATCCGACGCCACGCCCGTCGCCGAGGAGGCGCGCGACTTCGGTGGTGTCGAAGTGCGCACGCGCATCTGGTCGCGCGTCGGAGCCGTCCTCGCCGCGGAACCGTTGTTCGGGTTCGGGCCCGGACAGTTCGAGGCACGCTTCCCCCCCTACCGCGATCCGGTCGAGGCCGAGCTTTCGCGCGGCGGCCGCTGTCAGCCGGCGGAGACCGACGTCGAGCACGCGCACAGCGACGCGCTACAGGGTCTCTTCGAGCTGGGGTTGTTCGGCGGAGCGCTCTGGATCGCGTTCCTCGCGTTCTCCTGGCGCGCTGCGCTGCGCGCGGTCAGCCAGACCGACCTCCCCACGATCGGCGCGGGAGTCGGCGCGCTCGCGCTGCTCACGAACGGCCTCTTCCACGCCCCGCTGACGTACTACCCCCTCAGCGCCACGCTCGGGTTCGTGCTCCTCGGCGCGGTGTTCGCGCGCGAGAAGGACGAGGCGGGAGCCGCGACGAGTCGCGTTCCGCGCCTGCTCGTCGCCGGCGTCGGATTGCTCGGCGCGCTCTTCGCGTGGCCGCTCGTCGCGCACGGGTTCGCGCTTCAGGACTACGTGCGGTTGGCGCGCGCGAGCGACGCGCTGGACCCGGCGCGCCACTCGCTCGAGGACGCGCTCGAACTCGAGGCTCGCGCGCTCGCGACGATCGAACGCGCGCTCGACGCCGCGCCCGATTCGGCGCCGGCACGCACCCTGCTCGCGAACTTCGACTCCGCGCCGAAGAACCCGACGCCGACCTGGCACGCCGAACGCTTCGCCGCGTGGCAGAGCGTGCTGCGCGTGCGACCGTTCCAGACCGATGCGCTCGATCGCCTCGCCCGCCTGCACCTTGCGGCGGGACGCATCGACGAAGCGCGCGAGAGCTGGCTACGCGCCGCCGCGCTCGCGCCGACACAGCCGCGCTTCCAACGCGAGCTCGCCGGCCTCGAACTGCTCCACGGCGACACGAACGACGGACTCGCGCGCGTGCGCGCGATCGAGTCGGGCGCGTGTGACGAGGAGCGCTGGGTCGCGTGGCTCGGGAGCGAGCTCGTGTTGCGCGGCAAGTGGGACGCGGGCGCGCGTGTTTGGTTCGACGCCGGCATCGACACGCTCAGCGGCGACGAGCTGAACACCGTGGCGCGGAGTTCGAGCGAGGGCGACCTGCCGAACCACGCGCTCGCGCTGCGCTGCCTCGCGCACCTGGTGTGGGCGCGCGAACAGATCGCCGTGGGCGACGTGGACACGGCAATCCGCAGCTACCGACAGGTGCTGAGTCCGACGCGCGCGTTCTATGCGGATGGCGCGCCGGCCGCGCGCGCCGAGCTCCTGGCCGCGTACCTCCTCGCCGGCCGCACCGACGACGCGACGGCCACCGCCGCGGGCATCGAACTCCCGGCGCGCATGTTCACCGCGCTGCCGGACTGGGCGCGCGACGCCCTGCGCAACGCGGGGTACCGTCCCCGCGCCGGCTCGTAGCGCACACACCGCGTTGGCACGCCTTTCCGCCGCACGGAAGACGAAACGTCGCGAGGTCGCTAGGATAGACTCGCTGTCCGCTTCGAATCTTCAATACAGGGGGAGTCTTCATGTGGCCTCGCGCTCTCGGGATCTTGACCGTCCTCGGCGTTCTGTGCCTTTTTGCATCTGCACCCACCGCCCAAGTCCACAAGGACGAACGGATCGGGTACCAGATCAAACTGCCCAAGAAGTGGACTCAGATTCCGCTTCAGTTCGACGAGCAGTGGATCGTGGCGAACTTCGTCGCGCCGTCCCCTGACTACTACACCGACTCGGACAGCGGCTACACGCGCCAGCACAAGAGCACGCTCCGCGTGATCGCCTTCGTCGACGAGTTCATCAACTCGGGCGTGGTGGTGGACAAGGACGAGGACAAGAAGGACGGCGACGAGGACGATGACGATGACGATGGTGACGACGAAGGCTCGAGCGGGATTCGCTTCTTCAACATCTACCGCGACTACAAGGAGTTCCTGAAGAGCACCTACGGACAGGGCTACTTCATTGAAAGTGAGTCCGCCGAGGAAGAAGGCGGACGCTCCGTCGAGAAGCTCGAAATTCGTGTCGAAGACTCGTCAGGCAGCGGGCACAAGCTCATCCACACGTGGATCTACGCGACGGACATCGGCAAGGTCGCGGTCGAGTTCGAGGTCCTCGAAGACGCGGACAAGAAGCTCAAGTCGACGGTCAGCAAGACCTTCCGGTCGTTCGAGGTGATCCCACGGACGAAGGCCCTGACGCTCTCGAACGGCGCATCCGAG
This sequence comes from Planctomycetota bacterium, assembly GCA_029259605.1. GTDB lineage: Bacteria > Planctomycetota > UBA1135 > UBA1135 > OFTM281. The sequence goes on along the minus strand of JAJDEV010000039.1, from coordinate 21,349 downwards.
TTCATCTCGTACTTCGAGCTACGGAGGCTGACCGTCTCCGAGCGGAACGAGAAGAAGCAGGCGATGCTCGAGCAGCGCTGGGAGAGGATGAAGGCCGAGGTCATCGAAGGCTGGGAAGCCTATGAGCTCGACGGCGTGAAGATCCTCACGCGCCACGACGAGAAGCACGCGCAGGCGGTCGTCGACAACATTCTCGCGGTGATGGAATGGCTCGACGACACCTTCCCGTTCATCGGCCCGGAGGAGCACGTCCGGTTGCCGATCGTCCGCATCTGCGAAGACAGGGAAGAGGAGTCACGCTTCACGTTCGACAGCACGGCGCTCGGCTTCTCGATGCTCGAGATCGTCACGCACAAGGACCTCGGTGGTGCAACCGGGTTCGAGTGGCAGTGGATCAACATTCGCGCGAAGGACCTGTGGCTCTACGAGCGCAACCCGGACCTCACGACCGCCCTGCCGCTGTGGCTGCGCGTCGGGCTCGATCAGGTGCTACGCGGCGCCAAGCTCAAGGGTTCGAAGCTGAAGTTCGACCGCAACAGTTGGGAGATGGGCTTCAACGATGGGCAGGAGCCATGGTCACTCGAGCGCGTCATGAAGCTCGGCCTGGACGACTTCGAGGAGCGCGACTTCCGCACGCTGATCCAGATCGCCGGGCTCACACGCTTCTTCATCTCGGGGCCAGGTTCGAAAGGCAAGACGAAGGACGTGCTCGCGAACTACGTCGCCAACGTCATCGACATCGTCGCCGAGATCGATGCCGAGGACGAAGCCAAAGACGAGTCGTCGAAGTCCAAGCGTCCGAAGTCGGAAGAGGAAGAGGACGCGATGCTCAAGGAGCGTCAAGCCAAGCTTCGCGAACGCGAGCGGCGCATCCTCGACGAGGCGTACGCGCGTACGGCGGCTAGCCTCTCCGAATCACAGCTCGATTCGCTCGCCAAGTCCTACCGAAAGGAGATGGACTGATGCTGCGCGCCGGCGGACTCGGCCTCCTCGCTTCCGGCCTGCTCGTGGGGCTCGCACCGGCGGACACGCTGATTCACAAGGACGGCCGGATGTTCGACGGCGTCCGACTCAAGGTCGTCGAGGATCACGTGGAGGTGATGTTCGAGCACGGCACGGTCGAAGTGCCCACGGCGGACGTGCTCGACCTCGTCTTCGACGACGAGAAGGCGTGGGTACCGAAGACGGACGAGGAGCGCGAGCGCTTCGCCGACGGCCAGGTGCGCTACCAAGGCGAGTGGATGTCGAGGGCATCGCGCGACAAGATCGTCGCGCGCGCGCTCGACGAGCGCCGCGCTGAGATCGAAGAGCGCAAGGCCAGCCGCCTCTGGCGCAACCGTGAGATCGTCGAGACGAAGAACTTCGTCTTCGAATCCACGGCACCGAAGCACGTGACGGCGTACTACCGCGACCTGTGCGAGGCCTACTTCCAGGAGTTCGCGAAGACCTGGAAGATCCGGCGCGGCAAGGTCGGCAAGCTGACCGTCAAGTTCTTCGTCGACCAGGACAACTTCCAGCAAGTCACGGGAGCCGGCCCGTACACGCTCGGCTTCTTCAGGTTCCTGGAGCCCTTCGAACTCTGCATCTACTACGACCGACTCGATCCGCAGCAGACCGAGGAGGTCTTGTTCCACGAGCTCGGCCACTACCTGCAGAAACTGATCGAGGTCGAGTTCGCGTATCCGCACTGGCCCGGCGAGGCGTTGAGCGAGTACTACGGCGCGTCGACCTGGGACCCGAACAAGAAGAAGGTCGAGGTCGGCAAAGTGCTCGCGGGGCGCGTCCAGGAAGTGCGCTTCGACATCGACAGCGGGAACCCGCTCTCGCTCGTCGAGTTGCTGACGCACGCGCACGAACGCACGTACCACGACTACAACTGGGGCTGGACGCTCGTGCACTTCCTGATGTCGGACAAGCGCTACGCGAAGAACTTCAACAAGTTCTATGTCGCGCTCGCCAAGGCCAGGGACGTCGATCGCGCCATCCGGGACTTCGGGCGCACGATCCTGAAGACGGTCGAAGGCGACGCGATGCTCGAGGCCTTCCAGGAGTACATGAAGATCAAGTCGCCTGAGGACTTGGCCGAGCTCGAGCAGGCTTGGTACGCCCACATCGACGAAAACCTCGGCATCACAGATGTGCGCGGGGTCGAGAACGCGGCGATGAAGAACATGGGGCAGGGTCGCGACCTGCGCGCCCGTCGACTCTTCGAGGAGGCGATCTCGATGGGGACCGAGAACGCGGTGACGTACTACCGCTACGCGATCCTGCTCCGGGCGATGAACGAACCGGTTCTCGCCCGGCAGAACTGGGAGCTCGCGATCGAACACGACCCGCTCGTTGCCGAGTTCTACATCGCGCTCGGCAGATTCTTGGTCGATCGCGGGACGAAGCACGAGTACGACGAAGGCGAACGTCTCCTGCGCCTCGCCTTCGACATCGAACCCGACAACTACTACCTCGACCTCAACCTCGAGCGCATCCTGCGCGACGGCAAGCGCCGGATCGACCGAGCCTCGGACTAGCGCCGTTCGGTCTCAGAGCGTCGCGCGTAGCAGCAGCGACACCTGCACCACCGCCGTCAGCACGAGCGCGCGCGAGACGAAGCGCGTGCGACCTGGAGCGAGCAGCAGGACGAGCACGAGCGCGCCGATCGCGTAGGCGTGGCTCGGGACGCCGAGTCCGCGTCGGACCGTCGTCGTCGACACGATGCGCGCGGCCACGGGCGTGTCGTCGTTCGCGGTCAGGAACTCGACGCGGAAGCGCCAGTGGCCGGGGGCTAGGACGGAGGTTGCGCACGCTCCGCGGAACCACCTGACACCGGGCGATGTGGCGGCGATCGCGTCGACCGAGATTCCCGCGAGCTCGTCTGCGGTGACGAACGCGAGCGGTGCGAAGCGCGGCGGGGTCGAGCGGTCGAGCTCGCCCGACTCGCCGACGCGATCGACGCGGATGCGCGCCGACTCGATGCGGGCCGACGGGAAGAGCCAACCGACGATCTCGGCGTCCGCATCCGTGAGCTCGTCGCCGGGGCGGCGCAGAAACCCGATCAGCTCGTTCTCCTCGGCGCCGAGGCGCAGCTCCGGCGCGAGGTCGCCGGGCTGCCCCACCGCGACCGCGGCGATCCAGGCGATGAGGAGCACGGGGAGGATCGCCAGCCGCATGGCGCGTCTCGATCCTTCGAGTCCGTCCCCCGCCAGCAGCGCGACGCCGGCGGCGGCGACGATCCGCGCGCCGACGAGCGACGGTGCCGCGAACGTGAGCGCGAGCGCCACACCCGCCAGCGAGAGGACGACGCCCTTGCCGCGCAGCTTCCCGCGAGGCTCGAGCGCCGAGGCGCCCGCGAGAGCGACGCCGGCGAAGGCGATCCACGCGCGCGCCGCGTGCGTCGTGGTGCCGAGCGGGTCGGGAACGAGCGCGGAGCGCGCGTCGGGCGCGAAGCCGCGCGCCGTTCCGAGGGCGACGACCCCGACGAACGCGAGCGCGAGCCCCAGCGCGCCGGGCAACCAGATCGCGACACCGGGCGCGACCCCGTCGTCACGCGCTCCCGGAGTGACCTCGAGGGTGCGCCGCACCATGGCGACCAGCGCGAAGAACGCGATGACGACGCCGGCGCCGACGAGGTTGCGCGCGGCGAACAACGGGGCCGCGCCGTCCGGTGCGCTCGGCAGCAGGTCGACCGCACCGAGCACCGCTCCCGAACCGCTGAACGTGACGGCGACGAGCACGGCCGCGTCGAGCCCGAGCCCCAGGCGCCGGGCGGCGACGTACGCGAGCGCGAGCGCGGCGCAGACCCACAGCATCCCCGGATTCTCGGCGAGGGAGATCAGAACTGAAAGTAGATGAACGGGACGTATTCCGATGCGGCGAACGGGATCGCGAGCGCGACCGCGACTCCGTACACGACGGCGAACACCGGATCGGGCGCCGAACGCAGCGGTCGTCGGACGCCGTCGCGCGCCATCAACGCGTGCACGATCGCGAAGGCGGCCAGCGCTAGCCACCAGCGCGGATCGATCGGATCCGTCCCCCCCTTCACCGCGCCAATCCCGACGAGGCCCTTTGCGTACGCGAGCGACGAGGGTAGGTCGGGCGCGCGGAAGAAGACCCAGGCCACCGACGACACGACGATCACGTACAGGTGGCTGAGGAGCGCGGGCCGCAACCCACGCTCGAGCCGAACGAAGCGCTCGAAGATCAGGAACGCTCCGTGGAAGAGCCCCCACACGACGAAATTCCAGCTCGCGCCGTGCCACAGTCCGCACACGAAGAACACGAGGCTCAGGTTGAGGTACGTGCGGGCCGAGGACCCGCGGTTCCCTCCGAGCGGGATGTACAGGTAGTCGCGGAACCAGGTGGACAGGCTGATGTGCCAGCGCCGCCAGAACTCCGTGATGGTCCGCGCGAGGTACGGGAAGTTGAAGTTCAGCGGCAGCGCGTAGCCCAGCATCCCGGCCGACGCGATCGCCATGTCGCTGTACCCCGAGAAGTCGCAGTAGATCTGCACGCTGAACATCAGGAGGCCGAGCCACTTTCCGAGCGGCCCGTACGCCTCGGGATCGGAGAACACGCGCTCGATCACCGGCGCGAAGTTGTCGCTGACCACCGCCTTCTTGACGTACCCGAGGAAGAACAGCGACAGGTGCGCGCGGAAGGCGACGTCCGCCAAGCGGCGTGGCTCGACGAGCTGCGGGAGGAACGTCGACGCGCGCACGATCGGGCCGGCCACGAGCTGCGGGAAGAAGGCGACGAAGAGCGCGAAGTCGCCGATGCGATGGATCGGTTCGAGCCGCCGGCGGTAGACGTCAATCGTGTAGGAGAGCGTCTGGAACGTATAGAAGCTGATCCCGACCGGGAGCACGATCTGGAGCACCGGCGTCGAGAAGTGCAGGCCAAGGCTCCCGAAGAACGCCTGCGCCGAGTCGACGAAGAAGTTCGCGTACTTGAAGAAGCCGAGGATGCCGAGGTTGCTGACGAGGCTCGTGACCAGCAGCAGCTTGCGCCGACGCGTTCGCTCCTCGCGGTCGAGCGCGACGCCGACGAAGTAGTCGATGAACGTCGAGAGCAGGATCAGGCCGAGGAAGCGCCAGTCCCACCCGGCGTAGAACACGTACGAACACACGAGCAGCCACGCTTTGCGCATGCCGTTCGAGCGCAACGCCCAGTGCACGCCCCAACACAGGGCGAAGAACACGACGAAGCGGAGCTCGTTGAAGTACATCGCGCGTCGACTACGGCCGTTCGAGTTCGCCGGACTCGATCAGGTCCGCCAACGCGTCGGCGAGCAGGATGCTGAACTCTTCGGCACCCCTCTGGTTGAGGTGGTTCGGATCGAACCGCCGGTTCAACTGATAGAGCTGCGGGTACTGCTCCGGGTGGTTGAACGAGATCAAGTGCGGAAGGTAGCCCTCGCGGTGCAACCGGAACGCGTACGGCGTCGCGAGATCGCCCGGCGGCAGCATGTAGATCGGCTCGGCGCCCGCGGCACGGATCAGCGCGACCTGCTCCTCGAGCCCGTCGTAGTTCACGCTGCTCACCGCTTGCTCGCGCGCGTTCTGCCGCTCGATCGCGCGCACCTTCTTTTGGTATCCCTGCTTGTCGTCGAGCAATTCGCGTCGACGTTCGCGGGTCAGCTCCGGAGCCAGCTCCTCGAGCGCCTGGAACCCACGGTGGAGTTCGATGTGCTCGGGCGTGATCGACTGCTCCGGCGGCAGCCCCACGAGGTGCGCCACGAGGCGCCGCCCCTCGCCGAAGTTCGCCACGCGCCACGCGGCGACCTGAAGGTGTCCCGCGACGAGCTCGACACGCTTCGACAGCGACTCGTCGGATTCGAGCACGCTGTCGATCGCGCGCGCCGTCTGGCGCATCGTGTGCCAGTTGCGCGAACGCGTCGTCTTGCGGTTGGGGCCGAGCATCTTGAAGCGCCACACGCTCGGCTCGACGACGACGTAGCGGAGCCGCGGTCCGGTGAGCTCGAGCGCCTCGCGCAGCACGTGGTCGAGCTCGTACCCCGTCGTCGCCTTGCCGCCCAGGTTGAAGCTGCGCAGATCGACGCCGCGCTCGGCGAGGCGCGCGTCGACGACGTCCGGGATCACGTGCCGGAACGACAGGCTGGAGCCCAGGAAGAGGACGTCGTAGTCGTCACCGTGCTCGGCGAGGTGGCTGAGCTTCGGCGTGACGGCCCAGTCCGGAGGACCCGGCAGGATCGCCGTCAGACCGCGAGCGGTCGCGAGGAACGCTCCGCACGAGAGCGCGGTGAGCAACACCGATCGCAGCGGGCGAAACGAACGCTTTTCTTGGCTCACACGACGACTTCGGTCGGGGCGGAACGGAAGGGACCGCCGGCCCGCGCACGCGGGCGGCATCGAATCCTACCCTACTGTTCGAGCGGTGCCGATGCTCCGCGGCCCCGCGACTACCGGCGTCCGAACAGCTCGAGGTCGAAGCTGAAGTCGACGTCGCTCTTCGACTCCTGGTGGATCTCGACCGCCAGGGTGTTCGTGCCGTCGACCAAGTACTGGTGATCGATGCGCATCTCGAAGAAGGAGGATTCGTGGCCGTCTTCGACCTCGTACTCCGCCTTGTCGGCACCCGTGAAGCCGTCCATCGAGAGGTTGACCAGGTGCACGCGCGTGCCGTTCAGGTAGACGGCCGCGCCGTCGTCGCGCAGGAGGCGGAGGAAGAGGCCGCCCCATTCCGACGCGTCCGTGACGCTGAACGTGTGGCGGAAATACGTCGTGATGTACTTGTGGCCCGGGTCCGGTCCGTAGGAGATCACGGTCGCCTCGTCGCCCTCGCCGTATCCGAACTGGGCCGTTCCGAGCGTCCAGGACGAGTCGTCGAACGAGGGATCGATCCACGTGGACGGCGGCGTCGATCCGTCGTCGAGGTAGAGCCAATCGGAGCCCTTCTCGACGAACGTCTCGGCGCCGCGCAGACCGAGCAGGCGCAGCGTGAAGGCGGCGTCGGACTCACCGGGTTCCTCGGAGTCGTCGTCGTAGTCGGTGCGCAGGTGTGTCACCGGAATGACGTCGCGCGTATACCCGGCGTGCTCGAACTCGAGTTTGATCTTGCCCGTGCCGCCGTCGTTGTAGTGCTCGAGTCGGATCGGATACCAGTCCGCGCTCGCGAAGTTGTGGACGGCGGAGTCCTCGGTCTCGGCGTGCGCGGTCCAGTTGGAGATCACGTTGACGCCGTCGACCCACAGCTCGACGCCGTCGTCCGACGTCGTGTAGAAGGTCCAATCCCCGGGCGCGTCGATGTAGACCGACCCGACCCAGCGTTCGGAGTACTCGTCGTCCGCGGTGATCGAAGTCCCGTCCGGCGCGTCGCCCGCCCACGCGAAGTCGACGGTCGCGTCGACGCGCCGATCGTCGCCGAGCGTTCCGACCGACGGCGGGTCCTTCGACTCGAAGTACTCGGCGCGCAGCCCGGGGTGCGTCCCCGCGTGCAGCTCGACCGCGAGTACGTTCGTCCCCGACACGAGGTCCGCGGGATCGAGCTCCGTTCGATAGATGTCGTTGCCCCGGTACTCCGGGAGCGGCGCGAGCGGCAGCGTGCACACTTCGATCGTGCCGGCGGGCATGTTGAAGCGATGGACCTCGGCCCCGTTCAGGTAGACGACCGCCCCGTCGTCCGCGCGCAGGTCGAGCAGCAGGTTCGAGACGCTCGCAACGTCGCTCGCCGAGAATTCGTGCCGCAGGTACGTCGTGACGTGCGGATTCGCCGCATCCGGGCCGTAGCTGAGGGTCGTCTCGATCCCTTCCGCTTCGTATCCGAGCATGTCGGCGCCGGAGCTCCACAGCGAGTCGTCGAACGCAGCCGACGTCCAGGTCGGCCCCGGGAACGTCCCGTCGTCGAGGTAGTTCCAGGTGGCGCCGCGCGCGACGAAGACGTCGGGCGCATCCATCGGGTCGTCACGGAAGACCAGATGCTCGTCCATCAGGATGTTGTCGCGCGTGATGAGCCTCAGCCGCATGCGGCGCCCGTTCACATCCACGAACTGCGCGCCGTAGTCGTCGGCGAAGCGACTCTGGCTGCCCGCGATGAGCTCGTGGTACGAGCCCGACAGGCTGACTCCGCCGATGCCGTTGACGAAGTACGCCGTGTCCATGACCTCGAGACGCTCGTACAGGTGGGAGTGTCCGGTGAAGACGACGTCGGCGCCCCACTCCTCGAACGGCCACTGGCGGAAGGGCCGCGAACCGGACGATCCGGAAACGAACGGTCGGTGGTGCAGGACGACGACCTTGTACGCGGCGGTGACCGCGCCGAGTCGCTCCTCGAGCCACTGCGCCTGCACGCCGTTGACGTCCATGCCGCCATCGGGCTCGCGGACGTCGCTGTTCATGAAGAAGAAATGGACGAGCCCGCGACGGAAGTCGAAGTAGCGCTCGTTCCCCGGCAGCGTGAAGTAGTCGAGGTACGGATCGAGCGTGTCGTCATCCGTGTAGTCGCGGTTGCCGACACACGGATAGAAGTTGTTCCGCAACGCCCCCGGACCGTACGCACCGGAGTAGCTCCCGATGAAGCGCGAGTAGTACTGCCCGATGTTCTCGTCGATCGTCTCGGCTTCCCCGGCGAGATAGTTGTTGTCGCCGACGGTGATCACGTAGTTCGGATCGTACGCGTCGACGAGATCCGCGACGTCCCGGAGGCGTGAGCCCGCGAGGCCGAAGTCGCCGATCACGGCGAACGTACGGTTGTCCCCGACAATCGTCTTCGTCTTCGTCCCGGCGATGGAACCGAACTGTTTCTTCGTCTGCGCGGCGGCGGATCCGGCGAAACCCTGGAGCAAAACCAAGGCTACGAAAGCGACGCGGCAGGTGGACGACCGGCCTGAAGTCATGGGACGAGCGAATGCGACGGCGGGAGTGGGAGCGCCGGCGCAACGGGGAAGATCGTGCCGGACGGCCAAGGATTGTACCGACGTCCGCGAATCCCGCAACGCGCCGCGGACTATCCCTGGGACGCACGTGCGGACAATGTGGTTCCACGCGATTCGCCGTTCACCGCGACACGCCCCATACGGAAGGCGCGGGCGACCTCAGCGCGACGCGGCGCGCGGTCCGACGGCCCGGACACGCAGCGGTCGACGCCGCGCCGCGGGGTTCGAACCGGCGTCGAGTTCGTCGCGGTCGAACACCCCGTCCTCGTCCCGGTCCACGCCGATGCGGATCTGGCTCCCGAACGGAACCGCCGTGAACGTGATCCCGTTCGCCTCGCCGGGCTCGCCGCGCACGAGCTCGTCCTTCGTCGCGACCTCGGCCGCGCGGTCGGACGCGAACGTGTCGGCCCCGGCGTAGTACCACCCGCGCGCGACTCCGCCGCGGATGCCCTTGGCGACGAGCCCGATCTCGCTCGCGTCGGCGAGCGCGATGAGCTGGTCGACGAGCGCCAGGCGCCCGGCTTGGGACCCGTCCATCGCGCTCAGCGTGACCTGCTTGCCCACCGCGGCGTGCGCGTCCTTGCTCAGCACCCCGGGCGGGAAGAGCGGGTTGGCGTTGTTCGTCTGCTGCAAGTCCGAGCCCGAGAACGACAGCAGGAACGCGACCAGATTCGCGAGCTCGCGCTCGTCGCGCAGCGTGAACGCCGGCTCGGTGACGAAGCGCGCGATCGTGTCGACGCTGCCGTCGTGGAAGTAGCCGAAGCCGGCGGTGTTCTCCACGCGCGTCGCGTCGAAGCCCGTCTTCTCGTACAGGTTGCGCAGCTGCGACACCTTCATCGTCGCGTTCGTCGCGCCGTCGATTCCCACGAGCGCGGTGTGTTGCTCGCCGTTCGGTCCGAGCGCGATCGCCCGGAACGTCTGGCCGTCGAAGCGCCGCTGCGTGCCGGTACCCGTCGGCAGCGTGTGGCACGTCGCGCACGCCAGCCCGCCCCCGTCGAGCAGGCGCGGCGGTGTGTAGATCGCTTGGCCCGCCTTGGCGTTGCCCTTCGGCAGCGGCGTACCGGCTGGACCGAACAGGCCCGGGTCGACGTGCCCCGTCAGATCCAGCGACGTCGGCAGGCCGTTGTCCAACGTGCGGAACGGGTTCGGCGGGAAGTGGATCGTCGCGAGGAAGCTCTCGAACTCCTGCATCTCGACGGCGGAGAGCAGCTCGTCGGCCCCGAGCAAGTCCGGGAACGCGGCGTTGAACTCCTCAAGCCCGTCCTTGTCCCCGCGCCAGTGGAACGGCTCCTTCCCGATGATGTCCTGCAGCGTCTGCGTCACCATCGGCCCCTTCATCGGGTGCCAGTCCTGGAACCCGCCGCCGAGCAGGAAGATGTTGCCGCCTAGGTTCTGCCCCGCGATCGACTTCATGTCGCCGGCGGGATTGCCGAGGTCCCACGCCAGCCCGTCCATGCGCGCGTCCACGTGGCACGCGCCGCAGGCCGTCACGCCGAGGCCCGACGTCGCGCGCGCGTCGTACAGGTGCTTGCGCCCGGCCTGGATCACGGCCGGCGTCGGGTCGTAGAACGGGACGCGCGCGATCTCGCCGTCCTGCGTCAGGTCGACCACCGAGATCGAGGCGTCGAACTTGTTGAGCACGAACAGGCGCTCGCCGCGCTCGTCGAGCGCCAGCCCCGTCGGGCCCTCCCCCACTTCGATCACGCTGCGCCGCGTGCTCGCATGGCTCGTGTCGAACGCGATCACGTTGTTCGACCCCATGCCCGCCACGAAGACGCGCGTCCCGGCGCGGTTCCATACGATCGCGCGCGGGTCGGCGACCGAGAGGTCGCGCTCGGCCTGCGGAACGGAACTCGATCGATAGTCGAGGTGCGGGTTGAGGTCGAACACGCTCGACGTCGCGTCCTCGGGGTTAACGAGCGCGACGTGCGAGCGCACGAACGCACCGGTCAGGTTCGGCTCGAAGCGCACCTCGTTCGTCGCCTCGGTCCCGATGACCGCCACCTCGCCCGTGGCGGGGTTGACGCCGAGCGCCATGCAGATGTTCATCAGGTGGTCGGCGTAGCGCACCGTCAGGTCGTTCGCATCGATCACCGCCAGGTCGTGGTCCAACAGGTGCCAGCCGACGGGTCGACCCGAGCGCCCCGCCTTCGCGCCGCTGACGAGGTCGGTCCAATCGCCGTCGTTGTCGTCGAGCCACTTCCCGCTCGCGTCGCGGCGCACGATGAGCGAGACGGGCGGCGGCTTCGGTTGCCCGGCCTTGCGCCGCGGAAGGAAGCTCGTCCCGTCGTTCGGCGGCGGGTTCACGCCCTTGTACGGTCCGAGCGGGTCGCTGACGACGTTCGGCGGGAACGAGAGGTTCATCGCGATTCCCCCGCCGAGGATCGTGGTGTCGTTGCCGGACTCGAAGACCGCCGCGTAGACGGTGCCGCCGTCCGGTGACACGGCGAGCGCGCGCGGATCCTCGCCCTCGATCGCGATGCGCTCAGGCGCGAGCGCCGGGTGCGCCGGATCGAAGACGAGCACGGTGTTCACCTGCGAGCAGGTCACGAAGGCGCGCTCGGGTGCGCCGGCGAACACGACGTCCGCGGGCTCGTCCTCCGTGTCCAGCGTGCGCACCACGGTGCGGCGCTCGAGATCGACGACGCTGACCGAGTCCGAGATCTGGTTGACGACCCAGACCTCGGTGTTCGAACGCGCGCGCACGGAGACCGGATCGAGCCCGACGGGCACGGCGAACTCCGCGACGGGCAGCCCCGCGTCGAGGCGGAACACCTCGAGCCGGTTGTCCGCCAGGTTGACGGCGAGCAGGCGCCCGCCGTCGGGCGTGAGCTCGAGCGGGTGGACGTGCGGCGTCTCCCAGTTCACGAACGAGGACTGGGCGTCGGCGGCCGCCGCGCTGAGGGAAAGGACGAGGGCGACGCGGGTGACGCAGCGGACGGGCGAAATCATCGAGCGGGGTGAAGCGGTTCCGGCGTGAGGAAGACCGCTCCGATGGTAGCAGCCCGCGCGCGACGCGGGCGACCTACTCCGCGCCCTTCGGGAACACGATGCGCGGGTTGCTCCAGAACGCGCGGTCGTCGGTCGCGTTGCCGAGCGGATCGACACGCAGCTCGAGGTCGATCGTGCGATCGACGAACGCCGACAGATCGACCGACCACTCGATCCAATCCGCGGGCGGATCGTCGGGGGTCAGCGTCCGCTCGCGCACGACGTCGCCGTTCACCCGCAGCGCAAACGTCACGCCGTTCGAGCGCTCCCACGAACCGTCGCGCAGCCCGATCCCGGACTCGAACACCGCGCCCTCGCGCAACGCGATGCCGCGCCAGAGCACCGTGCTCGGCTGATCCTCGCCATCGCGAATCCAAAGCGTGCGCGCGTCGATCGCATCCCGCGCCACGTTCCCCACCTTCGCACCGCGGACGCGCCGGACCTTGTCCGACGTCTCCGCGCACGCGACTTCGACGTCGAGCAGGATCGGTGCGTCGATCGTCGCGTCGCTCATCACGAACTCGCCGCGATGCTCGGCGTACGCATCGAGGTCGCCGTCGATCGTGTACGCGAGCGCGACTCCCTGCCCCGTTCCGTACGCCTCGGCGAGTTTGACCCAACCGCGCTCGAGCTTCACGGTGATCATCGCCCAGCTCGCGTTGCCCGGGACGACCGGGTTGGCCTCGGCGCCCAGCGTGCGGAAGAGCTGCGTCAGCTCGGCCTCGTAGCCGTCGGTCACGCCGACGCGGGGACGGATGCTGCCGTAGGACACGAGCACGAGTACCGAGCGCAGCGGCTTGTGCGCGCAGATCCACAGCAGGTCCTCGACGTGCTCCGCGTTGCCGGCGAGGTCGAACACGCGGTGCTCGGCGAACTCGAGCTCAGGCGTCAGCGCTGCGACCCGCAACCCGGACGGGCGCTCGGGGATCGAGAGGATGAGGTCGCCGAGCAGGATGACGTCGTCGAGCGTTTCGTCGCCGCCCGGCAGCGTGGTCGCGGGCAGCAGCGCTCCCTTGCCGACCGCGACGACGTTCAGCGCGGCGCGCTGCGCCGGCCTCGCGTCGCTCGCTGTCATCGCGACGCGCGCCGACGCGCGCATCGCGACGAGGAAGACGAGCGCGCAGAGCGCGAGTGCGAGCACCGAGCGCATGTCAGCGGTCGAACGGCGTGTCGCGCTTCAACGCCCGAGAACCTTGTCCGCGTAGAGCCGGCCCACATCGAGCGCCTGCGTCGGCTGCGCGACCCCGTCGAGCGACACGACGCTTCCGTCCTGAACGATCGCTTTGCCGAGGCGCGCCTGATCGAGCTCGAGTCCCACGCACTCGAGGATCGCGGGACCGTACTCGGACTTCTTGACGAAAGCGGCCAGCGCGTAGTTCTTCGCGCGCCGAATCGTCATCCCTTCCGCGTGGACGCGCGACCCGTCCTTCGACGCGATCCCGATCGAGACGTCCTGCGCCAATCCGCCGCGCACGCGCACGACGCTGCGTTCGCCGGCCGAGATGGCCTTGTCCATGAGGTCGATGAACGTGCAGTCGATGACGTCCACGTCGCTCCCGCTGAAGTCGACGCCGTCCGCCTGTCCGTCCTTGAACGTGCACTCGACGACCTGGCCCGAAACGAAGTCGCCGTCGAAGCTGTCCGACGCGCAACCCGAGAACGTCACGCGCTCGAGCAACATGTCGGCGCCGAAGATGTTCGTGCCGTCCTCGGCGAGCGTGCCCTCGATGAAGCAGCGCCTCATCGTGACCGGAGAGCGATAGAACGTGATGCCCCCGGTCGTCACCCACCCCTTGCGCGCGATCGCCTGCGTGTTCCGCACGCGCACGTGCTCCCACGTCGAGCGTCCGCTCGCGCGCACGACGACGACGCCGCTCCAGCGATCGCTTCCCGCGACGGGTTCGAGCACGATGGGCGTCTCCCAGTTGCCTTCGAAGACGAGCGGCGAGCTCGACACGAGGCACGCGTCCTGCTCGAAACGCAGGGTCACGGGGCCGAACGCGTGCAGCGTGACGCCGTCCGGAACGACGAGGTCGCCGGCGACCTCCCATTCACCCTGGCGGATCACGAGCCGTCCCTCCTCCGCGCGATACTCGAGGAACGGATGGCGCGCGAGCGCCTCGGCCAGCGTCGGCGTCGGCGGGCGGCCGCCCTCGGACGGCCACGCGTCGTCGCGCTTCTGGAACGCGAGCCGCTCGCCCGTCGGCGCACTGGCCGCGATCGGGCGAAAGAGCACTTCGACGTCCAGGTCGAGCTTGCGCGAGGCGCGCGACTGCTCCTTGACCGCGCGGATCACGTGCCCGACGTTTTCGAGGTTGGCGAGGCGGTCGTGCACGGGGAAGCGGAACGCGACCGAGCGTCCGTCGTTCGGGAGGATGACGTGGCCCTCCTCCGTACGGATCGCGCCGAGCGCGTCGTCCCCCGCTCCGAGTACCGAAGCGGCCGAGCGCAGCGAGCCGTCGCTGAAGCGAAAGCCCTCGACGACGACCGGCGTGCGCGTGGTCCCCCACGCGACGACCTCCATCGAGCCCGTCACGCGTGCGCTCGCGTCCTCCTCGACCTCGTAGCTGGCCGCGAAGCTGACGGGGTCGGTCGGGAAGATGACGTTGCGCAGATAGCCCTGCTGCGTCCGCACGCGTTGCAGCATCGCGGCGAGCGCGAACGGCGCGGGGATGTCGTCATCCGCGAGCAGCGCCGCTTCGAAGCGCTCGGCGTCCGGCAGGATGTCGGCGAAGAAGGCCTCGAGCCAAGTGGGATCGCAGAGGCGACCGAGGTGTCGGAAGACGCCGTTGTAGTAGGTGGCGCTCTGCTCGAACGGTGGCATCGCGCGATTGCGCCGGAACATCACCGGGTCGCGGGCCGACGCCTCCTGGGCCATGTTGTCGAACGCGATCGGCTCGAGCCGGTCGAGCACCGGGTCGTGGTAGAAGCGCAGGTTCTGCCAGTAGAGCGCGTGCTGGATCTGGAACAGCGACGCGACGGCGTGCGCGATGGCGACGCGCTCGACGTCGACGATGGAGTCGATCGTCGCGCCCTCGAGCTCGTGCAACGCCTGCAGCCGCTTCATCCGCGCCGTCGCGTCATCCGCGAGCAGCACGTGATTCCGCAGCGCGCGCATTTCTTCGACCGCCGCGTAGTACGAGCGCGTCAACGCCTCCGACGACTCGAGCCGCTTCTCGCCGTAGGCGCGTACGAACGGCGGGACCATCCCGAGGCTCGGCTGAGCGCTCGCGGGAACCGGAAGGCGCACGTCCTTCGAGTAGACGTCGTGGGACTGGAGCAGCGTGTCCCAGCGCGCCTGTTCGTCCCACAGGACGATCGCACCCTCGCGCCTGCCCTGCGACTCGAGCAGCTCCTTCGCCGGGTGCTCCTCGAGGAAGTAGACGCCGGCGTAGTTGTCGTTGATGACGACGTTCACGAACGTCGAGCGCGGCGCGAGCACGCCCTCGCGGCGGAAGGCCTCGAGCACGAACCACTCCCACAGGAACCCGCGCGCCTTCGCACGCTGGATCGAGAACACGCGCATACCGAACAGGCGCTCGTCCTGGAGTTTGACGCGCAGCGACCACTTCTCGGTCGCGATGTGATCGGTCCAGTCGCCCTTGATGCGGATGTCGGCGTCGGCGCGCGTGGCGCCGTGCTCGACGACGGCAGGCACCGTGTCCTCCTCCGTCTGCACGATGATCCCGCGCGCCATCCCGCGATCGCGCACGCGCTGCAGCGTCTCCGACGCTTCGCGGTCGATCGTGAAACGCAGCGTCTCGAGCCCGTTTTCCGCGACCGCTTCGGGTTCGTCCGCCGGGCGCAGAATCGGGCTGAGCTCGCCCATGGGCGGCGCGCCGTGCGGTGACGCCGCGTCGGCGCGCGCACCGAAGGACGGAATGTCGACGAGTGCGCCGATCGCGATTCCGACCACGAGGATCAGAATCCCGATGCCATATCCACCATCCACAGGGGCGCGCTTCGTCAGCATGGAGGCGAAGCGACGCCGTGCGAGCAGCGGCTACAAGGGAACTGGAATCGAACCATCGAGCAGGGCCCAGTCGAGAGACGGGAGCGGGAGCGTCCAAACCGACTGCCTGGGGGAACGACAGCGACGGCACAGCCTACAACAGGACGCGCCGGACCGGGCCGCTCGCTCGCCGATCGAGCGTCAGGGTCCCGTTCACACGCTCGAACCGGAAATCGGTTCGCGGTCCGACTCGGAATGCGCGGGCAGCGGGCGCCGGTCGTCGTTGGCATCGCGCACTTCGAGTCCGGCCAGGCGACACAGAAGGAACGCCAGCGCGAGCAGCAACGCCGGCAACGCCTCGTAGTAGTCGCGGATTTCGTCGAAGTACCCGAGGAAGAACGTCAGGACGATGAGCGGCGCGAGCGGGACGATCGCGCAGCGCAAGAAAAGCGGGATGCGCCGCCACTGCCAGACGAACACCGCGACGAGCGCGAGCCCGCCATACAGGCTGCCGAGCGGGTAGCGCGGCAAGCGCACCAGGTTGCGGAACAGACGGAACTCGACGACCCCGCCCGGGTTGTCGGAGAAGCGCAGCGCGAGCCCGAGCTTGACGCCGACGAAGATCGCGACCTGCGCGACGAGCAGCAGCGCGAACCGTCGCCGCCCGAGGTCGTTGCGAACCAGGAAGTACAGCGCGAAGACGAGCGTCAGGAGCACCGTCGTCTCCTTGTTCAGGCAGCCCACCGCGTACAAAAGCAGGAACGGCACGAAGCGCCTGCGCACGAGCAGCCCGAGCCCCAGCGTGAACAGGAGCAACGCCGGGAAGTCGTACATGTAGCTCGCGTACGTGTCGAAGAACGGCGGCAGCGCCGCCACGGCGAGCAGCGGCACCATCGCTCCCGTGAACGGCGGCGCCTTCACCGCCCCCGTCCACAGGTACCGCAGCGCGTAGAGGAACCCGACGAGCGAGGCGTACAGGATCCCGAGGCAGGCGAGGTACTGGACGAGTCGCTCGCGCGTCCACGCCGGCGCCACCTGATCCAGCGTGCGCACGACGACGTGCTCGTCGTGCAGCGTCGCGTCGAGGCGCGCGCGCGCCTCCTCCGACACCGCGCCGTCGATCGCGCGCACGAGCGCCGGTACGAGCGCACGGTTCGCGAACGGCAAGTGTGCGGTCCCGTCGACCATCTGGCCGAACGGCGCGCGCGAGTTGCTTCCGAGCCCCGCCGGTGGACGCACGAAGCTGAAGGTCAGAACGATCGCCGCGACGAGGTACAGCGCGCCGAACACGAGCTCGCGCGCGACGCCGCTCCGGCCGCATCGACGGAGCGCGCGGCGTCCGACGACCAGGGTTCTCGACGGCAGGGGCATCGCTCCAATCTTTCGTCCTGCCCCAGCCAAACCCAAAGGGATTCCGCCGTCGCTCTCAGCCCCGGCGGTGCGTCAACGCCAGGAAGCCCCCGATCACGAGCACCATCGGATCGTTGGACACGTTGTTGAAGATGCCGGAAACGACGAGCGTCGTCAGCACGAGCGACAGAACGACGCCGAGGCACAGGTCCGCCGCCGCTCGATTCTCGGGGCTCGCGGAAGCGCGGCCGAGCGCGCGGCTCATCCCGATCAAGCGCCCGAACCACACGACGAATACCGCGGCGCCGACGAAGCCCGTCTTGAGCAGCGGCCAGATGAAGCCGTTGTGGAACTGACTGACGCGGTTGTAGTGGTCGCCGTCGTGCTCGATGTAGAACCCGAGTCCCGCCGTCGCGCCGAAGCCCTGTCCGATCGCGTGCTGGAGCGCCGAGCCGTCGAGGTACGCGCGCAACCCCTGCCACGCTTCGAAGCCGCGCCAGTGCGTCGCGATGTCGCCGAGCTCCGTGTAACGCGCCGGCGAGATCTCCGACAGCGCGACGTCGAAGCCGCGCTTGAAGATCGCCTCACCGAGCGGCGTCAGGAAGAGTCCGACGGCCATCGCTCCCACGAGCAACACCGCGCGCAACCGTCCGCGCCCGCGCAACCACGAGCCACCGGCGAGGATCATCACACCGGCGACGAGCACCCAGGTGCGCGAACCGGAGAGCCCGAGCGCGAGCAGCGAGACGCCCAGCGCCGTGTTGCGCAGCAGCGCGCCGCCGCGCACCTCGATCCGCCGGTAGCGCAGGCAGAGGCCCACGGTGAACGCCTCGGGGAAGTGCCCGAACACGACCGTGTCCGCGAGGTCGAGCGGCATGACGCCGCGCGCCGCGGACTCGAACGCGAGCCGCACCAGATAGATCGATGCGTAGGCCAGCCCCACGACCATCAGGCCCTGCGGGAACGCGTCGCGCCGCGTGCTCGTGCGCGCGGCGATGTACCCGACGTAGAGCAGCACGATCGGCTTGCTCAGACGCCACAGGTCCTTGGCAAACTCGCGCCACTCGACGCTGCCGTAGTCGACCAGCAGGCCGAGCGCGAAGAGCACGAAGAGCGGCGAGAGCAACCGCCACAGGTCGCGACGGACGACGACGCCGTGCCGGATCACGAGCGGGATCGCGAACGCGAGGTAGACCACGGTGCAGGCCTTGGCCGGCAGGAAGAGGGGCGCGAGGAACGCCGCCGCGAAGGTCGCGCTCGCGAGCGAGAGCGCGCGACCACCCCGCGTCACGGCGCGGGCGCCGGAGTGACCGAGGGTCGCTTCGCTCGTCGTCGTGGACATCGCCGGCCAGCCTGCCGAGCGCGGCGGCGAAAGGCACGCGCGAGCCGCGCAAACCGCGCGACCCGCGCGCGCATGTGGATCCGTCGCGTCCGCTGCCTATGATTCGAAGCGACGCGACCTCCGTGCCGTCGGGTCGCCGCATGGCCAAGCGCCTCAAGACGAAACTCATCGTGATCGGCGCGACGCTCCTCGCGGGCCTGGTCGTGCTCGAGATCACCGCGCGCGTCATCACGTATCGCAGCACGCCCCCGGGGCTCGCGTTCGACGACGATCTGATCTTCACCGCGCGGCCCCACGCGACGCTCTGGAACGTCGAGCTCAACGACATCGGCGCGATCGGGCCGGACGTCGCGACGCCGAAGCGCGAGGGCGAGACGCGTGTCTTCCTGCTCGGCGGATCGACGTCGTACTCGCCCACCTACGCGACCGCCGTCGACGCGGCCGTGCGCGAGCGCAATCCGGACGCCGACCTGACGGTCGTGACCTGCGGACGCCCGCGCTACACCTCGTACAACAACCTGGTCAACCTGCGGAAGAACCTGCTCGCGTACGAGCCGGACGTCGTCGTGTGCTACCTCGGCATCAACGACGCGATCTACAACGCCTTCCCGTTCACCGGTCCCCTCCCCGACGTCGGCTACTTCGACTGGCGCGCGAAGGACGCCTCGCTCTTCGCGACGCTCGTCAAGTACCACTTCCTCGACAAGCGCTTCCGCGCCGGGTCCGACTTCGGCGAGCCGCCGTTCCGCAGCGAAGCCATGCTCGAGAGTCACCTGCGCGAGATCGTGGCCCTCGGTCGCGAGCACGGCTTTCGCGTCGTCCTCTCGACGTTCGCCGTCTCGCAACCGACCACGGACCGCGAGCTGATCGCGCGCGTTGCCCGCGAAGAAGAGCTGATGCGGCACTTCTGGGGCGGCGTCCCGTCGACGCTCCGCGCGGTCGCGCGCCACAACGCGGTCATCGAGCGCCTCGCCACCGAGTTCGACCTCCCGCTCGCGAACGTGCGCGACGCGATCCCGCACACCTCCGAGTTCTTCACCGACCTCTGCCACATGACCCCCGCGGGACAGGCCCTGCTCGGCGCGGAGATCGGCCGCGCGCTCGGAACGCTGCCTTGGCCTACGGCAGTACGGTGATTTCGAGCGTCAGCGTCGCTTCCCCGCGGCGCACCTCGACCGGCACCGTGTCGCCCGGCTTGCGGGTCAGGCGCCACCAGGCATGGAAGTGCGCCTCGCTGTCGAAGTCGCGTTTGCCGTCTGCGGCGAGCAAGACGTCGCCCTCGCGCAGGCCGACGCTCGCCGCGGCGCGGCCGTAGCGCGCGTTGTCGCCCCAGGTCACGAGGTAGGTGACGCGAACCGCGAAGGCGTCGAGCGCGATGCCGGCCGCGGCGCGCTCGGCATCGGTCAGCGCCGTGCCGCCGAATCCCGGCGCGGGCGTGAAGCCCCACTTGAACGGACGCCACGCGAACTCGCGCGGCGTTCCCCGCTTCCAACCGTCGGCGAGCGCGAGCGACACGGTCCGCTCCTCGCCCCCGCGCTCGAACGCGACGCGCAACCCTTGCGCGGCGGGCGACGCGTCGTGCAGCGCCTGGGACAGATCGCTGACGGTGCGGACCGCCGCGTCTCCCACGCGCAGCAGCCGATCGCCCGCGACGAGCCCCGCGGCCGACGCACTCGAACCCGCGGCGACGCGCGTGATGCGCGTCTGGTCGTCGCGCGCGAGATCGAGCCCGATGCGGCTCGGCGGCGGGTAGACCCAGCGCGCGTCCTCGGTCCACGCCCCCGCGTCGCGCGCTTCCTCATAGAACGCCGGGAACACGCTGTGGCAATGGATGCACTGGCCCTTGTCGCGCTTCCTGAACGCGGGGATCTCCTCGATCACGCGGCGCGGCCGGGGCGCGGGCGGATGCGGGTCGAGTCCGTACGCGTCGTGGGCGTCGAGCGCGGCGCGCAGCGTGTCGGCGAACGACGCCTCGTCGAGCCAGCGGTCGGCGCTCCGCGCGTCGCGTGCTCCATAGCGATGATAGACGTGCCCGTCCGGATGCATGAGCAACGCGGCGAACGTCAGGTCGAAATCGAAGGGCGTGCGCCCGAGGTCGACGCCGCGCATGTCCGTCACGTAGACGCAGACGAACTCCGAGTAGAGCCGGGCGAGCGGAGCTGAGGGCCGAGCAACCTGCTCAGCGAAGGACGTGCAGTCCTTTCAGGCCTCTCATCGAAAGACGATCAAGAGCGGGCGGCCGGACTCGCCGGCGGCCACGAACGCCTCGTCGAGGTTCGTCTCCCATTCCACGTCGCCGCGCACGGACCGCGCGCCGAACCAGGACGTTCCGAACAAGAGGGCCAGGGCCAGGGTGACGAGCGTCTTCATGGCGTGGAGCATAGCGGCTCGGAACTGACTTCCTCGGTGTTGCCCCCGTCACCGTAATTCTGGTCTCACACGGCAACCAACGCCGGTTTGCGCCGGTCTTCCTCGGACCACCCTCAACCCAGGGATCCGCCAAGGAAGACGCAAACCATGTTTCAACCCCCACGCTGTCCGTACCGCTCCTGCTCCCAGCACTGCAAACCCGCCGCCAAGTTCTTTCGCAAGCACGGCAGCTATCAACCGCGGTGTCGTCGCCGTCCGGTCCCGCGCTTCCGCTGCAAGAGCTGCGGTCGGACGTTCTCGCGTCAGACGTTTCGGCTGGACTATCGAGACAACCGACCGGACGCCAACCGGCGACTCTTCGATTCGCTCGCATCCGGCACCGGGCTCCGGCAGTCGGCGCGCACCTTGAAGCTGACCGTTCGAAGTACCGAACTCAAGTTTCGCAAGTTGGCGCGTC
>JAJDEV010000038.1 GCA_029259605.1 Planctomycetota bacterium | reverse complement strand
AGAGGCCGCCCCGATCCGTCCACGCGGCAAGATGAGTGACGCCCGCAAACGCGCCATTCTGGAGGAAGAAGCCCGCATGGGGCCGCGAAAGGACCTTTCGGCGCGGAGCGTGCGGCGGACTCTTGCACGCGGAGCGCGGCTCGCGGACCGTCTCCCGAGCATCGTTTTCGACACCGACGAGAAGAGCTCGTACCCGAAGCACTTGCGCCGTGCCTTCGGATCCGCGCGCAAGCTCGTGCACCGCAAGACGAACAGCAAACTCGCCCGCCTGACCTGGAACCCGCTGTTCCCGATCAACCACACCGAGGCGATGATGCGGGACCTGCTCGGTCGGCTGCGGCGCGACTCGTGGCTCGTGTCGAAGGCGCGTCGCTACCTCGACCTGGGTCTGCAGGTGCACATGGCGTACCGGAACTTCGTCCGGCGGCGCTTCAACGCGGACGACGAGGATCAAACTCCGGCGAAGATGCTGGGGTTCGTTCATCGGCGGCTGAGTCCGGCCGAGTTGCTCCGGTGGCGCCAGGACTGGGGGTGGCGGAGCATTCACCCGACGTCGCGCATCGGGGATTCGGTCGTCGGCGGCGCCGCGGGATGAGAGAAGGCTGAGCGTGGAATACGCGTCCGGCGCAGTGCTCGAGCAACACTTGGGCAGTCAGTTCAGTAGCATCACCCGGCTATGTTTGCTTGGCGGGCTTGGGCCACAGCCCTGGACGCGCTGCCCGCTGTCGACGGCGCGACGATCCTCGACCTCGGGTGTGGAGTGGGGGATGTGGCGGCCGAGCTCGTCGCGCGCGGCGCACGCGTGATCGGCATCGACGGGAACGAGGAGCTGCTGGACGCGGCGCGCGCGCGGAAGCTGGCGGGCGCGGAGTTTCGGGTCGGCGACCTGCGCGCGCTTCCCGCGCTCGATGCTCCGGCCGACGGGATCTGGTGCAGCTTCACCGTCGCGTACTTCACGGACTTGCCCGCGGTGCTCGCGGAGTGGGCGCGCAGCGTGAAGCCCGGCGGTTGGATCGCGCTTACCGAGATCGACGACCTGTTCGCGCACGAACCGTTGAGCGACGAGACGCGCGCGTTGCTCGACGGCTACGCGGACGATTCACTCACCGCGGGACGCTACGACTTTCGCATGGGGCGCAGGTTGCGCGACGCGCTGGAGTCCTCCGGTTGGACCGTCACGCGCAGCATGACGCTCGCCGACCGCGAGTTCTCGTGCGACGGTCCCGCCGACGCCGGCGTGCTCGCGGGGTGGCGCGCGCGGCTCGACGGCATGCGGCTGTTGCAGGACTTCTGCGGACCGCAGGCGGAGCGCGTGCGCGAGGAGTTCCTCGCCTGCCTCGCGATCCGCGAGCACCGCTCGCACTCGACGGTCCGCTGCTGCATCGCGACCAAGGGCGAGCGCCGGGTTCGCACGCCCGCGAAGCTCGTCGCCGTGCGCGCCGACATCACGACCCTGGCCGTCGACGCCATCGTGAACGCGGCGAACGAGTCGCTGCTCGGAGGCGGCGGCGTCGACGGAGCGATCCATCGCGCTGCCGGACCGCGGCTGCTCGAGGCGTGCCGCGCGCTGCGCGGCTGCGCGACCGGTGACGCGAAGATCACGCCGGGCTTCGGCTTGCCGGCCAAGCACGTCATCCACACCGTCGGCCCGGTGTGGCACGGCGGTGAGCGCGGAGAACCCGAGCTGCTCGCGTCGTGCTACCGCCGCTCGCTCGAAGTCGCGGCCGAACACGGGCTGCGCACGCTCGCCTTTCCGAGCATCAGTACGGGCGTCTACCGGTACCCGAGCGAGCTCGCCGCGGCCGTCGCCGTCGCGACGGTGCGCGCGGCCGCGACCGAACACGACACCTTGCGCGAGGTCCGCTTCTGTTGCTTCTCGGAGCGCGACCTCGCCATCTACGCGGGACTGCTCGAGCGGACGTGACCCGAGGTCATCGCACGCGCGGCGGTGCCTGTCGCATGTAGCTCGACGCCTGGGTCGTCTTCGGCGGACGCGTCGCGAACGCGTACAGCGTGCCCTTCTCCGCACCGACGACCTCGTCGAGATGCGGCGCGCCGACGAGCGCCTCGTCCGCGCCGAGCGCCATGGCCCAACCGAACACGTCCTCGGCGACCAGGTCTCGCCCGCGCAGCTCCTGCGTCTGGCCCCAGTTCTGACTGCCGCCATGGTCGCGCTCGAACAAATAGACCGCCCCCGCACGCACGCCGAGCGTTCCGTGTTCGTGCGCGTAGGCGCCGACCGCGATCGTGTCGCCGCGGATCGCCGTGGCGCGGCCGAACGAGTCCGCTGTCGCGCCGTCCGCAGCGGTGAGCTTTTGCGCCTGGCCCCAGTTGTTCTCGCCGCCGAAGTCGCGCTCGAACACGTACGCGGATCCGGATTCGTTGCCGTTGTCGTCGTCGCGATGCGCACCGACGACGAGCGTGCCACCGGAGAGCGCGCACGAGATGCCGAAGTGGTCGACGGCGTTCGGGTCCGAGGCGGTGAGCTTGCGGACCTGGCCCCAGTTGTCGGCGCCGCCGGCGTTGCGCGCGAACACGTAGGCGGCGCCCGAGGAGGATCCCGCGTCGTCGTTGCCGTCGGCGGTCACGACGAGCGTGTCTCCGTCGAGCGACATCGAGCGCCCGAAGCGATCCTGCGCCGCCGCGTCGCTCGCGGTGAGCTTCTTGACGAAGCCCCAGTTCCCCGCGCCACCCTGGTCGCGCTCGAAGAGGTACGCCGCGCCCGTCGTCGACGAACCGAAGGGCGAGCCGACGACCGCGGTGTTGCCGTCGAGCGTGGCCGACCAACCGAAGGCGTCGCCGGCCGCGGGGTCGCTCGCGAACAGCTTCTTCGCGCCGCCCCAATTCTCCGCGCCGCCCAGGTCGCGCTCGAAGACGTACGCCGATCCGGCGTCCGTTCCGTTGTCGTCGTCGTCGCGTGCGGTGACGAGCGCCGAGTCGCCCGACACGTCGGCCGCGAACCCGAACAGGTCGCCCGCGGCACCGTCGCTCGGCGTGATCTTCTTTGTCTCGCGCCACGGCTTGGCGCCGTTCGCGCGGCGCGCGAACACGTACGCGGCTCCCGAGTCGCTCCCGTGGTCGTCGTCCTCGGTCGCCGTCACGAGCGCGGTGTCGACGGACAGCGCGACTTGCCAACCGAACTTGTCGAACGCCGCGCCATCGGACGCGCCGCGCAACGCGACCTGGCGCAGGCGCACCGTCGCGAACTCGACCGCCCCGACGGCAACGGGCGCGGCGACGGTCGCACCGAGCGCGAGCACAACGGCGATATGCGGAATCCGGTGCGAGCGACGGTTCCGCCTCTCGCTCGAACGACGTGACTCGACCATGACGACCTCCTGCTTCGGTACCGATTGCGACCGCCCCGATCGTACTCCCGAACGGCGACCGTGAGCTCGTTCGCCTCGCTTCCCGTCGCCGGAGCGCCTCCCCGTCTACGGAACCCGCGCTCCCTCGCGCTCGAACTCGCGCGCGCCGCGCAGCGCTCGCGGAGCCACGCTAGCAGGCCGTGGTGAAACTCACGCCATCCTCGAAGGGCGCTGAATTCGCGCTGCCGGCGTTGCGCCTCCTCCGAGGTTCCAGCGAATACGCGTCGTCGGCGCGCCTTGTCAGCACGAATTCATCCCCCTTCGACGACGCCGTGAGTTTCACCACGGCCTGCTAGACTCTGACGATCACGACAGGAGCGATTCCATGGAAGCGAGCATCGAACGACTGTTGTCCGACGTGCGCGGATCACGTGTGCGCGTCCTGGGGCTCGTCGACGGGTTGACGACGGACGAGGGAGCGCGGAAGCCGAGCGAGTCGGCGTGGAGCGTCCAGGACGTGCTCGAGCACTTGGTTCTCGCCGAGCGCGGCGGGTACGACCTGATTCGCACCGCTGCCGATCGCTTCCGCCGCGACGATCCGGTTTGGACCGGGAAGTCGGAGAACGACGGCCTCGCGATCGAGGCGATCATCGAGCGGACGTGGAAGCCGAAGGAGGATGCGCCCAACTCCGCGACGCCGACGGGCGCGTGGTCCGTCGGCATCTGGTCCGCGCACCTCGCGTCGTGCGACGCGCTCCTCAGCGACCTGCCGCGCGTCCTCGAAGGCCTGCCTCTGGGCGAAGTGATCTACCCGCACTTCCTCTGCGGCCCGCTGAACGCGGTCCAACGCCTCGAGTTCCTGCGCTACCACATGGACCGACACGCAACGCAGATCGAGCGCCTCCTCGCCACGGCCTGCTAGCCCGGGTTCTTCATGAGGGTGTGCGGCAGCTTTTGGCGTGCATGCTCATGAATGATCCGGGCTAGCCGCCCGCATCACCGATCCGCCAGACCGAGGACTTCGAACAGCGTCGAGTCGACCGCCGTCCCCGCGCCCGTGACGGTGTCGATCGTGATCCACTGGTTCGTGCCGAGGGGCGCCGAGTCCGTTCCGTACAGCGTGTTCGTGACGGAGTCGAAGCCGAGGCCGGTGACTCCGCCGAAGCCGAGCGGGCCGATCGCCGTCCCGACGCCGTTCGTGCGGTTGATCACGATCAACTGATCCGTGTTGTCGTCCACGCCGTACAGCGTGTTCGTGTTCGGGTCGAAGGCCAGGCCGACGACGGCGGCGAAGCCGAACGGGAGCATGCCCGACGTGCTGCCTGCGCCCGTCGTCGTGTTGATCGTGACGAGCCGGTCCACGATCGTGTCCGAGCCGTACAGCTTGTTCGCGTTCGGGTCGAACGCCAGGCCGAGGACGTTGGAGAAGCCGAGCGTTCCGTAGGCCGAGGACGCGCCGGTCGTCGGGTCGATGCGCAGGAGCTGGTCCGCGAAGACGTCGACGCCGTACAGCGTGTTGGTGTTCGTATCGCGCGCGAGCGAATGGATGGTGGTCGGCCCCATGCAGCCGATCGACACGCCGCGCGCGGTCGTCGCATCGATCTCGATGAGCCACTCGTTCGCGCCATACAGCGTGTTCGTGTTCGGATCGAAGGCCAGGCCGTCGATGTGGCTGAAGCCGCGCGTGCCGCGCACCGTTCCGGCGCCGGTGGTCGTGTCGATTGTGATCAGATCGTGCGTCGTGATGTCGGTCCCGAAGAGCGTGTTCGTGTTCGGGTCGAACGTCAGGCCCTCGACGCGCGGGAAGCCGAGCGCGCCGACCGACGTGCCGGCACCGGTCGCCGTGTTGATCGTGAGCAGCGCGTCCGTGTCGGTGTCCACGCCGTAGAGCGTGTTCGTGTTCGGGTCGAACGCGAGCCCGGCGACGCCCAGGAACCCGAGGCCGCCGACCGCGGTCCCCGCTCCCGTCGTCGTGTTGATCGTCAGGAGCTGATCCGTTTGGCCGTCGGTGCCGTACAGCGTCCCCGTGTTCGCATCGAAGGCCAGCCCCGTGCCCAATGCGAAGCCGAGCGGACCGATCTCCGTGGGGTCGCCCGTCGTGCGGTCGATCGTGAGCAACGCGTCGGCGAGGCCGTCGATGGCGTACAGGGTGTTCGAGCTCGGGTCGAACGCCAGGTCGTTGACGCCGGTGTGCCCGAATCCGCCCACCGTTGTCGCGACGCGCGTCGCGGCGTTGATGGCGAGCAGTTGATCGAGCGACGGGTCGACGCCCCAGATCGTGTTCGTGTCCGGGTCGTACGCCATTCCGCTCGGACGGTACGCGAGGACGCCGAGCAACGTTCCGACGCCGGTGCCCGTGTTGACGCGGATGAACTGACCCGTGGAGCTCCGCGAGACGTACATCGTGTTCGTCCCCGAGTCGAACGCCATGCTGTCGCACAGTTGGTATCCGAGTTGTCCGATCGAGACCGCGCTCCCGTCCGCCGTGTTGAAGCGCACGATCCCCGCGGCGTTGACTCCATACAGGCGGCTCGCGTTCGTGTCGTACGCCATCCCCCAGATGCCCGGGTAGCCGTGCGGACCCACGACGGTGCCCTTGCCCGTGATCCGGTCGAGCGTGATGAGCGTGTCGGTCGTGTCGTCGACGCCGTAGAGCGTGGACGTGTTCGGGTCCCAGGCCATGCCTTCGATGTCGGTGAACCCCGTCGGTCCGATCGGAGTCCCCACGCCGGTCGTCCGGTCGATGCGCAGCAGCTGATCGGTGAACGCGTCCACCGCCCACAGGTTGCCCGAGTTCGAGTCGTACGCGGTCGCCTTGACGTCGCGGAACCCGGCCAGCCCGCTCTCGGTCCGACGGACCGGCGCGCCCGTGTCGGGGTTGATGCCGAGCAGCAGCGAACCCTGCGACGCGTCGAGGTGCACGGGATCGTTGTCGACGATCGTGAGCGTGTGCACGGACGGTCCGACGAACGTCGCGTTCGACGGCGTGCCGAACACGATCTGCAGCGTCTCGTCCGGCTCGTTGAACGCGTCATCGACGAGCGTGATGTAGATCGTGCCCGTGAGTTGCCCCGCTTGAATGGTCATCGGACTCGCGCTGATCGCGTAGTCGTCCGTGTGCGTGGCCGTGCCCTGGTAGGACCAGGGCAGGGTGACCGTCGACGCGGCCACCGACGTGAGCTTGGCTTTGACCGTCGTCGCGCCGGAGTCCTCGTCGCGCGTCTGCGCGACGGAGACCAAGCTGACCTTCGGAAAGACATAGCCGGGGAGCTTGGCCGACGGCCCGGGCGGGGGCGGAGCGGGACCGCTCGCCCGGCTGCACCCGGCCGCGAAGGCGACTAGGACGAGGGCCACCCACGATCCACGCTCGTTCGTTCGAAGGAGTTGCATGCGACGACAGCCGCCGACGCCCGCACGAACACGACACGGATTCTCGGATCGGCGCTCGGCGCCGCGGAGTCTTGCGCGGGCTGTTAGGCTCGCGTGCAGGCCCCGGCCGCCACCCTTCACCGGCTCCAAGCATGTGTAGAAACATCCGCACGCTCTTCAACTTCGATCCACCGGCCAGCGACGACGAGGTCCGCGCGGCCTCGCTCCAGTTCGTGCGCAAGCTGAGCGGCTTCAACAAGCCCTCGGCCGCGAACGAGGCCGCCTTCGACGCAGCCGTTGCAGCGGTCGCCGACGTCGCGGGCACGCTGCTCGATTCGCTCAGCACGAACGCCGCGCCGAAGTACCGCGAGGTCGAAGCCGCCAAGGCCCGCGCGCGCGCCGCCAAGCGCTTCGGCACGACGGCGTAAGCGCACCCCGATCTTGTTCGGACTTCGGCTTTCGTTCGGGGACGCGGGGCGTCGATCTGAGGCTCCGCCGTGATCAACCGCACGCAACGCAGCCAACTCGCCACGACGCTGCGCGTGTTCCTGGCCGGGCGCACGACGCTCGACGAGTTCTGGAGCGATCCGCCGCACGGCTGGATGCGTGACCGGGGCGTGGCGGCGATCGTCGACGAGCTCGATCGGTGGTCCGCGGACAAGGCGCGCGGCGCGAAGGCGCCCGAGCTGCTCGACCGACGGATGCGCGACTGCCTCGAGCGCGCGCTCGTCTTCCTACAGGCGGACCTCGAGTATCGATGGGGCGGGGTGAACCACGTGCCGTGGCTTCCATGGCCGTGCGACCTCGAGCTCGGGCAAGCGACGGTGTGGCCGTTCTACAGCAGCGAGGAGTTCCTCGCCGCGCTCGCGCAGCCGCGCTTGCTGAGCGGTCGTCGGCTCGCCTGAATTCTCGCTGGCCGAACGCCGCGCGTTGGCGTCGAATGCGTGCGCGGAGCCAGCCTGGCGCGAACGACGACGATGCACATCCGATCCGAACTCCCGAGCGACGTCGACCGCATTCGCGCCGTCCTCGTCGAGTCGTTCCCGACGCCGGTCGAGGCGCAGCTCGTCGATTTGATGCGTGCGAGCGGCGCGCTGTCGTTGTCGCTCGTCGCGACGGACGACGACACCGACGAAGTGTGGGGGCACGTTGCGTTCAGTCCCGTCACGGTCGCGGGATTGTCCGCCGACAAAGTGTCTGCGTACGGTCTCGCTCCCGTCGCCGTAGGTTCGGCGCATCGTGAACGGGGTGTCGCCGCAGCGCTGATTCGCGCGGGACTCGAACGCTGCACCGAACGCGGCGCGGGCTTCGTCGTCGTGCTCGGCGATCCGGCGTACTACGGCCGCTTCGGGTTCCGCGCTGCGCGCCATTGGTCCTTGGGTGACGAGTACGGCGGCGGCGACGCGTTCCAGGCGCTCGAGCTGCGCGCGGGAGCGATCCCGGCGCGCGGCGGACTCGTGCAGTACGCGCCCGAGTTCGCGGTCGCCGCGGGCGACGGCAGTCACTAACCTCGGGACATGCAGGCGCGCGTGTTCGCGCGCCATCGCGCTCCGCGAACCGGCCCATTGAATCGGGGGATCCCATGTCCGTCTCGTCGACCGACCCGCGCTATCCGATTGGAACGTTCGAAGCCCCGGCGTCGATCTCGCGCGAGCAGATCGACGAGTGGATCGGCGAGATCGAAGCGCTGCCCGCCGAAGCGCGCGAGCTCGTGACACCGTTCTCGCGCGCGCAGCTCGAAACGCCGTATCGCCCGGACGGATGGACGGTGCAGCAGGTCGTGCACCACATGGCGGACAGCCACCTGAACAGCGTCATCCGCTTCAAGTGGGCGCTGACCGAAGAGCGTCCGACGATCAAGGCGTACCGCGAAGAGCGTTGGGCGAACCTCGCGGACTACCGGACCGAGCACCTGCCGTTGTCGCTCGACCTGCTCGACGCCTTGCATGCGCGGTGGGTCGTGCTCTTGCGCGGGTTGACCGCCGCGGATCTCGAGCGCGAGTTCGTCCACCCCGACTCGGGACCGATGGCGCTCGCGTCGGTGGTCGGCATGTACGCCTGGCACGGAAAGCACCATGTGGCGCACATCCGCACGCTCGCCGAGCGCGAAGGGTGGACCGGTTGAGCGCGCCGGCGTTCGTCCTGTTGGCGTCGCTCGACTTCCGACCGGACACGAGCTGGTTCGCCGGATGGGGGACGCTCGCCCTCGTGAACGCAGGACTGGCGCAGGGCAAGAACCGCAGCGGACTCGCGTGGTTCTTGATCTCCTTGCTGCTCGGTCCGATCGCGACGTTCCTGCTCGTCGCCTTCTGCTCGACGCTTGCGGGCGCCGGGCGCAAGCGCTGAACGGATGCTTACGTCGCCGCACGATCGGTACATCGCCGACGCGCCCGCGTCGCGTTTTGGCGCGGCCAGGAGCTGGAGGCCGCACGGAGCAAGCCGGCCCGCGCTCTCGGTCCCCGCCAAGCACGAGCGAGCGCGGGCGACGTTCGACGGCGCAAGGAGTACGTCGAGTGGATCGCGGACGCCAAGCGCCTGCTCGACGCGCGCGGCGCGCATCGAGCAGGCGCTCGAATGGCTCGCGGAAGGCAAGCCGCGCAACTGGAAGTCCATGAAGCGCTGGCAGTGAGCGGCGGCTTAGTCTTCGTCCGCTTGGCTCGGGTCGAGCGGGAACGCGATGACCGGAACGGTGCTGTGGCGTAGCACCGACTCGGCGACCGAGCCCATCAACGCGCGACGGAAGCCGGTGCGTCCGTGGCTCGCGAGCGCGATGAAGTCGGCCTCGTGCTCCTGGGCGTAGCGCACGACTTCGTCGTGGACTTCGACCGCGATCGTGGCGTCGACTTCGACGGGCACGTCCGCGCCGAGCCGCAGCTCGGCGGCCACGAGGTCCTCGCGCGCCTTCTGGATCAGCTCCGGAGCGTTGTCCGGCGGGATCGCGACGCGCGGCGCCAGCGGAGCCCCGTGCGGGATCGCGGCGAGCTGCTCGATCACATGGAAGAGCGCGATGCGTCCGCCGATGCGGCGCGCGAGCTCGGCGGCGGGAGCGAACGCTTCGTACGACGCATCGGAGAAGTCGGTGAGAAGGACGATCAGCGGTTGCTTCTTCATCGGTCCAGCTTCCTGGTGTGGGCGGCGTCGCCGCCGCGTGGAGGGACGGGAGATCCCGGCCGAGGGTATCCTAGACCTCAGCGACGCCGATAAGAGGATCAAAAGCTCCGTTTTCTGTTGGGGCGGAACCCAAGTGAAAGAAAGAGGTTGTGACGCCTCGCGCGGATGCGCTCGGGGGGCTACAACCGCGCTATCCGGAGCCCGGACTCCGTTGAGCGGCGCGCCAGATCGCCCCCTCGACACCGTGAACGCCTTCTCCCACTCCGCCGAGTACGCCATCCGCGCGCTGACGCACCTCGCGCAGCAGCGAGGCGACGGCTTCTCGCTCGTGCGCGACATGTCGGAGCGCCTCGGCATCCCGGCGGCGTTTCTCGTGAAGGTCCTCCGACCGCTCGTCGGGCGCGGGTTGATCGAGAGTCGCCGCGGCCGCGGTGGCGGCTACCGGTTGCTGCGTCCGCCGGGCCAGGTGCGCCTCTACGACATCGTGGACGCGTACGACCGACTCGCCGCCGAGCCCTCCTGCGCGTTGGGGCAAGCGGTCTGCACGAACGCGCGCGCGTGTCCGATGCACGGCTACTGGAAGGACGCGTTCGCCGCGTTCCAGACGTACGTCGCGGAGACGACGCTCGACGACATGGTGCAGTTCTGCCGTCAGCAAACCGACTGCGCGTACCCGGCGCTCGGATCCGCCGCGCCTTCGGCGTAGGCGCGCGCGTCGTTCGACTTGCGTTGAGCGGAGAGCGCGGCTGTGCGCGCGAGGTAGGGTGGCGCCACGCGGGCGCGCGGTCGACGGCGATCGGAGTCGCGCTCGATTCCCGTGTCTTTGACCGAGGCTCGACGATGAAGCTCACCTGTTGGCTCGCTCCCTTCCTCGTTCCTTGTGTCGCCTTCGCGGGCGACGGCGCGCAACCCGCATCCAAAGCAGCTGCCGACGTCGCCTCGATCAGCGCGCTGGCGTTCGGACCGGACGGCGTGCTGTTTCTCGGCGACAGTCGCGCCGGCGCCGTGCACGCGCTCGACCTCGGCGAGCGTGACGCGCCGAGCGAGGGGACGCGCTACGCGATGCTCGACATCGAAGCGCGCATCGCAGCGCTCGTCGGGACGAAAGAGGCCGATGTCATGATCCACGACCTCGCCGCGGACCCGCGCTCGCGCGCGGTCTACCTGGCGGTGTCGCGTGGCCGCGCGAAGCAGACCATGGAGTGGCACATTCCGAACGAGGTGGCGGATGCGGACATCCTGATCCGCGTCGTGCCGGACGGCTCGATCGAACTCGTCGAGTACGGCGCGATGAAGCGCACGAGCGTGAAGCTCCCGAACCCCACCGACGACCACGCGCACCTTTGGAAACCGGACACCACGGTGCGGGGCGACGCGATCACCGACATGGCGTTCGTCGACGGGCACCTGCTCGTGTCGGGGCTGTCGAACGAGGAGTTCGCCGCCGTGCTCTGGCGCGTGCCGTATCCGTTCGACGGGAAGGTCGCGTCGACGACGCTCGAGATCTTCCACGGCGCGCACGGCGAGTACGAGACGTATGCGCCCATTCGCGCCTTCGTCCCCTACGACTTCGACGGCGAGCCGTACGTTCTGGCGTCCTACCTCTGCACGCCGTTCGTCGAGTTCGAGGCGAACGCGCTGCAGGACGCTGAGCACATCCGCGGCCGGACGATCGCCGAGCTCGGTTCGGGCAACTATCCGGTCGACATGATCGTGTACAGCAAGGGGGGCGAGGACCGCGTGCTCATCGCGAATTCGAACCTCCCGATGATGATCCTGAAGACCGCCGACATCGCTTCGTTCGACGGCGAGCTGACGACCGAGCCGGATGGATACATCGCGGGCGTGCCGTACGAGGTCCGCTCGGGAACCGGGATCACGCAGATGGACCGGCTCGGCGACGACGCGATCGTGATGTTGCAGCGGATGTCGAACGGCAAGCTCCAGCTCGCCACGTGGTCGACCGAACGCTTCTAGCCGCGCTGCTGGCCGTCGCGACTTCCGGGTGCGCGACGCCGCGGACGGGAGCGCCGACGCTCACCTTCGAAGCCCCGAACGCGGCGCACCCGACGGGCTCCGTCGTCGTGCAAGGCGTGCCCGACGCCAAGCTCGATGCCGCGCGCGCGCTGCTCGTCGTTCGCACGCAGGAGTCGCGCGACGCCGACGGCCCCGCGATATTCGGAACGACGACCAGCGACGGCGGCGTCGTGCGCTACGAGCCGCGCTTCGCCTTTCTGTCCGGTGTGGCGTACCACGCGGAGTTCCGCGGCACGGAGCTCGGGCTCGCCCATCTCGCTAGGACGTTTCACGCGGCGGTTCGTCCGGGCACCGAACGGGCGGGCGAACCGGCGCCGCGCGTCGTCGCCGTCCATCCGAGCGGCGCGCGCGTTCCGGCCAACCTGCTGCGGATGTACGTCACGTTCTCGGAGCCGATGCGCGCGCGCGACATCCACGCGTTCGTGCGCGTTCTCGACGACGACGGCGCAGAGGTCGAACAAGCGTTCGTCGAGTTCGAGCACGGGATCTGGGACGACGCGCGCCGGCGGCTGACGCTGCTCTTCCATCCGGGGCGCCTGAAGCGCGGCGTGGGGCCGAACCTGCGCATGGGGCCGCCGCTCGAGGCCGGGCGCCGCTACACGCTCGTGATCGACGACGCGCTCCGTGACGAGCTCGGCCGGCCGCTCGGCGCGTCGTTCGAGAAGTCGTTCGTCGTCGAAGCGGACGACCGATCGTCCCCGGATCCGCGACGGTGGACGGTGACCGCGCCGGTCGCTGCGGGCGCGCCGTTGGACGTCGCGCTCGACGAACCGCTCGACCACGCGCTGCTATCGCGCATGCTCACCGTGACGAACGTGGCGGGGGAGCCGGTCGTGGGCGACGTGCGCGTCGGAGACGGCGAGACGCGCTGGACGCTCGCGCCGAAGGAGCCGTGGCGCGCGGGCGAGTACATCCTGTGGGTCGACCCCGCGCTCGAGGACCTGGCGGGCAACACGCCCGGTCAGCTCTTCGACCGGGGACCGATCGAGCGCTCCGCGAGCGGCGCGCCGCGCGGACCGTTCGGGATGCCGTTCTCGTTCAGTCCTTGATGAACGGGCCCTCGCCGCGATCCACGTCGTGCGGCAGGTAGACCGCGCCGCTGTGGAAGTCGACGAGGAACGCGACGACGCCCGGCACGATGAAGAGCAGCAGACCGAGGCCGTCCAGGATCAGGACGTTCGGATCGAGCCGATCGGAATGCGGCTCGCCCTGGCGCTCCTCGAACAGGAGCGTTCCGCAGCTCGACGCGGGAAGGACGACGATCAGGGCGAGGAGGAAAGCGGCGAAGGCGGACTTCATGGGGACGAGCGAGCGCGTGACGTGATGGGGAAGACGCGGCGAGTCTATCGCGCGCGCACTCGAAACCAAACGCACGCGAACCGTGCTAGCGGCGCTTGACGATCACGGAGCCCGCGGGCGCCCAGTACGTGTCGGACGCGACATCGCGTCGTCCGATCTCCACCCAACCGTCGCGCGCGTTGACGATGCGATAGCGCCCGCCGTTGTTGGCGGTGAGCACGATCATGCCTTCCCGCTCGTTCAGCGAGAACTCGCCCAGATCGCCCTGGAGTCCGTGCAGCTTCGTCGCCCACGCGCCGTCGTCGACGGGAAGGAAGGAAAGCAGCGCGCCGATGGAGGCGGCCGTGAGGAAACCGATCGCGAAGAAACCGAGGGCTTTGTTCATGGCAGGGCCTGGATCAGGAGGTCGACGGGAAGGGGTCGAATGGGAAGGGGACGATCCGCGGCGCGGCGAATTCCCGCCGGGCCATCGTCTCGCGCAGCGCGCCCATACGCTCATTAGACACGACGCGCGAGCGCAACCCGCCGCTCAATCGCCGAGCAGCGCGTCGACGAAACGCGCGGTTTCGTCCGCGGCGAGCGCGTGCCCTGCGTTGTTCGGGTGCATATCGCCGCCCGAAATGAACAGCGTTCCGCCGCCCGCCTCGGCGCGAAACGCCGGCAACAGATCGCAAACAGCGACGCCGCGCTCGGCGAGCCCCGCGCGTATGCGCTCGCTCGGCGCGTCGAGGTCGAAGTCGGCTGCGTCCAGATTCCACACGGCGCGCATGACGTCCCAATCCTCCGGATGCACCTGAAAGCGCTGGGGAAAGAGCACGACGACGAGCCGACCGCCGCTGGCTCGCACCTGACCATCGAGGGCGTGCAGGATGGCGAAGAGCTTCGCATAGAGCGCGTCCACGACCGGCGGCGGATCCTTCGCGAACGCGCCCAGGTTGGCGACGCCGTCGAAGTAGCGCTTGCGACCGTCCTCTTGCTCGTACTTCTCGGCGTAGCTGTGCATGACTCGCGGCGTCGTGTGCCGGCGCGCGTCGTTCGGGGCGAAGGCGCGCAGCAACTCGAAGCGCAGGAGCTTGCCGCGCATGCGGCGCGCCGCGGATCCGAAGTCGAGCGGCTCGCGCGCGAGCGCCGGATCGCGCACCGCCGCCCGCGGATACGCCAGCTCCGCGTAGCGCCGAACGTGGTTGTCGACGCGTGGCGCTTCCGGATCGGCGTGTACGCGTCCGTTCTCGTCGAGGCGGAACAGGCGCCGCTCGTCGCCGATCGCGAACGAGTCGTCCGCCTGCAGCATGTCGTTGGCGCAGATCCCGAGCAGCACGACGTCCGGTCGATACGCGTGGCCGTGCTGCTGAAAGTACCAGAGGCCGTAGGCCGGATCCGAGATCTCGGCGTTGACGACCTCGACCGGCGCGGAGCGCAGCGTCGACAACGCGCGTTCGACGCGCGGCCCGTAGAACTCGTTCTGCCCGATCTGCATACCGATCGAGAACGAGTCGCCGAGGCTCAGCAGGCGCACCGTTCCGACGTCCTTCTCGATGGGGACCTCGTCGACGTTGCGGAAGCCGAGCGAGTTCGTCCGCAGCCGTGCGCCCTGCGGCAGATCCTTCGAGTGCATGTACACGTCGAGGTTCGGCACGAGCCGTCCCCCCGGGCCGATGTACGGCGGCTCCTTGGCGAACAGCATCGCGAACGTCTGCTCGTCTCCCCAGAGCACCGAGACCGGGCGACCGTGGTCGTCGTCATCGAGCTCCGCACCGAAGAGGACCGACGCGCCGACGAGCAGCACCGAGCAGAGGGCAATGGGCTTCGCGTCGCCGGCCGCGCGACCCCAGAGCGTCAACGCGTTCACGGGACCCAGGATCAGCACGGCGATCCCGAGGTACGCGTCGCCGATCTCGTGGCAGAGCCACGCGCCGCCGGCGACCATGCCGACCGCCGCGGTCGCGACCAGGAGCCGTCGCGCGGACCCGCCCTCGCGCGCGCCGCGGAACGCGCGCTCGGGGGCGAACGCGAGCACGACGAGCAGCGCGGCGCTCGCGAAGTAGGCCAGCACGGGATGCGCCAGCAGCACGGTCGCGAGCGTGTGCTCGCGCCCGGGGTCGTGCTGCACGGCGAGGATCGATCCGAGCGCGACGAACACGAGGCAGAGGAAACGGTGGAAGGGCATCACGGCGCGGCGCCCACACTATCCTGCTAGCGATGGCGCCGCGCCGTTTCGATGCGTCTTCTCCGCGCCGAACGCGGCGCGCCCCTCACTCGATGCGGTACTCCCAGGTGCCTTCGGACCGCGACGCGAAGGACGCCCCGAGCGTCCGGAGCTTGACCGCGTAGTCGTTCGCGTAGGTGACGCCTTGCTCGGCGCCGAGGTTCAGCTCGTAGCTCGGAATCACCACGCGCTCGAAGTGGAGCCGATTCGTCCCGGTGCCGACGACGCTGTGCGCCGCGTTGCCGAGGCCGGCGAAGAACACGCCGTTGAGCTCGACGTCGAGCTGCGCGAAGGCGCGTTCGTCCGCGAACTCGAGGGCGAGCTCCGACCCGTTCCACTGCACCGTGCTCGCGAACTCGATGTCGTACACGCCCGCCGGGAGCGCTGAACGGGAACGGATCGCGGCCTTGACTCGATCGCGGATGGCGAGCGCGTCCGCAATGTTCCGCGCCCATACCGTCATCTGGTAGGCGAACGCGGCCTGCGACGGATCCGGACGCTGCGCGCAGTGCCCACCCTTGAAGAAGAACGCGCGCGCTTCCTTCACCTTGCCCGGCGCGCCGTAGCGCGAGCGGTCGGAGCCCTCCTCTTCCTCCTCGTCCTCGGGCGCCGGTTTGAGCTCCCACTCCGTGCTGCCCGGCGGTACCGAGCCGCCCAGGATCGGCAGGCTGCCGGTCGTCGACCCCGTTGCGTTGCCGTCCTTGTCCATGAAGCAGACCTGCACGGTCGGCGGCTTCGGCAACGGCGTTACCTCGACGTCGATCGTCCGGTCGGGCTCCTCACCGCCGATCGAGACCGACCACTGGTGCTCGCCGTCGTCGTCCGTGCTCGTGCCCGTCGCCGACATCGACGTGCACGCGCCTGCGCACAGGCATCCCATCCAAGTCAGAATCCCCAGCGCGACGCGCCGGGCTGTCACGGCCTTCATCTCGTTCCTCGTGGTTAGTGGTTCTCCGTCCCGCGAACACGACCGGCACGAGCGTCAGTCGGTTTCCATGGAAGCCGCGTTTTCTTCGACGACGCGTGATCGACCGGCGACGCTCCCATAGAGAAGGAAGAGCAGCGCCACGTGCGACAGCAGCACGTAGCGGATGTGCACGAGGTCGGCCGTCGCCGCGAAGAGAATCGCGTTGAGTCCGACGACGAGCGCGAGCGGTAGCCACGCCAATCGCGCGCCCGACGGAGCGCGTCCGGAGCGCGCGAAGGCGACGAGCGCGGCGGCGAACGCGAGCGCCCACAGCCCGAACGCCGCGAACACGACGCTGCGCGACAGCCGCGGCGAGTGGAACGAGAGCGTGACGAACGTCCAGGGCGTCGCCTCGAAGCGCGTTTGGAACGCGTCCGGCTCGCCGCGCTTCATCCAATCCACCAGGCGCAATGCGAAGGAAGGCGTCGCGATCACGTTCTCGGCGAAGTCGGACGCGACGTCGAGCGCGATCGCGGGCCAGCGCTCGCGCAATCCGACGCGCAGCAGTTCGTCGGTCAAGCGGCGCCGCGCCTCGGGATCGCGCTTCGTGACGCGGTCGACGACAGTCCACGTGTTGTGGATGCGCCGGTCGTAGAGGCGCGTCTCGCGCGGCGTCAGGGCCTCGCGCGCATCGCGGCTGAGCTTCGGACGCAGCTCGGTCAGGTGCGGAAACACGACGCGCTGGTGCACGATCGTCTCCGCGAGCGCCCAACGTCCGTGGTCCGTGTACGTCGCGAGGTGCACGACCTTCGTCGCGCCGGTGGCCAGGAGCGCGAGTCCCACGACCCACGCGATGCGGCCGCGCGTCGCCAGCTCCTCGCGTCGCGTTGTCAGCCGCCAGATCAACGCGAACGCGAGCGCCGTCGCGAGCAGGATCCAGAGCTTCTCGACGCGCAGGTTGGCCGCGCAGAACATCGAGAGCACGAGCACGACGCGCGCACGCCGCTCGCGCACGCCGAGGAACAGGTTCGCGACCGCCGCGCAGAACGCGAGGCATGCGGACAGCGCCAGGCTGTCGGTCATCAAGCTCAGGTTGAAGTGCATCACGAGCGGATCGAGCCAGAGCAGCAGCGTCAACACGCTGCGGGCACCGCATCCGAAGCGCTGCGAACCGCCTCCTGCGACGCGGCCGAAGGCGTTCACGAAGTACGCGAGCGCGAGCAGCCCGACGATCATCTGCGTGAGCTGGACGCACAGGATCGCCGTTGTGCCATCCGCCACGAGGTCCCACGCGCGCAGCACGAGCGGGTAGAGCAGCCCGCGATACTCGTCGACGCGGAGCGTGCGGCTGAGCTCCAGGTACTCGTTGGAGTCGCCGTAGGGAGGCAGGCGGCCGAGGTTCGTCGCCGTCCACACCGCCGCCAGCGCGAGGTAGAGACCGGCGAGCAGCGATGCGATCCTCCTCATCGAGCGCAGCCTACCAGGGCTGACTTCCGCCTTGCCAAGTGCGAACACGCGTTTGGCGCGCGCAACCGCGAACGACCTGTATCCTGTTCGACCGCTTCGCGCCGATCGTGCGTCGCGTCAACCCCACCACTCTCCCTCGAGAACCCCGCCCATGAGCAACGTGTTGTTGGCCCTCGCCCTCGGAATGTTCGTCCAAGAGGACAGCGGATCCGATTGGCCGCAGTTCCTCGGCCCGGGTGGTCTCGGCAAGTCCGACCTCGTGGACGTCGACTTCGATTGGCCCGCGGAAGGACCCGAGGTCGCCTGGCGACTCGCGATCGGGCGCGGCTTCGGAGGCGTTTCGGTGAGCGACGGCGAGGTGTACTTGCTCGATCGCGAAGTGGGCGAGCTCGATGTCTTCCGCGTGCTCGACCTCGCGTCCGGCGAAGAGCTGTGGAGCGAGATTCACGAGGCGCCCGGCCGCTTGAACTATCCCGGGTCGCGCACGGTTCCGACGGTGACCGAGAAGCACGTCTACACGGTCGGCGGCCACGGCCGCGTCATCTGCTACGACCGCAGCAAGCGCGAGGAGGTGTGGAGCGTGATGCTAGACGAGGTGTACGGCGGCATCCTGCCGGGCTACGGCTGGTCGTCGTCCGCGCTCGTGGTCGGCGACGTCGTGATCCTCACCGCGTTCGGCGAGGACGTGGGGCTGGTCGGATTGAACCGCTTCACCGGCGACGAACTTTGGGTCACGCCCCCGGTCGGGACCAGCCACTCGACGCCCACGCTGCTCCACATGAACGGTGTGGAACAGGTCGTGTTCGTCTCGACGCCGCCGTCTGACGTGGGCCTTGGCGAGCCGGGACCCTTCACGATCACGAGCTACGACGCGCCGACCGGTGACGTGATCTGGGAGACCGAGATCCAGCTCTGCCAGTACCCGATCCCCGGCGCGGTGCAGATCGATGACGAGCGCTTCTTCGTGACCGGCGGCTACCAGGGCGGCTCGGCGATGATGCGCGTCACGAAGGACGGCGACGCGTACAAGGTCGAGCAGCTCTACCACCTCGCCCGTGGCTCGCAGGTTCACAACCCGATCCTGTTCGAGGACCACCTCTACTTCCTCGCGAACGAGAACTGGAACGAGCCGCGCAACCTGCGCCAGGAGGGTGGGCTGACGTGCCTCGCTCTGGACGGCAAAGAGAAGTGGCGCACGGGGAACGATCCGTACTTCGGCCGCGGCAACTGGGTCCTCATCGACGGACACCTCGTCGTGCAGGACGGGTACAACGGCACGCTCAGCGTCGTGCGCGCGACGCCCGAGAAGTACGAGCTGGTCGCACAGGCGAGCCTCTTCGGCATCGACGATCGGCGCGACCACCAGATGTGGTCGCCGATGGCGGTCGCGGACGGACGCCTCCTGATCCGCAGCCAGGACGAGCTGATCTGCATCCAGCTCTGATGCGGTGCGCGCGCCGTGCCCGCGTCAATGCGCGAGCGCGGCGACGTGCGCCGTCCATTCGGCCTCGACCGCGTCGAGGTCGCGCGCGACGGTCTTCTTGAACGACGACGCCGAGCCCTTCCCCGCGAACGCGCCGCGGAGGTACTCGAAGAACGGATCGCGGAACGCGGCGCCGTCGCTGGTCAAGAGGAAGTGGATGAGCGTGTAGCTCTGCGCGTAACGCAGCGCGGTGTCGCCGCCGATCGAGAACTCGCCCGACTCGAGGTTCAGCAGGCGCTTCAGCGACAGCGGGTCCGCTTCGTCGTTGTGCTTGCGCACGTTGTGCAGATGCCGCGCGCGTCCGAACTCGAGCACGCGCCCGGCGCCGTCCTTCGCCTGGCCCGCGAAGTACTCGGCCAACCCTTCGTCGAGCCACCCCGGCAACGCGTTCTTGCCGTTCGTTTGCTGGCGGATGGAGAAGTAGAGCAGCGCGTGGATGACCTCGTGGAAGAGGATGCCACGGTCGTATCCGTCGATCGCCGGGCTCGCGTCGATCATCAGCGTCTCGGTCGTGTGGTCGAAGCGGCCCTTCTCGCCCGGCGTTCGCGCGCGGAACGACGAGTCGCGCGCGTGCACTTCGGCCTCGACAGGCTCGGTCATCTCGAGCAGCTTCAGCGGCCTCGCGACCTCGTTGTAGTAGTTGGCGTAGCTGAGCTCGAGATCGAACGCGGCGTCGATCGCGGCGCCGAGCTCGAGGTTCGTCTGTAGCGTGAAGTGCGTCGTCTCGAGCATCCACGCGTCCTGCCAGTCCTCGTGCGCCTCGACGAAGGCGTCCCACGTGACGTACTTGCCGCCGAGCTTCACGAGGCGTTTGTCGGCGCGCGACGTGTGACCGAGCGCGTTGTGTGCGTCGAGTCGGTCGGGATCCGCGAGGAGGACGCGCATCCAACACAGTCGCGCCTCCTTGACGAGCCCCGCGTCGTCGGTCATCTCGGCGAGCAAGCCCCATTGGTCGGCCGCGTTGGCGGCGAACGGATCCACGTTCGCCAGGTTGCTGAGGAACGCCTGCAGCCGCCGAGCGGTCGAATCGACGGACGCGACGTCCTCGCGATCGAAACTCCGCTCCGAGGAACCGACGCGCACGATCACCTCGTCGTCGTCCTCGTAAAGGACCAGGCCCTCGACGGTCTTGCCGTTGTTCAAGGACACGACGTCGCGCGCGGCCATCGCGGTGTGCGGCGTCCCGGTGAGCGGAGCCAGAAGGAGCGTCGCGAGCGTTAGCGTAGGGAGCATGTTCCGAGAGTAGCGCCGTCGCGCGTCCACGTTGCAAACGGGCTCGCCGATTCCCGCTCCGCGCTCCGGACCCCCTCAGGAATCGCCAGGTAGCGCGCCAAGGCGTGCGAGCTCGTGGCGACACAGCGCGCGCACGGCTTCCGAGGGGTCCGCCTCGCTCGCGGCGGTCCAGTCGCGCACCGCGTCTCGGCCGAACGCCCGCAACGCCGTGGCCGCAGCGGCGCGCACGGCGGCGCTCGCATCGAAGCGCAGCGCGTCAACCAGCGGAGTGCGCGACCCGATCGTCCCGAGCGCACCGAGCGCGTTCGTCGCGCGTAGCCGGTCGCTCGAATCCAGGCTCGTGCGCACGGCGTCCGTGAGCACACCGAGCACGCCGGCCGTCAACAACGGATCCGGTGTCGCGTGCAGGCTCGGCGCGCACGCGACCGCGACGGACAGCGCGTTGCCCGTACCGAGCGCGTCGAGCGCCGTGGCGACCTGCTGCGCACCCGCGCCACCGCGCAGCAAGCGCTCCGCCGCCTCGACGACGAGGCGCTCGGGGGCGTCGGCGTCGCGCACGAGCGCGTCGACCCGTTTGCGCGCGGCCTCGGCGTCGTAGCGCTCGAGGATCGCGAGCGCGCGCAGGCGCGTCGTCACGTCGGCGGATGCGTCCTGCAGCCGCGCGTCGATTCGAGCGGCGATGTCCAGGCGATCGAGCGCGGTGAGGCTCCACCCGCTGGCAGATTCGAAGCCATCGAGCGCGATGAACGCGCGGTCCGTTCCGCGTTCGGCGAGCCGCAGCGCGATGTCGGCGGACGCGCTGCACGCCAGCGCGAAGAGCGCGTTCTGGCTCGCCGTCGAAGCGTCGTCGTCGCCGGGCGTCAACGGGAACGCGAGCTCCAGCAGGCG
The DNA here is from genome assembly GCA_029259605.1 of Planctomycetota bacterium. Classification (GTDB taxonomy): domain Bacteria; phylum Planctomycetota; class UBA1135; order UBA1135; genus OFTM281. The sequence goes on along the minus strand of JAJDEV010000038.1, from coordinate 6,993 downwards.
CGCGCGGTCCAGCTCGTCGCCCCACGCGGCGAGCGCGCGCATCGCTACGGCGGGAGGAACGGAGGCGTCGTCGCCAACGCGACCGACCGCTCGCGCGCGGATCTCGGCGAGGGCGTTCAGGTCGAGCGGGCGCAGGTGCCGGGCCGCGGTGTCCTGCAGAACGCGCAGGAGCTCGGCCGCGGCGACGCACGCTTCGGCGCTGCATTCGGATGCAGCGATCAGGTCGCGCAGCGCGACTGCGGCGTCGAGTCCGAGCGACCGCGCCGTCGCTCGCATGTGCGTCGTCCAGAGGGACGGGTCGTAGCGCGCGGAGCTCAGTTCGCGTGCGAGCGCCGCGACCGCGGCTTCGACGCGTTCGGCCGACACCACGGGACCATCGGGAGCGAGCGGGTCGCTCGCGCGAGGCGGAGCCGCGACGTCATCCGTCGCCGCCCTCGGCCGAGGCACCGGATCGGCTTCCCCGTGGGGAGTCGCCGCCGACGACCCGGGCGTTGCGCGTCGCGGTTGGGGGCGCGGGCCGCGATCGCTCGCGATCCACCAGACGCAGCACGCGATCGCCGCGATGGAGAGCGTCGCGGCGAAGGGTGCCTTGGACACGACGTGCTCAGGGAAGGACGACTTCGCTGAGCGTCGCTTCGCCGGTCACCACGTCCAAGCCATCGACGCGCGCCTGCACGCCGCCTTCCTCGGCGACGACGTCGTACGCAGTCGGGTAGAGACCGAGGATCGTCGCCGATCCCGTGCCGTCCGTGATCGACGTCGCGATCGCGTTCGCGAGGTCGAGCTCGCCGGCCGGGAGGACATGGACCGTCGCGTCGGGCACACCGACGAGCGTTCCGGTGCCGTCGTCGCGGCGCACGACGACCTGCATCTTGCCCGAGATCGACATGACCGCGGCGCGGATGTTCGGGTGCAGCTTGAACGAAGTGGCGGTCTCGGCGTTGTTCGCCGGCACCGGCGAGAACGTCTTCGACAGCGCGAAGTCGAGCACGATCTGTTCGCGTCCGCCGTCCGAGATCTCGACCGGCGGATCGAGGAAGACCTTGTAGCCGCTCGTGCTGGCGCTCGGCAGCTTCAGCGTTCCGTCGCCGCTCGAGTAGACGTTGCCGTTCTTCAGCTCGAGCTCGCCGCCCGACAGATGGATGCGCAGCTGCGAGTACGAGCCGACCGGCAGGTCGCCGTTGGCGAACGCCTGCGTGATGCCGTTGCGCAGGCCGTTCAGATCGACCGAGATCGGTCCGCCGTCGAAGATCGTGATCCAGCCCGACTTGGTGTTCTCGTCCGTCGCCTTGTTCATACGGACCTTCACGACGTCGACCACGGCGCGCTCGATCAGGGTCGCATCGAAGGGCGCGTCGGTGGCGAGGATTTCGATCGAGCCCGTGCGGCTCGACCCGCTGGGCGAGTCACCTCCGCCGCCGGAGCTGCAGGCGGGGACGAAGAGCAGGGACAGCGCGGCGATGAGCAGGCGCGCGGCGGAGCGGTGGCGTTTCATGATGTCGAGCCGAGGGGTTTGGAGGCCGCGAGAAGCGGGAGGTGGGGGGCGGAGTCCACGAGAACACTACCGCGCATCCGTCGTGCGCGCGGCCCACGAAGAAACGGGCGCCGCGCGACGTGCCTCACCGCACGCGCGACGCCCGTTTCGTCGGGGTCGGAGCGAACCTATTTCGGGGTCGTTTCGACGGTGCTCTTCAGGTTCTCGAGTCCCTTCTCGAACATCGAGCCGATCTCCTTCGACATGAGCGGCTTCATGAGCCCGCTGACGACCGGCGGCATGAAGTCGCTGACGTCACCCGTCATCGTCCACGTGACGGTCGTCGTGTCGCCGGAGGTCGTGTAGTCCATCGCGCACACCGACGGCGCACGAGTGCCTTCCATAATAAAGGCCATGTCGTAGGCGATGCCGGTCGTCGGGTCGCAGCGCGTGAGCGTGAGCTCGCCGTCGCCGTCCTTCGACGTCCACGACTCGCTCGCGCCGACGCCGGCGGTTGTCGCTCCGTACGTGGTCTGGATCGTGTCGTCCATCTCGAACCACGGGGCCCACGACTCCCACTTCTTCAGGTCGCCGACGTGAGCGTGGACGGCTTCGGGCTTGGCGTTGATGACGACACTCTTCTCGATCGCGTACGACGTGGGCATGACGAGTCCCGCGACGATGACGAGGACGACGAGGACGACGAGACCGATGAGGACGTTCTTCATGACGTGGACGGTACTGGGGGTGGGATTCGGAGCGCGGGCGGGGAGGCTCGCACGGCGGGGGCAGCATAGCAAAGGGCCCGGTGAGCCCTCTGTATGGGTGGGTTGCACGGGTTCCGTGCGCGGTATTCTCGGGCGCGCCTCAATGGATTTCGCAATCGATTCCGTCCCTCCTCCGCCGCGCCGTTCCCCGATCGCTGCGGCGCCTCCCACTCGCACAGGACCGCCCGATGTACCGCCTCACTCTCGTCGCCCTCACTCTCGCATTCGCCGCCGACTCGGAGACCGCGGACTGGCCCCAGTTCCTCGGACCCAACGGGAACGGGCGCACCGCCGCGATCGATAGCACCTTCGAATGGCCCGAGTCCGGTCCCGCGATCCTCTGGCGTCGAGACATCGGCGTCGGCTTCGGTGGCGCGGCGGTCGACGGCGGCGAAGTCTTCTTGCTCGATCGTGAGGTCGGGATCGAGGACAACCTGATCGTGCTCGATCTCGCGACGGGCGACGAACTCTGGAGCTATCCGTATGAAGCGCCGGGTCGCTTGCAGGTCCCGGGAACGCGTTCGGTTCCGACGGTACGCGAGGACTTCGTCTACACGAGCGGCGGCCAGGGGCAGGTCACCTGCTTTGATCGCGAGACGCAGGAGATCGCGTGGTCGGTCGACTTGTCCGCGGACTATGGCGGCGAGTTGCCGATGTTCGGTTGGTCGAACTCCGTGCTCGTCGTCGATGACGTCGTCGTCGTCGCGGCGCTCGGTCAAGACGTCGGGCTCGTCGCGTTCGATCGCGAGTCGGGCGAGGAACGCTGGACCACGCCCGGCGTCGGTTTCAGCCACTCGACACCGACGTTGATGACGCTGCTCGGCAAGCCGCAGATTCTGTTTCTGTCCACCGCGCAGGCCGGATCCGGCGCGGACATCCCGATGAGCACGATCATCTCGAGCTTCGATCCCGCGACCGGCGAGCAGATCTGGCGCACGGAGACGTTGCTCACTTCGTTCCCGATCCCCGGGCCGGTGCGCGTCGACGACTCGCGCTTCTTCGTGACCGGTGGATATGGCTCCGGCTCGACGCTCATGCGGATCGCGATGGACGGCGACGCGTTCCGGTTCGAGGAGCTGTTCCACGTCGCACGCGGCTCCCAGATACACATCCCGCTCGTCCACGACGAGCACATCTTCCTGATCGCGAACGAGAACAAGACCGATTCGCGCGCGGGCCGTGCCGCCGGAGGTCTGATGTGCTTGAACCTCGAGGGCAAGGAGATGTGGCGGACGAAGGACGCTCCCCACTTCGGGCGCGGCAGCGCGATCCTCGCGGGCGACAAGCTCTTGATTCAAGACGGTTTCAACGGCGCGCTGCGCGTCGTCTCCGCAACGAGCCGCGGATACGAGCCGATCGCGGAGGCGAACGTGTTCGGCATCGATGCGTCGCGCGACCGTCAGATGTGGGCGCCCCTCGCGCTCGCCGGCAATCGAGTCGTGATGCGCAGTCAGAACGAGCTGCTCTGCGTCGAGCTCTGATCTTGGGCGCCCGTGGCGCAACTAACGGCAAGTTCGAAGCGCGCAGGGGCGCCTGCCGCGGGCCCCATGTGCATGAGTATCGAAAGCGGGCGCTCGCCGCTGTCGCCCGCCGGGCCCACCGTTCTAGAGTGTGCGCCGTCGGTTCCAGTTCGCGGAGGCGAAACCATCCCCATGAAACGAAGCACACTCCCGTCCCTTCTGTTCCTTTTCGCGGCGACGTCGTCTGTAGCGTTCGCTCGCACCGACAACGAAGAGGGCGATCGCGGGTCGTGGCCGCAGTGGCGCGGCCCCGCACTCAACGGCCTGACGTCCGAGACCGATTGGACGCCCGAGGGCAAGGCGGAAAACATATGGAACGCCGAGGTCGGCCTCGGATACTCGTCGGTCGCGATCGGTAGCGGTCGGCTCTACACGATGGGGTACGACAAGGAGGCGGGGCTCGACCTCGTGTGGTGCCTCGACGCGACGACCGGCGAAGAGATTTGGACGCACGCCTATCCGTCCAAGATCTGGAACGAGTACCACACCGGCGGAACGCTGACGACGCCGTCCATCGACGGCGATGTGGTCTACACGCTGAACCGCGAGGGGAACTTCTTCTGCCTCGACGCCGCGACCGGTGAGGTGAAGTGGGAGAAGAACTTCGCCGAAGAGCTCGACGCGAAGCCGGCCCAATGGGGTTTCTCCGGATCGCCGCTGGTCCTGCCGAACGAGCTGATCGTGAACGTCGGCAAGGTCGTTTCGCTCGACAAGGCGACCGGCGACATCAAGTGGGTCTCGAAGGACTTCGGCGCGTCGTACTCCACGCCCGCGCCGTTCGAATGGAAGGGCACGCCCGTCCTGGCCGTGTTCAACGGCTCGATCGCGGTGATCGAGCGTGAGAAGGGCGAGACGCTCGTCGAGCACGAGTGGAAGACGGACTACGACATCAACGCCGCGACACCGATCATCATCGACGACGCGATCTTCATTTCGTCGGGGTACAACCACGGCGCCGCGCTGCTCGCTCTGACGGACGATGGGCTCGAGCCCGTGTGGGAGTCGCGTGCGATGCGCAACCACATGTCCGGCAACGTGCTGATCGACGGGCACATCTACGGCTTCGACGAAGAGGTGCTGAAGTGCGTCGGGCTCGACGGCGAAGTCAAGTGGAGCGCGCGCGGCAGCGGGCAGGGCGCGCTGATGGGATCGCCGGACCGCATCATCTTCATGAACGGTGACGGCGAACTCGTGATCGCCGCCGCGACGCCCGACGCGTACACGGAACTGTCCAAGTCGAAGGTCTTCGAGAGCGGCGTGTTCTGGACGAAGCCCGTGCTCCTCGACGGCGTGATCTACTGCCGCAACAGCGAGGGCAAGCTCGTCGCGCGCGACCATCGCGCCGCGAAGTAAGCGCTCGTTCGCCTCACTCGCCGCCGGCGCGCCGTAGGACATACGGCGTGGCCGGCGTGAAGGTGAAGACCAGGGTCTCGCCTTCGAAGACCAGTCGCGACACCTGCGCGTCGCCGCCGAGCACGTCGTTCATCTCGATCGTGACCGAGTTGCGACCCGACTCGACGATGCGGTAAGGCCATTCCTGGTCCCAGAACACCATGCGATTGGGCGTGATGCGCACGAGCGTGTCGCCGTCGCTGCCTCGCCATGCGTCGAGGTACTCGCCCTTGCCCCCGTACTCGGGCTGATCGCGTGTGGCATCGACGTCGATGACCCACGTTCCGAGCATGCGGTTCTCGGCTTCGCGCGGCGACGTGCGGACATACCCCACGAGGAGGATCATCGCGACCCCGGCGATCATGCTGAGCAGTTGCTTCATGGGGACTCCGTCGGACGCGCGCCGGGGTCGTCTTGAACGCACCTGGAGGTTGATCCGGGAGTCCGGCCGCGGCGGCGCGCTGGGAGCCAAGGGCGCGCCCTGCGCGGCTCAGAAGCGAATCGTGTACGCGATCTTGAACGCCACCTGCTGGTAGAGCGGGATCACGGAGTCGCGGTTCTCGTCGAGCGTCTCGTTGAAAACGAGGAAGACCTCCTGCCCGGGCGTCGGCAGCCAGCGGATGCGCGAGTTGATCCCGACCGTCTCCGAGACGTTGTCCCACTGGACGAACGTGTTCCACGAGAGGTCGGCCGAGAACGAGAGGAGCGTCCTCAGGCGAGAGAGCTGCGTCGAGAACGAACCGCCTTCGAGGTCGATGTCGTTCTGCCCGTACTCGATCGAGCTCGTGAAGAACGGACTGATGCGGTATCCCACGCTGGCGTTGTAGCTCGTGCGATCGCCGTCGAAGAACGAACCGTTGGCGAGCGTGATCTCGGTGAAAAGCGGACGGTTTTCGGACGACTCGAACTCCACGCGCAGTGTGTCGTAGTCGTACGCCCCGCCGGGAATCGCGACGCCCTTCGCGATCTGGAAGTCCTGGCGCAGCTCGTCGTGCGTGTGGTTGTACTCGACGCGGACGACGTCACCGGAGTCCCACTGAATGCCGAGCGGCTGGACTTCCGTCCACCAGGTCTCGAGGACGTCGTCCGTGTCCGTCGTCACGGAGGCATCGACGCTGAACTCGAGTTGGCGGACGTGCTCGTCGACGCGCGGCGTGAACGTGACTCCCGCGTCGTACTGGCGAATGTCCTTCCGAGAGACGAAGCCGAGCGCCGGGTTGAAGTTCTCTTGGATCTCGCGGAACTGCGTGCTCCACGTCCACCGGTCGTTCGGCGAGCGGAGCGAGGCTCCGAACGCCGCATCGTCCGAGCTCACCCCCTCGGTGTCCGAGACGAGTGCCCAAACCTTGCCCTCGATGTTGCGATTGCCACCGAACGTGTTGGATCGATACGCCGCGTCGATGCCGTAGACGGCGTTGTCGACCTGCGCGCGGGGGTTGCCGTGGGTCACGATCGCGCCGACCGACGACTGCTCACCGATGTTTCTCGAGACGCGCGCGACGAACAGGTTCTCGCCGTCCTGTGTTCCCGAGTCCCGGGTGATGACGTCGAGCACGCCGATGTTGTAGTCCCCGGCGCGCCCGGTCAGCTTGACGCCGCCCGCCAGCGGAACGACGTCCCCGTTGGCGAGCCCGATCGTCCGGCTGAAGAAGGGCAGCGCTTGACCGCCCGCGAACGCGAACACGCCCGCGTCCTGAAGGAAGAAGTCGCGACGCTCCGGGAAGAACAGCGGGAAGCGCGTCAGGTTGATCTGGCGCTCGTCGACCTCCGTCTCGGCGAAGTCGGTGTTCACCGTCATGCTGAGTGTGAGGTTGGGCGTGATCTTGTAGAACGCGTCGAC
>JAJDEV010000037.1 GCA_029259605.1 Planctomycetota bacterium | reverse complement strand
CTCCACGCGCTTCGGTCGCGAAGCGCTGATCTGACGCGCATCTGCGTCGATCTCGGCAAAGCCTCATGAATCACCCGGGCTAGAACCCGAGGCGCACGCCGATGTGCACCCCGTCGTCGATCTCGCGATCGTCGATCTCGGTGTCGACCTCGAGCACGTGCACGCCGATGAACGCGGCGGCCGAATCGCTGATCGCGACGTTCGCGCGCAGCCGGAAGTCGATCAGGCTCTCGCCGTCGCCAAAGGTCGTGATGTCGGGCGCGACCGCGAGCTCGGCGCTCAGGACGGTGGGGTACGCGTTGGGGATGTCGTATTCGGCGCGGCCGATCAGCGCGACCGCGTAGGCCTTCTCGTCCGGCACGTCGAAGAAAGTGGCGAACGCGCCGAGCCCGATCCCGAGGCGCGCCGGCACACCGACGATCTGCCCGACGCGCAGCAGGCGCGCGTGGAGCGCGAAGTCGTCGTCCTCGTTCACGAAGGCGCCGAAGGTGAAGTGTCCGTCCTCGCGCGCGGTCCGGGTCTGGTAGGCGATCTCGAAGCTGTCGCTCGCGAGCGACAGCTCGACGAAGCTCTGCGCCCATCCGTTCACGCCGTTCCGCTGCGCGGGGGGCGCTCCCAACGCGTCGTCCTGCGCCACGATGCGCGGTTGGACCAGCCGGTACCCACCGCTCCAAGCGGTCTCGGCTCGCGCCGCGCGGTCGTTCTCCGTGCGCGCGTCGGCCATCGCACCGACGAGCGGCAGGAGGGCGAGGAGCGCCGCGACTCGACGGTGGGGGGCGGAAGTGGGATTCGCGAGACGTTCGGCCATCGGGGACATCCAGGGTGGAAGACTCGCGCGCTCGGCGCGATGTCGGATCCTAGCCATTCGACAGGGTCGGGGCCCGCGTCCACGTGTTGTTACGATCGGTTCCTGCGCTCGGTGCCTTCTCGCTTCGCGGGAAGAACGAGCGCGACGCGAGCGTCCATTGCGCGCGGACGGCTTCGAAGCGGGCAGAAGGACACACCATGAGTCTCGGCAGCGATGGGCGGGGAGCGGTGAGACGCGGCGTGTGCGCCCTCGTCGGCTGGGGGGCGCTCGCGGTGCTCGGCGCAGCCCAGGAGCGACTCGCCCCCGGCGACGCCTGGACGAAGTTCGCGCTCGACCCCGACTTTCGCATCGACCTGGTCGCGTCCGAACCGACGGTCGTCGCGCCGAGCGCCGTCGCTTGGGATGCGCGCGAGCGCATGTGGGTGTGCAGCGGCGGTGAACGCCTCTTGATCCTCCCGCGCCTCGCCGCGACGCCCACGCCCGAAACGGCGTCGCGCGCGCCGATCGTCTTCGCGTCGGGGCTCGAGCACGCGACGAGCTTCGTCCTGCACGATGGCGGCGCGCTCGTCGCGGACGCGCGTGGCATCACCTGGTTGCGCGACACGGACGGCGACGATCGCGCCGACGCGCACGAGCTGGTTCTGCCCGGACTCGCGCCGGTCCGCTGCATGCGGCGCAGCCTCGACGGCTTCGTGCTCGCGGCGCTCGGCCGCCCGGACGGTGTCGACGCGCTCGCACCCGCCGGGCTCGTTCGCTTTCGGCCGGACGGCAGCGAGCTCGAGAGCGTCGTCGCGCTCGAAGCACCGCTGTTCGGTTTCGACACGTCCTGGGACGGCGAGCTCTTCCTCGCCACGGGCGCGACGCACGCGGCGCACGTCGTGTTGCCGGACGCCGCGTTCTCGAGCGGCCGCGTCGGTGGCGTGGCGAGCTGGATCGATATGACAGACCACGCGTTCGTCGAGCGTCTGAAGGGCGCCGCGCTCGTCGGACAGGCCTTCACCGTTCCGGGCGATGTCGCGGTCTACGCCGGTGGACGCTGGCCCGCCGCGTTCGACGGCAACCTGTTCACGTCGGAGCCGCGCGGCGGTCTCGTGCACCGCGATCGCGTCGAGGCGTCGGGCGTGTCGTTCCGCGCCGGACGCATCGGCGCGCACGAGTTCCTCGCCTCGAGGGACGCGCTCTTCCGACCCACGACGCTGGCCGCCGGGCCGGACGGCGCGCTGTACGTGCTCGATCGCTACGCCGACGCGGATGATGCCGGCCGCATCTGGCGCATCGACGCGTCGTCGGTGCGCGCGCCGGCGGTGGGTGCGCCTCCGCTCGCGACCGAAGCCGCGTTCGCGCAGCCCGAGGTCGCGCTCAGCGCGCCGAATCGTTGGATGCGCATGACCATGCACCGGTTGTTGGGCGAGCGCGGGATGAGCGCGGCGGCGCGTACGAGGCTGGCGCAGGCCGCGCGCGAGTCGACCGTGGCGGCGCTCAGCGTTCACGCCGTGTGGCTCGCGCACGCGGACATCGACCTCGTGCGTGCGGCGCTGAGCCATTACCGGCCGGAGGTCCGCCGGAACGCGCTCGAGGTCGTGCGCACGGTCGAGGTGAACTCACGTCGCATCTCGTCGGCGGACGTGCGCGGGCACGCACTCGACGGCGGTGCGCGCTCGCAGCTCGAGGCGTTGCGCGCGTGGGCGACGCGCATCGACGGTCCGAGCCACCGCGACTTGGTCGAGCTCTATCCGCGCCTCGAGGACGATTGGTCGCGTTCGCTCGCGCTCGCGATCGCCGGCGTGCATCCGGCGACGTTCCTCTCCGTCGCGCTCAAGCGCGGGCAGGAGGCCGACTGTTACGAGCTCGCGCGTCTGCTCGCGCTCGACGTCGGTCGGCGCGCTTCGCTGCGTGACGCCGTTGCGATCGTCCTCGCGCTACGCGAGGAGAACGCGTCGCCGCGCGTGGTCGCCGTCGTGCTGCGCACGCTGCACGCCGAGTTCGCCGCGTCCGAAGCGCCGTGGCCGTCGCCACGGCTCGCGAGCACGCTGCGCCACCTTTCGAGCGAAGAGAGCCTGACGATCGCGAGCGCCGCGCTCCCGCTCGCCCGCCTGTGGCTCGGGGATCAGCTCGCGCTCCGCGAGGTCGACGCGTGGTCGGACCGCTTGCACACCGTCGCGCTCGATCCGGAGCGCAGCCTCGAAGTGCGCCTGAACGGTATCGACGCGCTGCTCGCCGTCCCGGAGGCGCGTGCGCGCGCGATCGAGGCGGCGGACCGCATGCTCGCGTCCGCCGGACCGGCCGCGGCGAAGCTGCGCGTCGTCAATGCGCTCGGCGCGCAGAGCGGGATCGAGGCGGCGCAGGCGCTCGTCCATGCCTTTCCGCTCGTGCAGGACGAAGCGCGCGACCGCGCGTTCGACGTCTTGTTCGCGCGCGCCGATTGGACCGCGGTGCTGCTCGACGCGGTCGAGGCCGGGCGCGTTTCGAGGGAGCAGCTGGGCGACGAGCGCGCCGCGCGCCTCTGTGCGCATCCCGATTCGGCGATCGCGACGCGGGCCGCGCGGCTTTGATGCGCGTACCGGGCGCGCCGCGGGGTCTAATCGGGTCCATGCGACGACTCCTTGCCCTTGGAAGTTTCCTCCTGCTCGGCGGCGTGCGCGTTTCCGCGCAGGAGATGGCGACGGCGGCGAGCGAGTTCCTCGCGCGGCTCGATGACGCGCAGCGCGCGCGCGCCCTGCTGAGCTCGGACGACGAAGCGCGCTTCGTCTGGCAGGTCGACGCACTCGAACGTCGCGGCTTGCCGCTCGGCGCGCTCACGCCCGAGCAGCGGGCTGCGCTCGACGCACTGCTCGCCACGGCGCTCACTCCGCAAGGGACGCGCGCGTGAACGGCGTGCTCGCGTCCGCGCCGGAGGGCGAGGCGGATGCGAGCGTCGTCGCGTTCTTCGGCGAACCGCGCCCGCAAGGTGCGTGGAGTTGGCGCTTCGAAGGCCCCAACGTTTCGTTGAACTTCGGCGTGACCGCGAACGCTTGGACGTCGACGCCGTTCTTCCTCGGCATCGATCCCGCGCGCGCGGCGGAGGGCGAACGAGAGGGCGTCGACCCGCTCGGCGCGCACGCGCAGCTCGCGCGCGAGCTCCTCGCGAGCTGCGACGACGCCCAGCGCGCGCGCGCCATCCGGGGCGACGCTCCCGAACAGCTCTTCTTCGGCCCCGATCGCGAGCGCCTCCCCGTGTTCCGACCGGGCGGCCTGCGCGCGGGCCTGATGAACGAGTCGCAACGCGAGATGCTGCGCCGGCTGATCGCGCTCACGACCGACGACGTGCGCTCGGGGCGAGCGGGGGAGAGCTCGCACGCCGCATTCGATGGCGATGCGTTCGACGGCGTCCACTTCGTTTGGATGGGCGCGCCCGACGGGGAGCGCTTCTACTACCGCCTTCAGAGCGACACGGCGCTGATCGAGTTCGGCGCCCTCGCCGCGGGCCGTGTACGCATGCTGTGGCGCGATCGCGAGCGCGACTTCGGCCGCGGCGATTCGCGCTGATCGCATCCGCGCAGGGCGATTGCCCGCGCGCCACACGCTTCTCCGCGCGGAACAGCGGGTTGCCGGTCCCGCGCGCCCGCGATTCCCGTAGCCTGGCTGCACCGGCCCTTGCGCGGACTCGCGCGGGGCTTCGACCCAGAACCCCACGCACAGCCATGAAGCATCTACTCACACTCGTGCTCGCACTCGGCTCCTTCGCCGCCGTGTCGTGCAGCTCGCAACCGTCCGCGGACGTCGTCGCGACCGACGGCATCACGATGGAGATCACCGGGCTCACATGACCGATCTCCTGCCCCCCGCGCGTGCAGTCTGCACTCGCCAAAGTGGACGGAGTCGAAGACGTCAAGGTCAACTACGACGCGAAGACCGTGCAGGTCGTTTGCTCGGAAGGCAAAGACGTCGACGAAGCAGCGCTCGTCGCAGCCCTCGAAGGGGCCGGATTCGGAGGCAGCGTCAAGAAGTAGCGCAGCGCACGTCCTGAACGAAAGCCGAGGGCGAACGGAGACGGCTCCGTTCGCCCTCGGCTCGTTTCTATCGTGCGCGCGTGGCTACTCGTGCGCCGCGGCGTAGGCGCCGATCGACGCTTCGAGGATGCGCTGCGCCTCGTCGGGCCCGGCGAAGCCGCGCGACTCCATCTTTCCCGGGCCCTTGTAGTTCGCGAACCACGTCTCGACGATCGCCGACACGCCGTTGTACTTCGCGTCGAGCTCGGCGACGTCCTTCGCGGCGATTGGCGAACCGGCCGGGATCGCCAGCAGCTTGTCGTCCTGCTCGCCGCCATCGAGCAGGAGCAGCACGCCGATCAGTCGGGCCGAGACGACCGACCCACGCTCGAGTGCCGGGCCGAGCAGGAGCACGTCGAGCGGATCGCCGTCGCCGCCGAGTTCCTTCGGCAAGAGCGTCCGCGGCACCATGCCGTAGTTGCCCGGGTAGCCGACGTAGTTCACGACGCGCCGCTTCCCGTTCTTGACCTCCCACGCGAGCGTGCCGTCTGCCTTGTCGACCTCCCACTTCGCGCACGTCCCCGCCGGAATCTCGACCACGACGTTGATCGTGCCGTCCGCATTCGCGGGTGCGTACCCGTCGACGTAGTTGCGCTCGCCGACGATCGTCGTCCCGTCGTTCGCGCTCGGCGTCGCGGAGCAGGAGAGCAGGGACAGCGTGGCGAACAGAACGAGCGCGGAGGATCGCTTCATGGCGGTGGGGCGGGGGACCGTGCTTCGGGAGGTCGAGAGCGATCCCACCGACGACCGAAGCCTCGCCGGCGGAAATCGGAGCGCGTCACATTAGCCGCGCGGACGTCCGCGCGCCGACCGAACCCACGAGATTGATCGACGCTTCACGCTGCGCGAGCGACAACGCGCGCCCGCCCCGGCTTGCGACGCCGCCGCGCGCTGGAGTAGCTTGGCCGCACCGCCGCTCGCTCGCACGAGCACATCGGGCCCTTAGCTCAGTCGGTCAGAGCAGGTGACTCATAATCACTCGGTCCCAGGTTCGAGTCCTGGAGGGCCCACCACGCTTCGCCGAACGCGCGCGCGTTCGAGCAACGTGCATTCGCGCCGGGGCTGCAACGGTTGCGTTGGGCGCCACCTGGCGCGACCGGCGACGGCGTAAGGTGTCGCGCGCTGTCCAGCAGTCCGGCCGGCGCCGCCTCGCGCGTCTCTTCTCTTCCCTCACTCCTTCTATCGACGATGCGAACGCTCGAAGCCGGCCGTGGGCCGATCCGCGTGCGAACGGTGCTCTCTCTGGTGATCCTGGCCTCCGCCGCGCAAGCGAACGGAGTCGCCTCCGACGACGGTGTGCCGCGCGAGGTCGTCGATTGGTTGCGGGACGCGGCGCGCCCGATCGAGTCGTTCGAGATCGGCGCGACGGGAGCCGATCTCGCGCCCTTGGCGCGCATCGTCGGCGACGCGCGCATCGTCGCGATCGGCGAGGCGACGCACGGGTCGAGCGAGTTCCTGCACTTCAAGGGGCGCGCGTTCGCGCACCTCGTCGAACAGCTCGGGTTCACCGACCTCATTCTCGAGAACGACTGGGCGCAGACGCAGCAGGCGAACGCTTGGGTCGAGCGTGGGGAGGGGGATCTCGCGCAGGCGCTGCTCGGCGTCTCCGGGCTCTGGCGCACCGCGGGGATGCGCGAGCTCTTGGTGTGGATGCGCGCGTGGAACGCGGACCCGGCGCACGCGCGCAAGGTGCGCATCCACGGCATGGACTTGCTGCAGACCGGGAACACGGCGCAGGCGCGCGTGATGCAGTACTTCCGGGACGTGGATCCGGACATCGAGGACGCGCTCGGCGGTCTCGTTCAGGACATCGCGCGTCGCGTCGGCGGCATCGAGGACGCGGACCTCGAGGGCTTCGTCGGCATCTTCGACGAGCTCGAAGCGGATTGGATCGGACGCTCGAGCGAGGAGTCCTGGGCGCTGGCCAGGCAGCACGCGGTCGTCCTCGTGCAGAGCTATCGAGGCGCGAGCAAGCGCGGCCCCGAAGCGACGGCGTGGCGCGACATCTGCATGGCGGAGAACGCGCGTTGGATCCTGGAGCACGGCGGACCGGACGCGCGCGTCGTCGTTTCCGCTCACAACGGACACGTCTCGCGTTGGGGACTGGGCGAGGCGCCGGGCTTCGGCAGGATCACGAGCGTGGGCAGCGCGCTCGGCGCGGTCGAGGATCTCTCGATGGTCGTGATCGGCACCGCGTTCGCGCGCGGCGCGTTCTACGCCTATCCCGCGACCGGCGGCGCGATCGCCTCGTTCACGATCGATGCGCCGATCGCGGGCAGCATCGAGGCGCGGCTCGTCGAGGCGGGCGCGCAGCAGGCGCTCTACGACCTGCGCGCGGCTCCGGCGGAAGGCGCCGTGCGCGCGTGGCTCGACGAGAGGCGTCCGCACATCGGAGTGGGCGGCAACTGGGATCCGGCTTGGATCGACCAGGCGGAGTACGCGCGCGCGACGACGCTGCCGGTCGAGTACGACGTCGTTCTCTTCTTGCCCGAAGTGACGGCGACCGAGCGCCTCGGAGACTGAACGAACAGGGCCGCCCATCCTGCGCGGATGGACGGCCCCGTGATCGAGAGGTTCGAGAGCCGGAGCTCGCCTACTCTTCTTCTTCCTCGTGGTGTCCGCCTTCGACGGAGCAACCGATCGTCAGCTGCTCGGCGTTCGTGAAGGCGAGGATCTTGAGGCCAGGGGGCGCCTCGCGAATCACACCCTGCGCGCCGAACTGGAAGCCGATGAGGCTCGGGTCGTTCGGGATCGTGTAGTGGTGGGCGATGACGCCCGCTCCCATCTCGTAGGTGGCGAGGATGAGCGTGCTCGAGCGGTCGACGAGGATCTCGCCGAGGGCCGTGACCTGCGGCGTCGCGCGCAGCTTCTTGTGCAGGAAGACCTGCGTGACGGCCGCCGTCGGGTAACCGGTCGTATCGACGTCGATGTGGCCTTCCATGCCGATGTTGGGCAGCTCGTCGCTCGCCATCGCGAGCGGGTTGACGCCCGAGCCGTTCAGCAGATTCGCCGCACCCTCGAGCGTCGCGAAGACGTAGACGGCGCCCGCGTTCTCGCCGAGCTCATCATCGTTGTTGGCGCCGGCGACCAGGAGGCACGGACTGGCGTCGACCGCGCCGCCCAGCAGGCTGCCGGGCGCCTGATCGGACGCGATGAAGATCTGCTCGAGCAGCGGACTGCTGACGTTCCAGAGGATCATCGCGCCGGTGTTGGCGCCCACCATGGGGCTGTCGAAGCCGCGCGCGCCGGTGACGCTGTAGTTGTACGACGCCGAGACCGACGTGCCGAGGTTGTCGCCGGGCGACAGGCCGACGCGCTTGTGCTTCAGCACCCACGAACCCGACTGGTTGCGATAGGCGTAGGCCGAGCCCGAGTTGAGGCCGCCCGTGCCGCCGAACGTGTCGTCGTCGCCGCTGGCGCCGACGTGCAGCCAGCCCTGTTCGTTGATGTCGACCGAGATGCCGAAGAAGTCACCGAGTCCGCCGTCGGCGGCCTGGAGCTTGACGCTCTGCACCCATTCGTCGTCGACGAGGTCGAACACGTAGGCCGCGCCGGACTTTGCCACGACGCCGTCCTGCGCGAGCGCGCCGACGACCGCCTGCTCGTGAATGATCGCGACCGAGTAACCGAAGCGGGCGTTGGTCGAGCCGTCGAGCGCGTAGATCTGCTCCTCGAGCGACCAGACGCCGAGGTCTTCCTCGAAGACGTAGGCCGAACCGGCCGATCCGGGGGCGCCGGGCGCGCCGACGATCGCGTCGTGCTCGAAGACCGCGACCGAGAGTCCGAACTCGTCACCGGCGACCAGCCCGGCGGGGAGCAGCTTGGCCACTTGGCTCCATACGCCGCCGTCTTCCTCGAAGATGTAGGCGGCGCCGGTTCCCGCGTGGCCCGGCGCGCCGACGACGATCACGTGATCGAAAATCGCGACGGACTGACCGAATCGGTCTCCGGCGCCGAGGTCCAGGGGCATGAGGATCGTCTCTTCGACGAAGTCCTCGCCTTCGTTGTGGAACACGTATGCGGCTCCGCTGCCCGCATGGTTGGGCGCGCCGGCGACGAGCACGCTGCCGTCGATGGCGACGGAGCGACCGAAGAAGTCGCCCGCGGCGCCGTTCGACGCGACGAGCTTGTGGACCTCGTCGTCGTGCGCGTTGGCGATCGACGGGGCGACGATCAGAGCGATGGACAGAGTGATAGCGCGGTGCGATTTCATCGATGGAAGGCGCGCGCGTTGCGCGCCGGCGTGGCTTGGAGTCGGGAAGTGGAACCGTGCACGCCGCGTCCCCGAGAGGTCCTGGAGGGGCGGAGGACGGGGTGATGGACCAGACCAGAGTACCACGGAGCTCCGCATCAGGGGCTGAGTCGGCCCCTCGCCGAAAGGGGAAGGAATGGACGCTGCGACTCCATTCGGGCTCGACCGGGGGCCGATGGAACGGCGATGCGCCTGTTCCGCGACACCGAGGCACCCGACGGGGCGAGCCTGAAGACTTTTCGCGCATCCTGGCTCGGGACCCTGATCGCGGCGGTGTTCTTCACGATCGCCATCGCCGGCGGATGCGCCGCGCTCACCGCCGCCTCGCGCGAGCTCCCGTGGTGGGGCTGGATTCCGTTCGCTCCGTTCGCGCTGCTCGTCGCCACGCTGATGCGTTGGATCCTCGCCGCGGTCTGGGGCGCGTTCGCCGCGTCGTTGCGCGCGTCGAACTGGGCCATGCGCGTCGGGAAGGGAGGCGTGTGGTTGCACCTGCGCTCGTACCAGAACCACGCGTTCGAGGACGCCGACGAAACAGCGGCGTACTTCGGATTCGACGAGATCGAAGGCGCGCGCAAGGTCGTCGAGCGTCAGTCGATGGGCATGTCGGGAGACAGCGAGGCGAGCGTCGCGTTCCTGGAGTTGCTCGTCGCTCCGTCCCTGACGGATGACCTGCAGCGCGCCGTTCAAGTGGAGCGTCTGCGCGATGGTCCCGAGCGCAGCTTCCTCGGGATCAAGTCGAGAACGCGTTCGCAGCACGTCCCCGTCTTCGTCGCCGATCCCGGTCGCGTGCGTGTGCAGTGGCACGGTCGATCGATGCTGCGTGTGCTCGAGCAGAACGGCGTCGCGATCCTCGAGAAGATCCGCGGCGGCGTGAAGCACGGCGGCGTGAGCACCGAGGACGTCGACGGCGAGATCATCGGTCTGATCGAGCGCGGCCGGAAGCTGCGCGCGATCGGTCTCGTGCGCGAGACGTACGGGATGGGACTTGCAGACGCCAAGGCGTTCGTCGAGGACCTGTCGGATCGGCCGGCGGCGTAGTTCGGTTTCGCCGGAAGCGCTCGGACACCTGCGACGCTAGTCTGCGGAGCATGGGGTCTCCGATGGAGCGCGGTATCGCGTCGCGGCTCGCGCCGTACGTGCTGGTCGCGCTGACCGCGTTCTTCTCGCACGCGTCCTACATCGACAACGGATTCGCGTGGCTCGACCACGGCGACATCGAGCAGGCGACCGCCGTGCGAGCGCCCGGCGAGTGGGGGCGGCTCCTCCTCGAGCCCTACGGACGCACCGCGTTCTACCGGCCGGTCGTCGCGTTCGCGCACAGCGTGGACGCCGCGGTGTACGGCGGTCGCGCGTTCGGCTTCCACCTCACCAACGTGCTCCTGCACATGCTCGTCGGTGTGGCGACGCTCGCGTTTCTGCGTCGATACGTCGGCTTCAACGCGATCGAGGCGACCGTCGGTGCGTGTGTCGTCGCCGTGCATCCGCTCTCGTGGCTGCCCGCCGGCGCGATCTCGTATCGCCCCGAGCTCATCGTCACGCTCTTCGTCCTGCTCACGCTCGCGTCCTACGTGCGCGCGCGCGCGTCGGGCGGCGTGCTCGCGATCCTGTGGACGTGCGTGTGCTTCGGCCTCGCGCTCCTCTCGAAGGAGACCGCGATCGCCTGGGTGCCGGCCCTGGCGGGTGTGTGGGAGCTGCGTGCACGGCGCTCGGGGGCCGCGCGCGTGCGCGCGCCGCTGGTCTTCGGCATGGCCGCGGTCGTCGTCGCGTACGCCGCGCTCCGCGCCGCTGCGGTGCCGCGCGTCTGGGGTTCGCACCATCACGATCTCCCGCTCTCGGCCGCGCTCGGGACGCGGCTCGCGGTGCTCGGCGACCGCCTGCTCGAGCTGATCGTTCCGCTCCGCCCGGGCCTGAGCGACGCGGCGCGCGTCGTCGAGCTCGGCTCCGCGGCGGCCGTGATTCCGCTGTTCGTCGTGTGCGTCGCCGCGTGGCTCGCGCTGCGCGACCGGCTGGGTTCGAGCTTCGGGGTCGCGCTCGTGTTCCTCGCTCTCGCGCTCGCGCCCGCGTTGAACGTGGTTCCGCTGCCGCGCTTCTCGTCTCCGCACTACGGGTACTTCGCGTCGGTCGGCGTCGGGATGCTCGTCGCGTGCGGTTGGCGTCGCGTCCGTGCGAGTCCGCCGGCGGCGCGCGCGTACGCGGTCGGCTTCGCCGCGTGGTTCGTCGTCGCGGCGTATGCGACCGCCACGGGCGGTGCGCGCTTCCACGACGACGTCGCGTTGTTCGAACCCGAGGTCGCGCGCGACCCGAACTTCCGCGAAGGGCGCTTCTACCTCGCTCGCGGGTACAAGGAAGCCGGCGACGAGGAGCGCGCCGCCGAACAGTACGAAGCCGTGCTCGACGAACCGGACGACGTGCTCTCGTTCGTCGACAGCGGCGCGGCGCTCATGAACTACGGCTCGTTGCGCTACGAGCAGAAGCGCTACGACGAGGCCGAAGCGCTGCTCGCGCGCGCCTCGGAGAAGATCCACGTCGGGTACCGGCTCGCGAGCGTCGCCGCGGTACGCGCGATGATCGCCCGCAGCGCGCTGGACTTCGCCGCGGTGGAACGCCTGCTGACGGACGAACGCTTCGATCTCGATTCCGCGGACCCGCTCCTGGTCCTGGCCGACGCGCAGAGCCGCTTGGGTCACGTCGAGCAGTCGATTCGAACGCTCGAGCGGGCGATCGCGCTGTTGCACGGCGAGCGGCGCGCCGAGATGGAGGCGATCCTCGCCGCGCAGAAGGAGCTCTTCGACGCGCGCTCGCGTTAGTGGGACCGCGCGCCCGGCACGAAACGGAATTCCGGGAACCGATCCGGGGCGTCGGGGCTTGTAGTGAGGTGATGGGTAGGAACCAGGCCGTCCGCACGAGCGCCGCGAGTCCGCGGCTCGTCGTCGATTCCCCGCGCGAGCGCCCGACGCACGCGCC
This sequence comes from Planctomycetota bacterium, assembly GCA_029259605.1. GTDB lineage: Bacteria > Planctomycetota > UBA1135 > UBA1135 > OFTM281. The sequence continues at coordinate 22,026 of JAJDEV010000037.1, read as the reverse complement.
GGACGAGGGCGAGCTGATCGCGCGCGCCGCCTCCGACCCGGCCGCCTTCGCCGAGCTCTACCAGCGGCACTACGCCGCCGTCGCCGCTCACATTTGGCGGCGAACGGGCGACCATCACGCCACCGAGGATCTGGTCGCCGGCGTCTTCCATACCGCGCTGCGTCGCATCCGGCGCTATCGCTCGCGCGGCGTTCCGTATCGCTTCTACCTGCTGCGCATCGCCACGAACGACGTGAACAAGTGGATGCGTTCAGCGCGGCGGCGCGACGCGGCGCTCGCGCGTCTCGCCGAGTGCGAGAGGCCGGACGATGCGAGCGTGTCCGCAAGCGACGCGAGCGTCGAACACCTTCGGCAGGCGCTCGGTGCGCTCGCCCCGCGCTTCCAATCGGTGCTCGCGCTGCACTACGTCGACGGACTGTCTGTGGCCGAGACCGCGACGGTCCTCGGATGCCGTGAGGGAACCGTGAAGTCACGCCTCAGCCGCGCGCGCGCCGCGTTGCTAAGGCGCATGCCCGCATCGACGAAGGAGAGCTGAGCGCTCCGATGAACGACCCGCAACGCACAGAGCCCATGGAAACCGAACTCGCCCGCTCTCTCGCCGATCTGCGCGAACCCGTCTGGATCCACGACGCCCACCGTGAGCGCCTCGCGCGCGAGCTCTTCGGCGCGCACGAGCGCATGCGCGGTGCGCAGCGTCGGGCGCGGCGCCTGCTGACGATCGGCGTGGCGAGCGCCGCCCTCGCCGGCGTCGCGTACGGCGCCGGATGGTTCCACGGTTGGAGCGTCACGACCCAAGTCGACGGCGAGACGGTCGGGGCGCGGACGGTCGAGATCGACGCGCACGGGCGCGGCTACTTCACGGTCCCGGTCGAGGGGCTCGACCTGGAGGATCCGCGCTTCGACTTCGACATCGAAGGCCTCGATGCTCCGTGGGTCACGTTCGACATTCGCGTGGAGGGCGACACTGCGCACGTCTCCGTCCAGGAACACGACGCGCCGCCGATCGACCCGACCGTGGCGCGCGCGGCGATCGACGCGCTGGCCGCGATCGTGAAGGGCGACGGAGGCGAGCTCTGGGGCGTCGAGCTCGGCCGGCCGCTGCTCTTCGTCGATCCCGAGACGCGCACGGTGGTCGCCGACCGCGCCGACGCCGAGGGCGTCCTGTTCGAGTGGAAGGGGATGTGGGCCGGGCGCTTTCCCGCGGACCGCGGCATCGCCAACACGGCCGTGCAGTGGGCGGGCACGCGCTGGACCATGCTGATGTGGCCGCCGCCGACCGACGCGATCGCGCGCGCGAACCTGCTCGTTCACGAGTCGTTCCACAACGTCCAGAACGAGCTGCGCATCACGGCCGCCGCGAGCCCCTGCCCGCATCTGGCGACGATGGACGGACGCCTGTGGCTGCGGCTCGAAGCGCGCGCGCTCGCGGCGGCGTTGCGCGCCGAGGACGACTTCGAACGCGACGAAGCCGCGGCCGACGCGATGCTGTTCCGCGCGCTGCGCCGCTCGCTCTTCGCGAACGGCGCCGAGCTCGAGGATGGGCTCGAGCGCGTGGAGGGATCGGCGGAGTACACGGGCGTGCGCCTCTGCAGCGACAACGCGAGCGTTCGGAGCGCGAGGACGATCGCGGCGCTCGAGGGTCTGGTCGCGCGCGAGTCGCTCACGCGCTCGTTCGCCTACGCGACCGGCCCGGCGCTGGGGTTGCTGCTCGACGCCTACGATCCGGCGTGGCGCTCCGACTTCCTCGCGGGGCGAGAGTTGTCCGAGCTCCTGTCGCTCGCCGTGCTGATCGAAGAGCCGACGGACCTCGCGCGCGCGGCCGCGGAACGCGCGGGTCGCTACGGCGCCGCCGAAGTGCGTGCCGAGGAGGTCGAACGGGAGCGACTGCGCGTGGCGCGCGCCGTCGTGCACCGCGCGCGCTTCGTCGACGGCCCGGTCCTCGTCCTTCCGACCCGCACGCCGCGTCGGTCGTTCGATCCGAATCGAATCGAGCCGCTCGACGGGGTGGGACAGGTCTACGGCACGCTCTGGATCTCGGACGAGTGGGGTGTCGCCGATGCGCCCGGCGGCGCGCTCCTGTGCGACGACGGACGCACGCACCTCGCGGCGCCAGCGGACCTCGAGGGTCCCGAGCTCGCGGGCGACGGCTGGACTCTGACGCTGACGCCGGAGTGGACGGTCGAGTCGGGCGCGCGCGATGGGGACTACCGCATCGTCGCGCGCCCGTAGGGAGCGCGATCAGTCGCGCGCGACGAGATAACCGGCGAGCGTGTACTCGAGCGCGTTCGCCTGCGCGCCGTCGTTCCGCAGCACCACCTGCGAACCGGCGGGGAAGACCCAGCCGAGCGGTGCGCCCGGGTCGAGCGCGGAGTCTCGCAGCGACGGGTCCGCCTCGCCCGAGCGCTGGAAACCGGAGCCGAGCAACGTCATCTCCTCGCCGAGGATCGCCGCGTTCGTGATGACGAGGTCGCGGTTCGCCGGTACCGCGTACGCGGACCAGAGCTGGAGCGGCTGGAGTGACGCGGGTCCGCCGGCCGTGGTCGAGTCGAGCGTGACGATCGCGTCCGGTCGAGGCGGCCAAGCGGCGCGCGGCAACGCGGGTGCGAGCTTGCGCGTCGTTTCGACGGGTTCACGTTGGAACGCGAAGAGGGACGACGGAGCCGCGGTCCACGCCGCGCCGAGCAGCATCAGCGCGGCAAGCAGAGTCGTTCGTGTGTGATTCATGATAGAGGGGCCTCGGATGGAATGGAGACGGAGGAACAAACTTGTGGACGCGCTTCGAGGCGCGGACGCGCTCGATATTCCCGCTCGAACGCGATGTCTACGTGGAAGTCCGGATTTGGACCGGCGCTAACCCTCGGCGAGCCGTTCGCGCAGCAGCGACGCGCGCTCGCGGTCGCGCTTCCCGATGCCGCGCGTCGATTGCGTGAGCTCCCACGCGCGCTCGATGTGCGGCGTTGCACGCGCACGGTCGCCGCGCTCGAGATAGATCTGTCCGAGCGTGAGGTGCACGAGCGTCTCGGCCTCGGGCCGATCGGTGAACCGGTCGAGCGACTCCTCGAGGTAACGCGTCGCGTCCTCGCCCAGCGCTTCGTCGCGCGCGATCGCCTCGAGCATCCAGTCCTCGAGGAGGATCGCCACGTACTTGGCCTGACTGTGCGCGCCCCAACCGAGCGACGCCTCTTCCTGCGCCGAGCGTCGGTCGACGTCGGCGCCGATCCAGCCCGTGAGGAGCGCGACGACGACCGCGGCGCCGAGGGTGACGGGCCAGCGATTGCGTCGCGCGAAGAGCGACGTGCGGTGCGCCCACGACGACGGGCGCGCGGAGACGGGCTCGAGGGCGAGGTAGCGGCGCAGGTCCTCGGCGAACCGATCCGCCGAGCGATAGCGTTGCGCCGGGTCGGGCGCGAGCGCCTTGTCGATGATCGCACCGAGGTCGCCGCGCGCGTCGATGCTCGGCCGGCGCGCCGCATCGGACTCCGACGCGTCGATCGAGGGCGGTTTGCCGGTGACGAGCTCGTGCAGCATCACGCCCAGCGAGTAGATGTCGCTCGCGGTCGTCAGCGCTCCGCCGCGCAACTGCTCGGGGCTCGCGTAAACCGGCGTCAGCGGAGCGCGCCCGCCCGCGGCGTCGCCCTCTGTCTCGAGCACGACCGCGACGCCGAAGTCGAGCAGGCGCGGCGCACCGAGCGTCGTCACGAACACGTTCGACGGCTTGAGGTCGCGGTGGATGACGAGCTTCTGGTGCGCGTACTGCACCGTCGCGAGCACGCGCATGAAGAGCTCGACCCGCTCGCGCAACGGGACGCCGCGCGCCCACTCGGTCAGCGGCGCTCCGTCGACGTACTCCATCGCGAGGAACGGACGGCCGTCGGGCAGCGCGCCGGCGTCGAGGAACGACACGATGTGCTCGTGCTCGAGGTCGGCCAGCGTCTCGCGTTCGCGCTGGAAGCGCTCCAGGAACGCGTCCGTGTCGAGTCCGGGGCGGAGCACCTTGAGCGCGACCCGACGTTCGGTCCCGGCGCTCGTCCGGGTCGCGCGATAGACGTGCGCCATTCCGCCCGTCGACACGTGCGCCTCCACGCGATAGTCGCCGAACGTCGTCCCGCAGAGCGCGGCGGCCGGCGGCTCGGCGCGCAGCTCTTGCAACAGGTCCGTGGCGTTCGAATCGAAGCCCTCGAGCGGCGCGGAGTCCGCGGCGAGGAGCGCCTCGACGCGTCGCACCACGTTCGGGTCGCCGTGTTCGCGCTCGTGCGCGAGAACACGCTCGCGCTCGTCCGCGTCGAGCTCGAGCGCCCGCTCGAAGAGCTGTTGCACTGCGCCCCAGGAGTTCATGCCTCGTTCCCTTGCATGTGGTGTTGCAGCCACGCGCGCGCATAGCGCCAGCGTCGCTTGATCGTGCGCGTCGACGTCTCGAGCGCCGAAGCGATCTCTTCGTTCGAACAACCGCCGTAGAAGCGCAGCTCGACGATGCGCGCCAGCTCGGCGTCGACGTCCTGGAGCGCGGTGAGCGCCGCGTCCATATCGAGCGCGAACTCCTGCGGCTCGGTCGTCGGCGACTTGCCGTCGAGCGTCGTGCGCCGCAGCCCACCGCCGCGCTTGCTCGACGCGCGCCGTCGCGCGTGGTCCGTGAGGATCCGGCGCATGGCCTGGGCGGCGACGCCGAGGAATTCGCCGTGGTCGAGCGACGCCGCGTTGCGGCTCTTCAAGAGACGGATCCAGACCTCGTGCGCGAGCGCCGTGGGCTCCAGCGTGTGGCTCGCCCGCTCGTTGGACATCAGCGCGTCGGCCATGCGGCGCAGCTCGTCGTAGACGAGGGGGGTCCAGGGGGCTTGCTCGGTCATCGCGGATGGAGTCTCGAACCCAAAGCGCGAGTCGCGCGCAGCGGGGGACAGGAGTTCGCGAGAAACGTCGCGCGGCGCGCGAACTCCGACGCGTGAACCTAGCAGGCCGTGGTGGAACTAACGCCAACTACGAAGGGGGATGAATTCGTGCTGACAAGGCGCGCCGACGACGCGTATTCGCTGGAGCCTCGGAGGAGGCGCAACGCCGGCAGCGCGGATCCAGCGGCGTTCGAGGGTGGCGTGAGTTTCACCACGGGCTGCTAGGGCGAACCCCCATCGTCGCGCGCCCTCGAGCGGCGTTCCGTGGGAACTTGGCCCCGCGGGACCCGTGCCCGCGCTCTCGTGGATACCGGGGGCGTTAGGCGCATCCCGGGCACCCGGGCTCGGAGGCCCAACGACCATGCAATTCTCCCGACGCCAAGCCTGCACGACCCTCGGAGCGCTCCTCTCCCTGCCCGCTTTCTCGGCCGCGAGGACGATCGCTCGCCCGAACCGGCGACGGCCCGGTGCGGGCGCGCCCGATCCCGCGGCGTTCCTCGAAGCGGTCAAGCGCGGCGACCTCGAGCGCGTGCGTGAGCTGCTCGCCGAGGACGCCACGCTCGCGACCGCCAAGGACGACGTCGGGCGTTCCGCGTTCGTGCTGGCGAACGTGCACGGACGCGAGGACGTCGCCGCCGAGCTGCAGGCGACCGGCATCACGCTCGACATCGTGGAAGCGGTGATGGCCGAGGACTGGGGGCGCTTCAACGCGCTCGCGACGGCGCACCCCGAACTCCTGCGCCGCGCGCATCCCGTCGGAGGTACGCCGCTCTATGCTGCTGCGCTCGTCGCGAGCCGCGACTCCTGGCGCATGCGTTCGAAGGGTTGCGAGCCCGACGCGGCGCCCGACGGTGGGACGGGTTACACGCCCGCGCGTGGCGCGATGGAGTGCGTGACCGGAACGTGGGCGCGCATCTCGGTCGCCGATCTCTGTGCCAACGGCTCCGACGTCAACGCGCGCCAGCGCGGCGGCAGCTCGGTCCTGCACGGCGCGGTCTTGCGCCGCGACCCGCTGCTCGTGCGCCTCGCGATTCGCAAGGGCGCCGCCGTGGATGCGAAGGACGACGAGGGGCGCACGGCGCGCGCGCTCGCCGATGAGCTCGGATGGGAAGCGGGCGAGAGGTTGCTGGCCGGGCATGCGTCGTTGCCGCGCGACAATCGCGCGTCACGCTTCGCGCTCGACGCGAACCGCGAGCCGATCGTGCGTCCGGATCTCTCCGACGTCTCGCGGGACGTGCAGGGTGCCGTCACGGGGAGCTCGCATACCCAATTGGACAAGGTGCGCGAGCTCGTCTCGAAGGACGAACGCTTGGTGTTCTCGATCTCGACCGACGACGAGCTGGCGATCGAGGCATGTGCGCACATCGGAACGCGGGACATCATCCGCTACCACCTCGACCACGGCGCGCCGCTCTCGTTGCCGACGGCCGTCTCGGCCGGCGACTTCGAGTCCGTCGAGTTCTGGTTGCAACGCGACGCGACGCTCATCCACGAGCGGGGCGCGCACGACTTCCCCGTGATGTGGTACACGCTGCTCGGAGGAGCTGGGCACGAGATGGCCGAGCTGCTCACGATGTACGGCGCGTCCGTCGACCAGGAGAGCACGGGCACGACCACGCTGCATTGGTGCATGCTGCGCGGTGATCTCGACCTCGCGAAGTGGCTGCTCGAGAACGGCGCCGACCCGACCGCGGTGGGCTACAACTGGAGTCGCGATGGGGAAACCCCGCTGCAGATCGCGCAGCAACGCGGCAACGCGAAGGCGCAGGCGATGCTGCGCGCGGCGGGGGCGTAGCCCGCTAGCGCCGCCACACTCCCGAACCCGGCCAGATGCGCGCCATTCCGAATACCGAGCGCACCGCGATCCACGCGGCCGTGACGCCCCAGACGCTCCCGAGCGTGAGCTGGCCCGCCTCTTCGAGCGCGAGCAGTGCGCCGATGCCGAGCGTGGTCGACACGAGCATCGCGTTGCGCAGATAGGTGTAGTCCGCCGTCCCGAGGTGGATGCCGTCGGTCGCGAAGGAGAGCGCGTTGATCGGTTGGAAGGCTGCCGACAACCACCAGGCGGACGCGAACACCGCGAGCGCCTCGGGGGGCACGAGGAGCGCGCCGACGGCCGAGGTCGAGGCGAGCATCGCGAGCGCGAGAGCCACGCCCATCGCGAAGCTCTGCTTGCACGTGACCGAGGCGACGCGGCGCATGAGGTCGGGCCGCTCCGCGCCGTGGAAGTAGCCCGTCAAGCTCTGCGCCGTCGCTGCAAACGCGTCCAGGCAGAGCGCGGCGAGCAGCCACACGTTGCGAATCGCCTGGTGCGCCGCGCCCGCCTCGCTCGAGATCTTCGTCGCCGCGCGCGTCGTCATGAGCAGGAAGAGCGTGAGCAGACCCGTGCGCAGGAACAGGTCGAAGCCGACCACGAGCAGGCGCTTGGCGTCACGCAGGTGCAGCTCGGTGCCGAGGCCGATGCGTTGTCGAACCAAGACGAGCGCCCAGATCGCGCCCATCCATTGCGCGATCGCCGTCGCCACCGCCGCGCCCGTGACACCGAGCGCGGGGATCGGCCCCGCGCCGGAGATCAGCAGGATGTCGAGCACGACGTTGACGACGTTCGCGAACACCGCGATGAAGAGCGTGCTGCGCATGTCCTGCACGCCGCGCAGCGCGCCGAAGCAGGCGGACATGAGCAACACGGCGGGAGCGGCGAGCGCGCGAATCTCGATGTAGCGCAGCGCGTCGGCGCGCACACCGCTCGCCGCTTCCATGCGATCGACCGCGGCGCCACCGAACATCCAGGCCAGCGCGGCGAGGACCGCTCCGAACCCGAGGCAGAGGACGATCGCGAGCGACGCGATCGAACGACCGTCCTCGCGCCGGTTCGATCCGTAGGCGCGCGCGATCTCGGTCTGCGTGCCGGTGCCGAGGAAGTTGAAGATCCAGAAGACGGCGGACAAGAGCGCGGTGCCCACGCCGAGCGCCGCGAGCGGGTCGGCACCGAGCTCCTTGACGTAGTGCGTATCGACGAGCCCGGTGATCGGCTCGGCGATCAGCGAGAAGAAGACCGGCACCGACAGTCGAAAGACCGTGCGATGCGGGCGCTGGACGAACGCGTTCTCGACGCCGGCGTCAGAACGCATGGCCGGCGGCCTCCATTCCCAGGACGACGGCGTTGTAGAGCGCGTGCAACGCGATCGCCGCGACCAGCCAGCGGAACCCGTGGGCGAGATCCGGGCGGGCGAGCGTGCGATGCGAGCGCGTGTAGACGCGCACGATGCCCTGGGCCGCGATGCAGGTCGCGACGACGTGCAGCGAAGTGCACACGCTCCAGCGCCAGAGGACGAGCGACCGCGACGGGTCGTCGAGATACCAGAAGATGTAGACGAGGTTCTCGATCGTCGCGAAGGCGAGCGCGGATGCGAGCGCCGCGACACGGATCTGCCACGCGCCGCGCAGCAGGTAGGGGCGCGTCTCGACGAGGAACGCGAGCACGCCGATCTTCAGCATCTCCTCGATCGTGGGGCCGAACACGGTGCTGCGCAGGATCCCGCCGCCGTGGCCCGAGATCAGCGTGCCGATGATCGCGAGCGGACCGCTGAAGAGCGCGACCAGTGCGAAGAGCATCCAGCTCTGCCACGCCGCGACGCCCGCGCGACGGCGCTCGTACCAGTCCCTCCACACGCGCGCGGGCTCGTGCCCACAGGTCGGACAGGGCAACCCGCGCACTTCGCCGTAGAGGTCGCGACCGCAGTGCGCGCACATGACGTCGCGCTCGAACACGGCCGAACTCGGACCCGTTCGATAAAGGAACGAGTGCGACTCCTCGAAGACGGACGCGAGCGCCTCGTCCCGATCGTGCCCGCCGGCCGACGCTTCGCGTTCGAGCGTTCGTTCGGCCTCGAGCTCGGAAGGGTCGGGCGCGTGTCGACCCGCGCGAAACTGCGGCTCGTCCTCGATCCCGTGGCCGGTGGGAATCTCACCGTCCACGCCCTGTTCCTACGCCGACGCGCCGCGTCGCACCGCCGTTCCCCACGCGAAGACCTCGACTTGCATCGCGCCTTGCTTGCCGCGCATCTGCGAGATGTTCGAGAAGCCGAAGCGCACGTTCCAGACCTCGTCGGCGTTCATCGAGCGCGCGTCCTCGAGCATGCGCACGAGCGCCTCGCGCCGCGCGCGGTTCATCAGGCCCTCGGCCGCGCGCATCTCGCCGCCGACCAGGTTGCGGAGCGCTGTCGCGAGGCTCTTGAAGTAGTCCGTCGCGATGACGACCTGCCCCAGGACCATGCGTGTGTCCGCGGCGGACCCCGGGTCGCGCACGAACTTCAGGTTGTTGACCTCGATCGAGGTGAGCTCGGCCTCGCGACGTTCGAGGCTGCGCAGGTGGGTGCGCGCGGTCAGACCGCCGACGCCGGCGCCGAGGACGATCAAAACGATCGGGACGAGCAGGATGAGGAAGTTGAACGTGGCTGCGTCGCCGTCCATCACGCACCTCCGGCGAGCGTGACCGCGGTGCCGTAGGCGTAGAGCTCGGCCGCGCCCGCAGTGACCGCGCTCGTCGTGAAGCGCACATTGACGACCGCGTCCGCGCCGAGCTGCTCGGCCTGCGAGATCATCCGCTCGATCGCCTGACGCCGTGCCTCCGTGAGGAGTTCGGTGTATCCCTTCAGCTCGCCGCCGACGAGGTTCTTGAGCCCGGCGGCGATGTCGCGACCGACGTGCTTGGCGCGAATCGTGTTGCCTTGCACGAGTCCGAGAACCTTCGTGACCTCGAATCCCGGAACGAACTCGGTATTGACGACGAGCATGATCCGACCCCCTTTTTCTTGATTGGCTGTGGCGAAACTCGCGCAGCGGGCGCGAGGTCGCAGAGCGTAGCTGAGCCGAACGCCGACGAACAGAACGCGGCGTGGACGACCGCGGTGTCGCGATGTCGGCCGAGTTACTCGCCGTGGACGCGCGCGTCGGGCACCGTTCGCGCCCACGCGTACCAGAACGCTCGATCGACGCGTACGGGCTCGAGCGTGTCGACGCGCATCACCTCGCCATTCGCGGCATCCGCGACGCGCACCGTCGGTTCGTAGCCCGCGACCCGGACGAGCTCGCGCGCGCTCCGCACCGCGCGCACCTCGCCGGTGCGTTCATCCCGCAGGAGCACGATCGCATCGCCCCCGACCTCGAGGTGCACGATGCCCGCGCGCTCGATGGTCGCTTGCGGCACGGCAACGGCGTCGCCCGCGTTGCGGACGCCGAAGACGATCTCCTTCGGCCGCACGACACTCGTGTCGATGTCCGCACCCAGGTGCTCGAAGAAGAGCCGCTCGGGATCGGCGAAGTACTCGGCGTAGTGCGACGCGGCCTGCCCGCGCTCGTCGTCCGCCTTGTCGAGCACGAGCGTGTCCGGATGCGCGTCGACCCAGCTGCCGAACGTGGTGAACACGGACGGGACGTGCGCGAGCGTGGCACCCTGGTTCGCGCCGCGGATCGCGCGCCCGTCGATCTGCGTCCAATAGGAACCCGTCTCGCGGTCGAACATCACGAGCACTCCGTGCCAGAGGCTACCGGTGACGCCGAAGCGATGCGTCGCGCCGTCCAGCTCGCGGGAGTACACGACTCCCGCATTCGCGAGCGGTCACCAGGTCGCCGCGATCGGCGCTCCGTCGAGCACGTCGTTCACGATCTCGTGGTCGTCGAGCTGCCAGGCGGAGTAGCACTTGGCCGTTCCATCCCGGCCGACCACGCCGAGCACGGTCTCGTCGACGTCCATCCACGCGCTCGCCTCGTCGACCGACACGAACGTCGGCGCATCGATCGACGGGATCGCGTCGTGGTCCATCAGGCGGAACATCGGCTCGCCCTCGATGAGCTCGTAGGGGAGCCCGAACGCCGCGAGCGCCTCGTCGCTCAACGGTTCGGGGCGAAACGTGCCCGCCGCCGTCGGTTGTTCGTGCGCGTCCGACGGGTCAGGTGCCTGGGGCGTCGAGCAGGACGCAACGAGGCACGCGAGCGGGAGGAGCGGACCGAGAGCGAGCGGTCGGCGGTTCGTCATGGCGGCGCGATGGGTGGGGGCTCGGAAGGCGGTCAGGCGTCGACGACCACGTCCGACGCGGGGCGCGTCACGCACGTGAAGGTCGTGTCGGCGGCGTGGGTCGGGATGTTCGTGCCGGAGCAGCGCGCCGCGCACGTGCCGCATTCGCCGGCGCGGCAACCGTACGGGATCTCGACGCCGTTCGCTTCGGCGATCTCGAGCAGCGTCATGTCCGCCGTCGCGCGCGCCTCGACGCCGCTCTTCGTGAAGCGGACCGTGTAGCGGGCGGGCGCCTGCCCCGGCGCGGTGACGGGCGCTCGCGGCGGCTCGCCCGCGCTCGAATCGGTCAGGCTGCTGGTCGGGGGCGCAAACGGGGTCTCGGGCTCGCCGGGCGGCTCGACGACCGTGCCGACCGCGATGCGGTCGTCGCGAAAGCTCTCGGTCCACAGGTTCGCGAGCGGGAAGGACAGCGAGCGGAGCGCGAGGACGACCGCCTCGCGCATCGGCGCCGGCGCGCAGAGGTACACGTGGCGTTCCGCGAGGTCGGGCGCCGCGTCGGAGATCATCGCGCGGTCGACGTGCCCCGTGCGCCCGGCCCAGGGCTGCGCGCCGTCCCAGTTCGACGTGACGGTCGTGTGGATGCGGATGCCCGGGTGGCGCGCGGCGAGGAACTCGAGCTCGCTGCGGAAGACGATCTCCGCGGGCGCGCCGACGGAATGCACGACGACGACGTCGACGTCGGCCGCCGTGTCCGCGATCCAACGCAGCATCGACATGACGGGCGTGATCCCGATTCCGCCGGTGATGAAGAGCAGCTTGCGCGAGCGGAACGGCGTGCACGAGAAGTGCCCCGACGGTCCGTGCATCGAGACCTCGTCGCCGAGCCGCATGCTGTCGTGCATCCAAGCGCTCGCGCCGTTGTCGTCGTCGGAGCGCCGCACGGTGAGCTCGAGCGTGTGCGGGCGCGACGGCGTCGACGAGAGGCTGAACGAGCGGTAGACCGTTTCGAGGTCGATGTCGAGCGCGAGCGTCACGAACTGCCCCGGCTCGTAGGTGAACAGCTTCGTGCGCTTGCCGACGAAGCGGAACGTCCGCACGCCCGGCGCCTCGTCGATGATGTCGGCGACGACCAGTCGCGTCGTGCCCGAGTTCCAGATCGGACCGTCCGCGTCTGCGTGCCCCGATTGGGCCAGGTCGGCGAGCGGCTGACGGTGGGTCGGCGGCGCCGAGAGCACGCGCTCGAGCCGAATCGACGATTCGCTGACGCGCGCGGCGTCGAAGTTCGATGCGTGCTTCGCGAGCGAGACGCGCAGCTCGAACGACTCCAGCCGGATCCGGTCGCCGTCGGTGATCTCGGCCGGCTTCTTCGGCGCGAGCTTGCGGCCGTTCACGGACGTGCCGTTCATGCTGCCCTGATCGGTGACGACGAAGCCCGTCGCGGTGCGCGTGATGATCGCGTGAACGCGCGAGATCTCGGCCGCTTCCAGCTGGATCGTGTTCTTCGCGAGCCGACCGATCGAGGTCACGTCGGCGAGCGGGACCTCGCGGTCGAAGCGGGTTCCGGTGTAGATCAGGAGCTTGTCCATGGGGCGCTCGCGGCAGGGGACCGCGGCTACTCGTCAGCGAGAGCGAAGACGAACGCGTCGAGCTGCGCGGCGATCAACGCGGAGTGGCGCGCGTTGTAATGACCCATCCCGATGAACTCGGCGTTCTGCATGCCGGCGCGGAGTCGCGCCTGCAGGTCGAGCCTCGGGATGGCGGCGGGGAGCGCGTCGTCGAACGGCGTGTAGCAGTCGACGGGGTGACCGCGGGACGCGAGGAACAGCACGCCGAACTTCGCTCCGCGCTCGGCGAAGTGCGCGGCCATCCGGTTCATGAACTCGGCATAGCGCCGGCGTCCCGTCTCCGCGTCGCTCGCCGCCATCGGCGCCGCACCCACCTCGTCGTCCGGACCCCGCTGCGCAGGGGGCTCTTCGTCGCGCGTCCATGCGGCCAGCCATTGCTGCGGGAACTGGCGATATCTCAGCAGCCCATACAGAACATACGAGGCGAAGTAGTCGGGCCCGAGCCAGTCTTCGAGCGCGTCCTTCGGCATGCGGACGTTGCCATCCATCATGTAGAAGAAGCGCTCCTGGATCGGGTGGCGCGGGATCGTCGCCAGGTCGTCGGGCAGCGTGCCGTACTGCTCGATCGCGCCCGGGTTGATGCAGAACAGCGCGACGTCGACGTCGAGGTCGCGGTCGAGCGTGTCGAGGTAGTAGTGCCAGCTGCGCAGCGGATCGAATCCGGCCCAACCCGTGCTGTGGACCTGGAGCGGGCGCTCCGCGTCCTCGACCATGAAGCGTTGGATCGTCTTGTGGTCGGGCAACCCGTAGCACATCGTCATCGAGCGCCCGCCGATCAGCACGACCTTCAGCCGTTCGTCCGCGGTCGTGTCGGGCGTGCTTGCCGGCTTCCGGAAGCCGTACTCGTCGAAGGCGACCGGAACCGCCCACACCTTGTCCGGGTGGCGCATGTACCCGTCGAAGTTCGGCGTGTAGACGAAGCCGTACTTCTCGCTCGGCGTCTGCGCGCCCGGCGAGAACGCGATCTCGAACATCGCGTCTGGCTCGATCGTGAGGCGCGTGAAGCCCTCGGCGGCGAGGGCGCCGACGCAGACGGCGAGGATGTGGAGTACGGCGTTGCCCTTCATGCGGGCACCCGATGAGTGGATAGAGGCACGCTAGAACTGGAAGTAGATGAAGGGTTGCGGGCGGAAGCCGACGACGGCGATCGTGATCAGCATGAACGCGTAGGCCGCGGTCCTCACGTAGCGATTGGCCTCGAGCAGCACGAGTTCGTTGTCCGCTCGCTCCTGCCAGATGTGGTACGCGTAGATCAGCGCGTAGCACGCGAGCAGCGGCTTCAGGTAGATCGCGAGCTCGGGCGTCCAGCGGAAGTCGGTGAAGACCTTGCCGATGATCACGAACGCGTGGTCCATGTCGCGCGAACGGAAGACGACCAGCCCGCTGATCCAGAGCAGCATGAAGACGGCCGTCTGGCGCACCCACGTGAAGAGCGAGGGCTTGCCGTCGGGCTTGCTCTTCCCACGGAAGACGAGTCCGAGCACGAGGATCGCGCCGTTCCATCCACCCCAGAAGACCTTCGGCCACGCCGCACCGTGCCACAGTCCCCCGAGCAGCATGGTCAGCATCAGGTTGCGGTAGCGCATCAGCGTGCCTCCACGGCTACCGCCGAGCGGAATGTAGAGGTAGTCGCGCAGCCACGTCGACAGGCTGATATGCCAGCGATCCCACGCTTCGGAGGTCGTGCGCGACAGGAACGGCATGCGGAAGTTCCGCATCAGGTCGATGCCGAGCAGGCGCGACACGCCGCGCGCGATGAGCGAGTACCCGGCGAAGTCGCAGTAGACCTGCAGCGCGAAGCCCGCACCCGCTGCGTACATGATCGCGCCGGTCATGTCGTCCGTGTGCGTGTACGCGTTGTCGACCATCAGCCCGAGCGTGTCGGCGATCACGACCTTCTTGAAGTACCCGAGCAAGATCCACAGGCACGCGATGCGCACGTCCTCGCGCGAGACGCGGCGACGCGGTTGCGTGATCTGTGGGAGCAGCGACGTCGAGCGCTCGATCGGACCCGCGACGAGCTGCGGGAAGTACGCCACGTAGAGCGCGAAGGCACCGAGGTCGCGCGTCGCCTTGATCTTCCCGCGGTAGACGTCGATGGTGTAGCTCATCGACTGGAACGTGTAGAACGAGATCCCGACCGGCAGGATGATCTCGAGCGTGTGCACGTTCGGGTGCATCCCGACCTGGTCGAGCAGCGCCAGCATCGACCGCACGCCGAAGTCCCAGTACTTGAAGAACCCCAGCAGGCCGAGGTTCGAGACCATGCTGATGGTCAGCCAGCGCTTGCGAGCGCCGGCGCTCTCCGCGTCCTGGATCCGCAGCGCGGTCACGTAGTCGACCAGCGTCGAGAACGCGATCAGGATCAGGAAGCGCCAGTCCCACGCGCCATAGAAGAGGTAGCTGGCGACGAGCAGCAGCGCGTTCTGTAGCCGGACGGTGCGCGCCAACCGGTAGAGCGTCAGGACGACGACGCAGAAGGCGATGAACTCGACGCTGTTGAAGAGCATGATCGGTGCGGGAGCCGATCCGCTCCGCGGTGCGGCGCTCGAAGTCTACGGGCGGTCGGCGGAACATCAACGGAGCGGGCGGGCGTCATCGCGTCGATTGCGAGCGATACTTCGAACGTCTACCGTGCGCCGCGAAGCGCCCATGTCTGCCCGCATCCGAACCCGTCTGCTCGTCGCCGTGATCGCCATGGCGACTCCGCTCGTCGGCTGGGAGCTGTATCTGCGCTGGCGCGCGCCGGTGCAGTTCCTGGCTCCGCTCGGCGAAGCGGCGCAAGGCGTTTGGACGCGGCGCGTCTACCAGCCGTCCGAGCTCGAAGGGCTCGCCTACGAGCTCGGTCCGAACCGCGATCTCCCCGTCGGGCCGATTCGGGTCCGCACGAACAGCCTCGGCATGCGCGACGACGAACCGCGCCCCGCGGTCGACGGCCTGATCCGGATCGCGGTCGTCGGCGACTCGTATGCCTTCGGCTACGGCGTCGAGGTCGAGGACACGTTTTGCAACCGGCTCGAGGCGCTGCTCAACGCGGACGCCGAGCTCACCGCGGGCGGGCGCGTGTTCGACGTGCTGAACTTCGGAGTCGGCGGCTACACGACGCGCGACGAGGCGATCGTGATCGCCGAACGCGCGCTGCCGCTCGATCCGGCGTTGATCCTCGTCGCCTACGTGCTGAACGACCCGGAGATCGAAGCGATCCAGCCGCTGCACACGTACTTCACGGGCGCCAAGTGGTGGCAGCACTCGCACGTGCTGCGCTACCTCGCACAGCGCCGGCACAAGGCGAAGGTGCGCCGACTCGGCGACGGCTACTACACGCGCAGCCTCTACGGCGAGCCCGAGAAGTGGAGGAGCGTCGTCGACGGCTTCGACTCGATGGTGGCCAGCGCGCGCGGTGCGGGAGTTCCGATCGGTCTGGTCGTCTTTCCGGACGCAGCGCACTGCACGTCGTGGGACGCGTACCCGTTCGAGGACATCCACGCGCGCGTGATCGATGCCGCGGACGCCGCGGGCTTCACCTTCACGCGCGACCTGCTCGACGTCTTCGAGCCCTACGAGCCGCTCGACGTGCGCGTGGCGCCGGTCGACGAGCATCCGAACCCGCTCGGTCACGACCTCGCGGCCCAGTGCCTGCTCGAGCTCGTCCGCGCTCAGTTGCCGTAGCCGACGTCAGCCAGCGCGTCGCGCGTCGCCTCGTCGAGCTCGACGCGGTCGACCGGTCTTCGTGAAGGTGCTCGCGCTGATCGCGTTCTCGGACACCACGGCATCACGCGCGAGGGACTTCGTTCGGCGGCGTTTCAACGCGGACGACGAGGAGCAAACACCGGCGAGGATGCTGGGGTGCGTTCGTCGGCGGCTGAGTCTGGCCGAGCTTCTCAGGTGGCGGAGCATTCCCCCGACGTCGCGGATCGGGGATTCGGTCGTCGGTGGCGCCGGGGGATGAGAAAGGGCTGGAGCGTGGAGTACGCGTCCCGCGCAGTGCGCGAGCAACACTCGGGCAGTCCGTTAATTCCCGTTCGGGGGCGAACGCGGCGATTCGCGTCTCCGCGCGCCTGCGCAGGTGCCGGACGACCGCCGCAACGGGCGATCGGCCGGCCAACGCGGGCTAGCCCGGGTTCTTCATGAGGATGTGCGGCAGGGGCCGAGAGACCGGCGTAGCCGGTCGATTGCAGCTTTTGGCGTGCATGCTCATGAATGACCCGGGCTAGTTCGGCGCCGCGCTCGACGGGCACGCGCCGCCGTCGCAGCTCGGACGCGCCGCCGCCGTGCTGCACTCGCTCGCGCGCTTCGTATCGCTCGCGGACTGCTCGCAGCCGCCCAGGTCGCACTCGGGCAGCTCGCAGTTCGCGCTGCGCTCGAGCACTTCGCACGTTCCGTTCGGATCGCACGCGACGATCGCCCAGCACGCCTCGCCGTTCTCATCGATGCAGTCGACGCGACAGGTTCCGTCGGGCAGGCGCTCGACGGTCGCATCGCAGTCTTCCATGCAAGCGGGCAGGCAATCGAGCGCCGAAGCGTCGGTCGGAGTCGCGGTTTCGTCGCGACTGAACCCGAGCATCGACATGCCGAGCGAGAGCGCGAGAACACCGGAAGTCAGGATCTTGAGCATTCGAATTCTCCTAGTCGTGGATGCGTTGGCGCCGGACGTGTTCCGTCGCCCCGCAGTCCGACCGGCGAACGCCGCGCGCTATTCCGTGTCCGTCGAACACTCCGGCGAACTTGTCGGGCAACACTCCTCCAGCAGCGTGCTCACCTGTTCGGCGGAGAGCACTTCGCGCACGGCGACGACCGACTCGACGCACATCTCGAGGAACGCGCGACGCTGGCTCGTGATGTCCGCGACGAGCGCGTCGACGTGTTCGCGGTCGATCTCGGGCGCCGACAACGCGGTGCGCAATGCGTGCATTTGCGCTTCGATCGACCGCTCGATCGCGGCGGCGTCGGAGCAGGCCATGCCGCAGCGGGTCTCGAGCTGGCTCTTCTGCGCGTCGGTCAGCGCCAGTTGTTCGGCGTCGAAATCGAAGGCCGGCGCGCTCTCCGCACGCAGTGCGCATGCGCTCGGTCCGTCGACCGGTTGCGCCGGTTGCACCGAGCGCAAGTTCCACTGCAGGCTCGCGATCAACGCGCCGCCGAGCAGCCACGGGGTCCAGGGTGTTCTCATCGTTCGTCCTCGATGGCGGAGAAGCGGGCGAGCAGGGCGCTCTCGGGGAACGCCAACGCGTCGGTTCGGAGCGTGAGCGCGCGCGTCGCGCCGACGAAGCGGTCGATGGCGTGCGGGCCACCGCGCTCGGGTGCGCGGTCGGAGCGAGCGCCGGTTCCGACGGCGCGGGCGATGGCGAAGACGGTCAGGAATCCGACGAAGCCGGCCGCCAGGCGCAGCGTCCAAACCCCGCGCGGTCGCGCGGCGGTGCGCGCCGCGACGGCTGCGCGCAGGCGCGCCTCGATGCGCGGGCGAGCTTCGAGCTCGCGCGCCGCGTCGAACAGCGGCGCCGTGCGCTGCAGGGTCGCGATGAAGCGCGCGCACACGGCGCACGTGGCGACGTGCGCGTCGTCCGCCGAGCGCGTCTGCGCTACCGTCTCGCCGTCGTGACGCAGTGCAAAGCGTTCCTGGATGCTGGCGCACGGCGCGTTGCCGGAGCGGTCGGTGATTCGTTGTTCGTTCATGAGGCGGAACGGGAAGGAGTCACGGGGCGCGCCGGTGCGCTCGATGCGGGTGCGACGAGCTCGGTCAGCCGGACGCGGGCGCGGGAGAGGCGCGACATCACGGTCCCCACCGGCACGTCCACGACCTCGGCAATCTCGGCGTAGGACAGCCCTTCGATCTCGCGCAGCACGAGCACCGCACGCTGGTCCGCGGGAACGCGCGCGAGCAACGCCTGGAGGTGGCGCCGTGCCTCCGCACGCTCGGCGAACTCGACCGGAGACGGACGGTCCGACTCGAACGCGTGATGCGCCGTTTCCCGCTCGAGCGAGTCCGCGCGGCGCACGCGCTCCTTCTCGAGCCGCGAGAGGCAGTGGTTGACCGTCAGCCGGTGCAGCCAGGTCGAGAAGCGCGCGCGTCCTCGAAACTGACGGGCGCGATCGAGCACCTTGAGGAAGACCTCCTGGGTCGCGTCCTCGGCGTCGGAGTCTTGGTTCAACAGCATGCGGCACAGCCGAAACACGCGCGCACCGAAGACTTGGTAGCAGTCTTCGAGGGCCCGCGGGTCGCCGGATTGAAGGCGCTTCAGGACGGAGCGTTCGAGTGTCATCGAGGAGGCACACCGCAAACGATGCGTCCGCGCCCCGTGTTGGTGCGACCGGCGAGGGGCCGACTTCCTTCCATCGGAACGGCTCGGCGCGCGAGCCTGTGCCCCCGCTGACGCCGTAAAGCCCGGTGGCGGGAGGGACTTACGCCACCGCCGAGCGGACCGCAGGGGGCGCTCAAGAAGTCGGGCGCGCTGGCCGATCGACTCGATTCACCCCCTGTCTCGCCATGCCGAATCAACACGCTCGTCCGTCGACCACCGAAGGCCTGCTCCTGTCCCAGGTCATCGTCTCGCTGAGCTACGCGCTCGATCTCGCCGAGGGCCAGTCGCCCGGCCATTCGCTGCGCACGTGCTGGATCGCGATGCGAGTCGGCGAAGAGCTCGAGCTCGGCTCCGAGCCGCTCTGGTACCTGTTCTACTCGACGCTGCTGAAGGACATCGGTTGCAGCAGCAACGCGGCGCGCTTCGTCGCGACGTTCGGTGCGGACGACCGTTCGACCAAGGGCAAGTCGAAGGCGGTCAACATGCGCAAGCTCGGTTCGATCTCGCGCTACGTCCTCTCCGAGAAGAGCTTCGGCGACTCGCTCTCGAAGCGCGCCGGTCTGCTCTGGCGCTTGCTCAAGACCCAGGCGGCGACGAACAACGAGCTCAGCCATCTGCGTGGGCAGCAGGCGCAGCGCGTCGTGAAGAAGCTCGGCTTCGGCAAGCCGGTCGTGGACGCGATCAGGAGCCTCGACGAACACTGGGACGGCAAGGGGAGCCCGAAGGGGCTGGGCGGCGAGAGCATTCCGCTGGGCGCGCGCATCGCGCTGCTCGCCCAGGTCGTCGAGCTCGTTCATGCCAAGCACGGCCCCGAGGCCGCGCTCTCCGAGGCGGCTGCGCGCAGCGGTCGCTGGTTCGATCCGAAGCTCGTCGATGCGCTGCGGAACGCCGCTGCGCGCGACGGTTTCTGGGGCGGTCTGGAGAAGGACGGTCTGGACGATCGAGTGGTCGCGCTCGAGCCGCGCTCGGGATGGTTGCAAGTGAACAACGCGCGCCTCGACGTGATCACCGAGGCGTTCGGCATCGTCGTCGACTCGAAGAGTCCGTTCACCAAGGGACACAGCGCGCGCGTGGCGCGCCTCGCGGACGCGATCGGACGCAGGTTGGGGCTCGGCGACGAGCGGCGCATGTGGATGCGGCGCGCCGCGCATCTGCACGACATCGGCCGGCTCGGTGTCAGCAATATGATCCTCGACAAGACGGGCGAGCTCGGTGAGGCCGAGTGGGAAGCCGTCAAACGCCAACCCGTCCACGCCCAGGCCATCCTGTCCAGGCTCGATCCCTTCCAGAACCTGGCGCGTTTCGTCTCGTCGCACCGCGAACGCTTGGACGGCCAGGGCTATCCGCACGCGGTTGACGCCGAGGAGATCGAGCTCGAGTCGCGCATCATCGCCGTCGCGGACATCTACGACGCGCTGCGCTCGAAGCGCCCGCATCGCAAGGGCATGCCGCTCGAGGGCGCGCTCGAGACGCTCGAAGAAATGCGCGGAAGCGCGCTCGACTCTCGCTGCCTCGACGCGCTGCGCGCGCACCTCGAAACGAAGGGCACAGCGCGCAGCGCGGCGTAGGAACGGCTAGCAGCCCGTGGTGAAACTCACGACCTCCTCGGAGCGCGCTGAATCCGCGCTGCCCGCGTTCCGCTTCCTCCGAGTATCCAGCGAATACGCGTCGTCAGCGCGCCTCGTCAGCGCGCATTCATCACGCTCCGAAGACATCGTGAGTTTCACCACGGACTGCTAGTTCAGGCAGACGCGGGATGCCGCGTAGTTGCTGATTACGTTCTGGGACACGGGTGCGAAGGCGGTGATGTTGCCGCTGCATCCCCCGATGAACGAACACATGATGAAGCACTGCGCCGAGTTGTCGCAGTGCAGAGCGCTGAAGCTGTGACCCAGCTCGTGTGCCGTGACGGCGGTGCGCGACGTCAGGGAGCCCGTGTGCCACGACACGCTGTAGTGCGAGTTCGTGCAGAGCGAACCGGTGTAGGCGATTCCGATCGTGTTGCTTCCGGTGCTGCCCATGAAGAGGTGGGCGACGTCGCGCACGATGTCGAGCGCGCGCGCGTTCCAGATGCTGCGCATGTTGCCGAGCACGGCGCTGGAGTTCGTCGAGTAACCGGCCTCGCGCGTGATGAGCGCTGTGACCTGGAAGGTGACGTTCACGTCGCGCGCGTAGATCGCGTCGACCGCGTTGAGGATCGCGGACGCCTGATTGACGGCGCCGGGGATGCCGCCCCAGAGGTTGCGGAAGCGCGGCTCGAGCTCGGCCGCGATCTGCGCGACTTCGGGTGCGTTGCGCGCCGACGCGCTTCCGAGCGAACCGAGCCGGCCGGCGTCGGCGCCGTGTTCGTGCGGCTCGATCGCCACCGTCGGACAGCCGATCGAGCGCGACTCGATCTCGTCCTGGCGGTACACGGCGTGCGCGTTGCGCGGAAGCCAAGCGATCCCTTCGGTTGCGGGTTGGATGCCCCACGTCTCGCTGCCGGTCAGGATCACACCGGTCAGCTGACCTTCGAAGAGATTGACCGCGACGACCGCGTTCGGATCGCCGAGCACGACACCGCGAAACGTTGTCGGCGCGGGGAGCGGGAGCTCGACCTCCGTGCCGTCGCGCCGGAGCTCCACGATGCGGAAGCCGTCGGCGCGCAGCGAGTGCGGCTCGACCACGGCGGTGCGTCGCTCGCCTCCGAGCTCGACCTGGAACTCGAACGAACCGTCCGCGCGATACGGGAGCACCAGGCGCTGGAGGGTCCCGCCGGTGAGCTGCAGCGGCTCGGCCAGAATGCGTGGAATGCGCTCGACCTGTCGCATGGATTGGGCGACGCCGTTCGTGGCGAGCGCGAGTGCGCAGCCGACGGTGAGGATGGAGGCGCGAAGAGTGGACGGACGCATGGGGGACCTCGGTGCGGGGTGTCGTGGGGGGATGCGTGACTCTGCGCCTGCGAGCGTATCGAGCGAGCGCGAGCGTCGAAACCGCTCGGCGCGCGATTTCGTCGCTCGGAGGAGGCGCACGAACTCGTCGTCCGAAACGTGTCCCGCTCGTTCCCCCGCGGCAACGCTCGACCCGAGCTAGCCCGGATCATTCATGAGCCTTCACCGAGATCGACGCAGCTGCGCGCCATATCAACGCTTCCCTTCCTCACCGGGTTCGACGACCCGTCAAGGTCGCCTCCACGCGCTTCGGTCGCGAAGCGCTGATCTGACGCA